>JAGFJK010000033.1 GCA_024102795.1 Pirellulaceae bacterium
GCCGAAGTCCACGCTACATTCATTCGCACGGTCCAGCAAAAAGTCCAGTCCCCCACTTGTGGTCCACCCAGCAGGCTCCGCGTCGACTTGTGTGGTACAACGAGCCGAAGCGGGGAGGGGGCCAGAGGGAAATCGAGGGGGAGAGCTCGCGGAAGCTGAGGCCGTCCCAAGTTCCCGGTAGCCACACCCCCTAAATCCCGAGGTTACCAACGCCTTAAAAGCTGCACGATCTCGAAGCCGTGGAGGGGCCAGAGGGATTTCCAGGGGGAGCGCTCGCCGGAGCGCAGGTTGTCCAGGTTTCCCTCGGTTGTCACGCCAAATCCCCCTCGGCAAAACAACTTAAAAGCTGCACGATCTCCTTCCGGGGAGGCGGCCCGCGGGGCTAGGATGCTTCGGGTGCGATAAGTGAAGGGCCGAGCGCACGCGCTCCGCTTGAAGATCGCCCATGCCAGAAGTCGTGTGAGCTTCTCGACGCTCAGCCACTCGAGCTGATCATCCTACGCGCTAAATTTCCTGGCGGGCCGTGAACTACGCCGTTGGGCTCAAAGCACACAACGGTCGGACCGGCCGGAGGCACTTCACCACCGGGAACAGGCGGAGAGATGCCTGTTGCCTGTTGCCTGTTGCCTATTGCAAATTGCAAATTGCAAATTGCAAATTGACAACTGACAACTGACGACAAACAACCGACCACTGACAACGTCTTTCAACCGTTCCGCCGCCGCCGGTGCCGGCGTTCGAGCCAGCCGAGAAACTCCGTCAGCTCCGGCGTCACGCCGACCGAATCGCGGGGAATTCTCCCGCTGTCCGCCGGGTACGCCGTCTGGCACCAGTCCAGGTATTCACTGCTGACGGCCAGCACCTGGACCTGTTCGGCCCGCTCCGGGTGCTCGGCATACTGATCCAGGGCAAACGCCACTTCGTGGGCATGCTGGAATCGTTGCTCGGGCGACTTGGCCAGCATGGCCCACAACGTCTCTTCGACTTGCGGCGGCAGGTCGTCCAGGTCCAGCGACGGGTGGCGAGGCTCCAGCAGGGCGTGCGACAAGGCCAGCTTCAACTGGTTGCGTTCCTCAAACGGCGGCCGCCCGGTCAGGCAGTGATACAAGATGCAGCCGACCGAGTAGATGTCGCTACGGGCGTCGGCAAGCTGCACGTCCAGCGACTGTTCGGGCGCCAGGTAGTCGTAATACCCCGGCTCGACGTCCGGCCAGTAACCCAACGCCGCGCCGGGTGCTTCACCGTGTCGTGCGTCATCGGGCCGGGCGCCGGTTGGCGGTTCGTCAACGGGCAGTTCATCCACGTGGGCCAGCGCATCGCGGGCCGCGCCGAATTCCATGATCTGGGGCCGGTCGTTCTCGGACAACCAGATATGTTCCGGCCGCAGATCGCGGTGCAGCACGTCATTGGTGTGCAGGTGCTGGAGTCCGCGAGCGATATCGCGTACCAGGCGGCAGGCCCGGCGATACGGCATGCGGCCGTTTCGCCGCAGGCGGGAGGCCAATGTTTCGCCGCGCAGCTCCTGCAGGACCAAATAGTAGGTGTCGGCCACCTGCCCGACGTGAAACGAGCGTACGACGTTCTCGTGATCCAGTTCCAGGAAAATCCGGGCCTCGCGGCCGATCTGGGCCAGCTTGTCGGGTTGGCGAGCGAGGGTGGCGGGGAATACGTTGAGCGTAACGGCCTGGGCAAGTTCGTCGTGGACCGCGCGAAACAGGCCTCCCAGGCGCCCCACCGCCAGGTGCTCCTGCACGCGGTAGGGTCCCAGCAGGAATGGACCGCAGTGCCCGGCCGCCAGCGCCTCGGCCTGGAACTCGGTGAGCAGTTCCCGCTCCACCAGCCACGCCAGAAACCGGTCGCCACTCGCGTCGGCCGCCGCCACATCCTGCTGGAAACGGGCCGCGTACTCGGCAGCTTGCGGCGGCGTGGCCAACTGGCTGTCGACGATACGTTGCTGGATTTCGTTCAGTTGGCTCATTATCGCCCTCGGCCCCGGTCGGGACACAGCACACCCTTCGAAATTCGAACCGACCTCCGCATCCGCTCTGCTCTTGGTTGTACCGGCCGCGCCGGGACGCCACAACCGGCGCGATTCGCGGAAAGGTCCCTATCCCGTCCGGGCGGGCGGCAAGTTACGATGGAGAGGCGGGCCCAGGTGCTCGTGCTCCAGTGGATCGCAACCCGGCGGGGAAACTGCAACGTGACTGATGTAACGGGGATTGCCCGCAAGCTGATCGGCAACGTGGAGAAGGTGATTGTCGGCAAACGCCAGCAGTTGATTCTGGCGCTGGTCTCCTGGTTCTGCGAGGGGCACTTGCTGCTGGAGGACGTGCCGGGAGTGGCCAAGACGATGCTGGCACGCGCGTTGGCGCGGAGCGTGGGCTGCAGTTTCAAGCGGATTCAGTGCACGCCCGACCTGCTGCCGACAGACGTCACGGGGGCTTCGGTCTTCAACCAGAAGACTGTCGAGTTCGAATTCCGTCCGGGACCGATATTCGCTCAAATCCTGCTGGCCGACGAGATTAACCGGACCACTCCCCGGACCCAGGCGGCGCTGCTGGAGGCGATGGCCGAGGGACGCGTGACCGTGGATGGCGTCACTCACACGCTGCCGCCGCCGTTCCTGGTGATCGCCACTCAGAACCCGGTCGATCACGAAGGAACCTTTCCCCTGCCCGAAGCGCAACTCGACCGCTTTCTGATGCGGTTCAGCCTGGGTTATCCCAGCCTGGAAGAAGAGCTGAAAATGCTCGACATGCTGCGGCAAGGCCATCCGCTGGACCAACTGCAGCCGGTGGTCACGGTCGAGGAGCTGCTGGCCTGCCAGCAGGCCGTGCGGCAGGTGCACGTGGACGACAAGGTTCGCCAGTACCTGATTCAGATCATCCACGACACGCGGACCAACGAGGATCTGAGCCTGGGCGCCAGTCCGCGAGCGTCGTTGGCCTTGTTCCGCTCGGCCCAGGCCATGGCCGCGCTCCGCGGGCGGCAGTACGTGCAGCCGGACGACGTGAAGCGGGTGGTGGGACCGGTGCTGACGCACCGCTTGATCCTGCGTCCCGAAAGCCGCTTGCGCAAGCTGACTGCCGAACACATCGTGCAGGAGATCGTGGCGGAGATCGCCGTGCCCACGTTGGCCGGCACGGGCTGAACCGCCATGTGGTACGTCGGCGCGCTACTGCTGCTGCTGATCGCCCTGGTCTTCAATCTGGGCCTGCTGGCCTATGCCATGTACGCGCTGCTGGCCGTGTTGCTGGTCAGCCGCTTCCTCACGCGGTGGTGGGTCGAGGGGCTGGGGGCCGAGCGGACTTGCGACCGGTTGACGGCGGAAGTGGGCGACCAGGTGTCGGTCAGCGTCTCGATTGCCAACCAGGGAAAGCTGCCCGTACCCTGGGTCCTGCTGGAAGACCTGCTGCCCCGGCAGGCCCTGATCCATCGGCCGCCCAGCCTGGAGGTCAGCGGCCAACGGATGCGGCTGGCGATGCTGCCGCCTGGGGGGCGGAAGGCGATTTTCTATCAGCTCCGCTGCAACCGCCGGGGATATTATCAACTGGGGCCCCTGGTGCTGGAAACGGGCGACTTGTTCGGTCTGCACCGGCGCTATCGCGTGGCGACGCAGCCCCATTTCCTGCTGGTCTATCCGCGCGTCGTGCCGCTGGAGGGTTTCGACATCGCCTCCCGACGCCCGATCGGCGAAGTGCGGATGACGTATCGGCTGTACGAGGATCCGACGCGCATCGCCGGCGTCCGCGAGTATCAGGCGGGCGACCCGCTGAACCGGGTGCATTGGCGAGCGACGGCCCGGACCGGCACGCTGCACAGCAAGGTGTACGAGCCGTCCACGGTGGCCGGAGCCACCATTGTCCTGGATTTTCATCGCGACTCGCACGACCGCCGTCACGAACCGTACCGCAGCGAACTGGCGGTGACGGCCGCCGCGTCGATTGCCAACGCCTTGTTTCAGTTGGGTCAGCAGGCGGGGCTGGTGACCAACGGCCGCGACGCCGCCGATCGGATCCGCCAGGAAGGCTGGGATTACGACATCCGCTCCCGCCAGGCCGCGCGCCGCGCCGCCGAAATGCTCGACGACAGCGACCGCCTGCGGCCGGTCGTCGTGCCGACCCGGCGCGGAGCGGAGCAACTGGTGCGGATACTCGAATCGCTGGCCCGTGTCGAACTGACCGACGGCCTGCACCTGGCAGACCTGCTGCTGGAAGCGTCCGGCCGCATGCCGCGCGACGCCACCGCGCTGGTCATTCTGCCGCGCGTGGCGCCGGAGTCGGTCGTCGCCCTCAGTCACCTGAAGAGCCAGGGATTTGCCGTGGCAGCCGTCCTGAACGTGTACGACGAATACGACTTTGCCCAAGCCTCCGGGCCGCTGCTGGCCGCCGGAATCCCGACGTACCATCTGAAAGACGAACAGCATATCTCCGGGCTCTGCCGCAGCTACGTCCTGGGCCGCGGCTGAGGCTGGTGCGCAGCAGACAGCCATTTGGCCAGCGCTCACGCCGCCGGCGTTCAAGGGAAACTTACGGGTAGCCCCAAATCGTCGGCGCGGGAGGCGGTTAGAGGGACTCTCTCGCCTACGCTTGGGGCGTGCGTCGTGACCACCACTTACCGTTAAAGCGGCGCTGAAACACAAATTGCAAATTGCAAATTGCATACGTCGACCGCCAGCAGGTTACCTGGTCTCCCGCGCCTACGCTTCGGGCTACATGTGACCACCACTTACCGTTAACGCGGCGCTGAAAACTAGCCACCAATTCGCAATTCGCAATTCGCAATTCGCAATCTCCAGTTTGCAACTAAATCCAGCCTCCAGCGCCAGCGCGGAAGAAGGTTCGAGAGCCTCCCTCGCTGACTCTTCCGGCTACACAGGCGGTCGTTCTAACCCTGGGCATACACGGCGTTGGCCGCCGCCACGCTCGATCCGGGCGCGAAGGCGTATCCTTGCTCGGCCAGCAGTTGTTCCAGGGCACACAGCAGCACCAGCACGTTGGCCGGTCGCGCGGCGTAGCCCATCAACCCGATCCGCCAGACCTGTCCTTTGAACGGCCCCAGGCCCCCGCCGATTTCGATGCCGAAGCGTTCGAGCAGTTGGCGCCGCGTGGCGGCGTCGTCGATCCCGGCCGGTATCCGCACGGCGTTGAGCATCGGCAGTTGGCAGCCTTCGGCCGCCGCGTACTGAATTCCCAGCGCGGCCAGGCCGGCCCGCAGCGCGGCGTGGTTTCGCTGATGCCGAGCGAAGCAGGCGGCCAGTCCCTCTTCCAGGATCAGCCGCAGCGCCTCGTGCAGACCGTAGGTCATGTTGATCGGCGCCGTGTGGTGATAGACCCGGTCTTGGCCCCAGTAGCTGGCCAGCATCGAGATGTCCAGGTACCAGCTCTGAACCTTGGTCTTGCGGCCCAGCACGCAGTCGACTGCCCGCTGGTTGAACGACACGGGGGCCAGTCCCGGCGGGCAACTCAGACACTTCTGGCTGCCGCTGTAAATCACATCGATGCCCCAGCCGTCCACTTCCACCGGCATGCCGCCCAGCGAAGTCACGGCGTCCACGACCAGCATCGCTCCCGCATCGTGCACCAGTTGCGAGACTTCCGGAATCGGCTGCGACGCGCCGGTGGACGTTTCGGCCATCACGATCCCGACCAGCTTGGGCCGGGCAGCGTGCAGGGCGGGCTTCAAGTCGTCCGGCGTGAACACCTGGCCCCACGGCTTTTCGACCTTGGTCACTTGCCCTCCCGCTCGTTCGGCCACGTCGGCCATCCGGCCGCCGAACACGCCATTGACGCAGATCACGACCGGATCGCCCGGTTCCACCAGGTTCACGATGGCCGCCTCCATTCCGGCGGAACCGGTGGCGCTGATCGCCATCGTCATTGGATTGCGAGTCTGAAATACTTGCCGCAACATCGACTGCAATTCGTCCATGATCCGCAGGTAATACGGGTCCAGATGCCCCACCGTGCCTTTGCCCATGGCTTCCAGGACGCGGGGATGGATGTCGCTGGGGCCCGGCCCCATCAGCGTGCGGACGGGCGGGTTGAGCGGCGGCGGTAGCTGAATCACGTCGTGTTTCTCCCAGGGATTGTCCGAGCGACGCCGCGGGCCTGTTGTGGCCTGGAGTTCGGTCGGGTCAAGCGTGCTCGGCCGGCGGCGTTTCCCGGACCAGAGCGCTGATGCGTTTGAACTTGTCCGTCCCGGCCACCTCGCACCATTCGAACATGGCCGCCTCGCAGGTCGTCAGCGTCGCACCGCACGCTTCCATCCGCCGCAAGGCAAACTGCCGATCCTCGTCGAAGCGCGAGCCGACGGCGTCGGCGGCCACGTACACTCGAAAGCCGCTCGCCAGCAGGTCCAGTACCGTCTGCTGCACGCAAACGTGGGCTTCGATGCCGGCGACCAGCAGTTTGTCGCGGCCCGCTTGCGTCCAGGCGTCCAGCAGTTCCGGGCACCCCAGGCAACTGAACGTGAGCTTGCTCGGGGGCGGCGGCAACCGGCCGGCCAGCGGTTCGACCGTGGGGCCCAGCCCGGCCGGATACTGCTCGGTAGCCGCCGCCGGGATTCCCAGCACGGCGGCCGCGTCCAGCAGGCGGCGCACGTTCCAGACCAGCCGCTCGTGGCGCGCGATCAGCGGGACCAGCCGGGCCTGCACGTCGACCACCAGCAGCGCCGTGTCGTCGGCGGACATCAATTCCGGGCTGCGCAAGCGGGGAGTCGTTTCGTCCATAGCGGCAGGATAGCGAATGCCCAGCGGCCCGTGAACCACAGCGCCTTCCAGGTCAGCGGAACATGCCGGTCTTCCCCGCTTGCGGTCTTACGTTCGCAAGCCAGAATCGCCACCTCCCGCTGGACCGCCGCGTAGACTTTACGGTCCGAAATCGGGCTTCTCGTCAAAAAGCACGTCCCGCCAATCGATCACGAATCCCGCCGGCTTGCCCGGCGGATCGTTCGGCTTCTCACTAACTTGTCTTCAGTCCCAACGGGACGGCGCTATGGTAGCCCAGGGCGCAGCCCTGGGAAAGTGCGCCAAGAGGAGTCGTCGGCCACCGCCTGGAGTTGACGGGCGTTTTCGGCCAGAATGAAAGGAGCTGGCGGAGCGAAAGGCAGCCATGGGTGATGGCAAGAGGTTGGCAAGAATTGAGAATCAAGGCATGAAGATCCACGCCACGACGATCCTGAGTGTCCGGCACCAAGGCCGAGTGGCGATCGGCGGCGATGGCCAGGTCACGTTGGGCACGGTGATCATGAAGGCCGACGCGATGAAAATCCGCCGCCTGCTGGACGGGAGCGTGATTTGCGGGTTTGCCGGCAGCAGCGCGGACGCTTTCGCCCTGCTGGAGCGGTTCGAGTCCAAGTTGAAGGAGTATCCGGCGAAGGTGCCGCGAGCGGCGACGGAACTGGCCAAGGAGTGGCGGACCGATCGCGCTTTGCGGCGTCTGGAGGCGCTGTTGATCGTGGCCGCGGCGGATTGCACGCTGCTGATCAGCGGCACGGGCGACGTGATCCAGCCCACCGACGGGATTATCGGCATCGGATCGGGCGGCGACTACGCGGTTGCCGCGGCCCGGGCGCTGGTCGCCCACTCGTCGCTCGGCGCCCAGGACATCGTCCGCGAATCGCTGCGAATCGCCTCGGAAATCGACATCTATACCAACTCGGCGATCGTCGTCGAGGAAATGGAGTGCAGCAGCCGATGATCGACCAGCCCGACGAGCTGCCTCGCGGCGGCGACCTGACCCCGCGCGAGGTGGTCAAGTACCTGGACCGCTATATTGTCGGCCAGGACGCGGCCAAGCGGGCCGTGGCGGTGGCCATCCGCAACCGCTGGCGCCGCCAGCAACTGGCCGACGACATGCGGCGGGAGGTCGCCCCCAAGAACATCATGATGATCGGCCCCACGGGAGTCGGCAAAACCGAGATCGCTCGCCGACTGGCGCGTCTGACCGGCGCGCCGTTCATCAAGGTCGAAGCGACCAAGTATACCGAAGTCGGTTACTACGGCCGCGACGTGGAGAGCATGATCCGGGAACTGGTCGAGAACGCCATTGGCCTGGTGCGGGAGCGCGAACGGGCAGGCGTCGAAGGCGAGGCTCAGCGGCGAGTGCAGGAACGGCTGCTCGACCTGCTGGCACCCCGACCGCTGGCCTACGACAGCAATTCGGAAGATTCGCCGCCCGAACAGTACCAGCGCACCCGGGCCCGCATGCACGGCATGCTGATCGCCGGCGATCTGGAACAGCATCGCGTCGAGATCACCGTCGAACAGAAGGCCTCGCCGATGGTCTTCAGCGGACTGGGCATGGAACAGATGGACGTCGACCTGCAGGGGATGTTCGAGAAGATCATCCCCAAGCAGTCGGCCACCCGCGAACTGACGGTGGCCGAGGCCCGCCAGGTGCTGTTCGAACAGGAGTGCGAGGCGCTGCTCGACCCGGAGAAAATCAATTCGGCCGCCATCGACCTGGCCGAGAACGTGGGCATCATCTTTATCGACGAAATCGACAAGGTCGTGGCCAGCGAGGGCAAGTCGGCCGACGTCTCGCGCCAGGGCGTGCAGCGGGACCTGCTGCCGATCGTCGAAGGCACCTCGGTGCAGACCCGCTACGGTTACGTCCGCACCGACCATATCCTGTTCGTGGCCGCCGGGGCATTCCATCGGGCGAAGCCCAGCGAGCTGATGCCGGAGCTGCAGGGACGGTTTCCGATCCGCGTGGAACTTTCCGACCTCACGAAGGAAGACTTTGTCCAGATCCTGACCGAGCCGCGCAGCAGCCTCACCCGCCAGTATGCCGCGCTGTTGGAAACCGAGGGCGTGCAACTGACTTTCACGCCGGACGCCGTCGAATCGCTGGCCTCGTTCGCGTTCAAGGTGAATCAATCCACCCAGAACATCGGCGCCCGCCGGCTGTACACGATCATGGAACGGATGCTGGAGGAACTCAGCTTCGAAGCGCCGGAGATGAAGCAGGGCCGAGTGGAGATCAACGCCGCCTACGTGCAGCAGCGGCTGCAGGACGTGAGCGACGACGAGGACCTGAGCAAATACATTCTGTAGCCAGCCGGGCTACCGGGCCATGATCCAGAGCGGCCGGGCAAGCGGCTGCAGCGGGTCGCCGGCCAGCGTCGCCTCCCGCTGCCAATCGGCACCCGGCACGCGCGCCACCACGCGAAACCGGGCTGGCTCGCAGGCTCCGCTGGCCGTCAGTTTCAGCTTGACCTGCTTGGCCGAGTCGCCCTTGGCCGCGGACTTCTCGACCGATGCCGACAGACCGTCCGGCAAGCCCTCGGCCGTGATCTCCAGTTCAGAATCGAAGCCGTCGCGCCGGTCAATCGTCACCGGGATCTCCAACGGCTGGTCCGCCGCGAAACTGAAGGCATCCTGCGCCACGGTCAACGCCGCGTCAGGCTCGACCGGTTCCAGAGTCAACCGGTACACGAACCGCTGGCCGTGCTGTCCGTGCAGGTCGCCGACCAGCACCCGGTACGGGCCCTCGGCCGGCGCGCGAAACACCAGACTGGCGTCCCGCTGCCGGTTCGTATCGTCGGCTTCGGCCACCTGCTTGCCACTCTCGTCCAGGATGACGAACTTGGGGTCCAGCGGATATCCGAGCGCGAACGAGTCGGCGCTGATCCGCAGGGCTTGCCCCTTGCCGGCCAGGAACCGAAATGCGTGCCCAGACCGCTCGGCAGTCAACCGGCCGCCTACCGTGGCCGGCAGCGGAATCTCTTGGGGTTCGGCAAGCGTGCCGCCGGTCGCCGCCAGGCTGGGCATGCTCCGCACGGGCAAGACCAGGCTGCCGGAGACGTCGGCGTGCCAGACGCCAACCGCCGGCTGGCTGGCGGCCGCGGCAGGCAGCGGCAGCAGGCGCGCCGCCTCCGGCAGGTTCCAGCCGAGCAGTTCCAACTGGCTGGGCTGATCGGCCGTCGCGGTCATCGGCAGCGCGGCATCCAGCAATCCACCGGTGGTCAACGTCAAACAGTAGCGGAAGTCGGCTCCACCGGCGAAACCGATCGTGCTGTTGGGCGTTTCGGGAAAGGCGAACACCCGCACCAGGAACTCGCCCGACTCGCTGGCCGAATAGCTCAGCAGCGGATCCAGCCCCCGCTCGTCGTCGCTTTGCCCCAGCACGAAACCGGCTGGCGTGGCGACCTGCAGCACACCGTCCATGGGCGAACGCAACACGTGATGGGCGGCGAGCGAGGCGATCAGCGTCTGTCCCGCGTCAAGCCGCACCCGGTACGTATCGACGTCGCCGTTGCGGGCGAGCTGCCCGCTGACGATCGACGACCGCTCGACCAGTTGAGCGTCTTTCGCCTCGTCATTCGGTTCCTTCTCCACCAGGCTGGGCAGTGCGTCGATGATCAGCGGCCGAGCGGCGGAGAGGCCTTGCTTGTCGGCCACCCGCAGCAGGCAAATCCCCGCGGGAGCATCCTCGGCGACCTGGACGCGTACCCGGCCCTTGGTCTCCTCGGCCTCGGCCGTCACACCGGCACCGTCCACCAGAACACGGACCGGCCACTCGGCAAACGTCCCCTCGACGGTCAGCGACACCGTCTCGCCCCGGCCAACCGCTGCCGGCAGCAGGCCCTTCACTTCAGGCGGCGCGGCCGCCAGCGGCGACGCGGCCAGCAGCACGCCCGCCAGCGCAAGGCTAGCCCACACCGGGGACAGGCTTCGGACCGGCCAGCGTACGATTCGACTGAGCTGCATGGGAGATCTCAAGCTCTTGAGTTCATATCTAAATTCCTCAGCGCCACCTTCGTCCTAATCCTGAAACACGAATTCGGCCGTATTCAGCAGGGCCCACATCACGTCTTCGGTCGCCCGGCGGCGCGTCGTATCGGGATCGGCAAAGATTTGCCGCACGACTTCCCGTTCCTCGTCGTCGGGCAAGCGGCCGTAGATCCGCAGATACAGCTCCTCGGCAATCTCGTCCACCGGCAGGTCGCTGCTGGCCAACGCGGCGGCCCGGCCCTTGTCCGACGTCACTTTGGCGTGCAACTGCGGTGCGTTCATCAGGTGCAACGTCTGAGTGACCGTGGCCTCGCCGGTCCGCTCGCAGGGCGGGTCCTGGTTGGGATCCGGCCGGCCGAACGTGTCCAGGAACAGCGAACTGACTCGATGCGTCCAGATCTGGTTCGCTCGCGAATCGGGCGGCATGGCCGAGAACGATTCGGGCACGCCGGTGATATCCGAGATGGCGTCCAGCAGCACCTCGGCGCGGAGCCGAGTGCGGTAGTGCCGCGAGTGGTTGCGGTTATCCGCCACGTTCCTCGGATTGGGCTCCGAACTCAAAGCGTACACGTGGCTGGTGGCGATCGTGCGAATCAGTTGTTTCAGATCGCAGCCTTGCCGGCGAAACTCGGCGGCCAGGGCTTCCAGCAGCGGCCCGTTGGACGGCGGATTGGTCAGCCGCAGGTCATCGATCGGGTCCACCAGGCCCCGCCCCATCAACTCGGCCCAGACCCGATTGACGATCACCTGGCTGAAGTACGGATTGTCCTCGGCCGTGATCCAATCGGCCAGCGGCCGCCGCGGGTCCTCGTTCTCCGCGGCGTCGCGGGCCGTGCCGAACAGCGGGCGGGCCGCGAGCTGCTCGCCGGTCAGCGGGTGGCGCACCGAGCCGCTCTTGGCGGTCAGCACAATCTCCTCGCCGCCGGAGATCGGCGGCGAGAGGCCGGTCCCCTTGCGGCCGACGCGGGCAAAGTAGCCGGCGAAGCTGTAGAAGTCCTCCTGGCTCCACTTTTCGAACGGATGGTGGTGGCACTTGGCGCACTCCAACCGGATCCCCAGGAACAACTGGCTGACCAGCGTCGCCAACTCCTCCGGTTCCCGCCGATCGCGGAACAGCGTCGCCGCGCCGTTGCGCCACGTGCTTCCCTCGGCCGTGACCAGCTCGCGGACGAACTGGTCGTACGGCTGGTTGCGGCGGAAACTGTCGCGAATCCAGTGGTCGTAGTTCAAGACGGCCTTGATCCCCACGCGGTATGGGTTGGGCCGCAGCAGGTCCGCCCACTTGTTGGCCCAGTGGTCGGCGTATTCGGGCCGGTCGAGCAGCCGGTCCACGAGCTGTTCGCGCTTGTTCGCCGCGGGATCGGCCAGAAAGCCGCGGACTTCGTCGGGCGTCGGCAGCCGGCCGATAATGTCCAGGTGCGCTCGGCGCAGAAACCGCGCGTCGTCGGCCGCCGGCGACGGAGTAATGCCCAGCGATTGCAGCTTGGCCCAGACCAGGTCGTCGACAAAGTTGTTCCGAGGCAGCTCGGCGTAGACCGCCTCCGGCACTTCGCCTTCCAGCGGAATGCTCACATGGCAGACCGCGATCTGGCTCATATAGCGGACCATGATCGCCGCCTCGCCGGGAATCGGCCCGGCCTGGATCACTCCCTGGTCGTTGACGGCTACCACGGCGCTTTCGTTCGACTGGAAGCCGGAGCGGCCGGTGACATCGCGCTGGCTGCCATCGGTATAGAACGCGGTGACGACCAGCGGTTGCGACTCGCCCGGCCGCAGCCGCCGCTCGGTCGGCGCGACCTCCACCCGCACCAGCGTCGGTTCACCCTCGATGCGGCGAGTTGCCCCGGTCTCGATCCACCTCAGGATCGTCGCGTAATCGTCGCCGTCCTCCGCCAGTCGCCGTCCGCCGCCGTGCGGCACCTGGCCCGTGGCCTTGCGCAGCAGCAGACTGTGCTGGGGAGCGGCCGGGAAGACGCGGCGCCCGCGAGCTTGCTGGGTCAACGCGGAGTAGTCGAACTCCGGGTCAAAGCCCAGCAGCGAAAGTTTGAAGCCGTTCTGCCCGCGGGCCTTGCCGTGGCAGGCCCCCATGTTGCAGCCGCGAGCGGTCAGGATCGGCAACACGTCCAGCTCGAAACTGACGGCCGGTTCCGCAGGGGACGCCCCTTCCTGGGCCACCACTGCCGGGCAGTTCAGAGCTGCGAGGACAGCGATCGAACCAGCGGCAACGAGCAACCAGTGGCGGAGATGCGCAGCAACCATGGGTGGCAGGCCTGATGATGGCGGGTAGGGAACTTGTTGGTGGGACCTTTATTCTAAGCCGTGGCGGACGTTCGGGGCAACCTTGTCGGCCGAGCCGCGAGCCGGGAAACAGGAAGTTGAATTGCCCGTTTTCGGGCCAGCCGTCATACTTCAGGTAGTCGCCGCGATTCCAGTTGGCCTGGAATTAGCTGGTGTTTTTGGAGTACAAGTTCGCGTCATGCAGTCGAATCCCGCCACACTGGGCAGCGAGACACCGCGGCACAAGGTACCCGCCTGGGCCTTGTCGGTGGTCCTGCACGTGGTGGGCGTGGTGATTCTGGGACTGACGCTGCAGACGACGCCGCGGGGAGTGTCCGAGGCGCCAAGTCGCAGTGTGGCTCTGGTTCTGGCTTCCACGTCGGCCTCGGGGCGGACGGAGTATTTTGACCAGAGCGGCCAGCAGGCGAGCGACGCGGAGGCAACCGAGGCGGCCGAAGCGTTGCCTCCGGCGCTGCCGCCGGCATCCGCGATACCCGACCTGGCGGTGCCCGACTTGCAGTTGCCGGGTCCGGCCGAGGCGGCTGGGCCAGCGGCCGACGGGTTGGTGCAAACGCCGAGTCTGGTGGTTTCGGGCCGGCCGGCGACGTTCCCAGGGCAGGTGGACCAGGCCGCTCTGGACGCGGAGGCGGCCCGCATCCGAGCTCGCGGGCCGAGCGGTCCGGTGGCGGAGGTATCGCTGTTTGGATCGGCGCGGGCCGTGGGACGGACGTTCGTGTTCGTCATCGACCGCTCGCACAGCATGGGCGGCGACGGGTTGGGAGTGCTGGCGGAGGCGGAAAAGGAACTGCTGCGGGCGTTGTCGGGACTGCAGCCGGCGCACCGCTTCCAGATCATCGCCTACCATCACAAGCCAGCCTACTTCAGCGACGAGGGGCTGATTCCTGTCACGCCGGAGAACCTCCGCCGCGTTTCCAAGTTCTTCGGCGGGCTGGCCGCCTTTGGCGCGACGCGTCACGACGCGGCGTTGCTGGCCGCGCTGCGCGAGCAGCCGGATGTGGTGTTCCTGCTGACCGACGGCGGCGATCCGGGGCTCAACAGCGCGGCGCTGCAGCAGATCCGGCAACGGGCCAAGGGGCGGACGACGATTCACTGCCTGCAGTTCGGCTTTGGTCCGTTGCAGGAACGCGACGGCTTCATGACTCGCCTGGCCGCCGACACGGGCGGCAGCTTCGGCTACGTCCAGGTGCGAGCTCCGTAGCTCCTCGCCGCCGGAGCTGGGCCGTCTTGTTTCCTTTTCATGGCACCGCGCCGATTCCGACGCGTCTGGCCCCCGAATTGCATCTCGTGGCGGGCGTCATTTCGCTCCCCCATAGTCGCCTTTCGCTCCGCGAAAGTAGCGGAATCCTCGCATATCGCTCCCCCATAGTCGCCTTTCGCCCCACGAAAGTAGCCCCACCGTCCGGATCACGCTTTGATCGCTCGCGCGAACCAGGCGCCCGCTACTTTCGCGGAGCGAAAGGCGACAAACGCTCCGCGAAACTGGCCCCACCGTCGGGATCACGCTTTGATCGCTCGCGCGAAACCGGCGCCCGCTACTTTCGCGGAGCGAAAGGCGACAAACGCTCCGCGAAGGCAGCTCGCAAAGTGTGTACATCTGTTCGCTTGGACGCAATCTGACCAACCGACCGATTAGGCTGGACATCCAGGCGGGACATCTGAGCATCTCCACTGGTCAGGGGAGCACCGAGTATGAAGAACGAACCGCCGCGGCCCGCTCGCAACTCCCGGCCCAAATCCCATTCGTCGCGGCGGCGGAGGAAGTCATTCCGCCGCGGTAATTCCCCCATGGATGGCTGACACTCCCCTCGCAAACCCGACGAGGCAGCCATGCGCAACACGTTTCTGGTCACCTACGACATTCGCGACGACAAGCGGCTCCGCCAGGTCCACAAGGCGATGCGCGACTTTGGCGACCACCTGCAGTATTCGGTCTTCGAGTGCCAGTTTACTCCGGCCGACCTGGCTCGCTGCCGCCACGTGCTCAGCGAGCTGATTCACCACACGGTGGACCAGGTGCTGTTCGTCGACCTGGGCCCGACGGAGGGCCGCGGCGAGCGGGTGATTACGGCTCTGGGGCAACCGTACTCGCCGATTGACGCCCCCTGCTACGTGGTCTGAACGAGACTTGACATCCATGAGGTTGCACCATGATCGATCGCCAGACGCCCGATTACCTGCCGGCCCGCATGCTGAACGAGTTTACCTACTGCCCGCGGCTGTTCTACTACGAATGGGTCGAGGGCGTGTTTGTCGACAACACCGAGACGATCGAGGGATCGCTGCGCCACCAGAAGCTGGAGCGGAAGGAGGACGCGTTGCCGGCGGCAGACGAGGCGGACTCCGAGCAGCGGATCCACTCGCGGAGCGTGACGTTGTCGAGCGACGAGTACGGGTTGATCGCCCGGCTGGATCTGATCGAGGGCGAGGGGCGGCGAGTGACGCCGGTGGATTACAAGCGCGGTTCGCCGCGCAAGGAGGCGGACGGGGCGCTCGGCCTGTGGGACACCGACCGGGTGCAACTGGCCGCTCAGGCGCTGGTCCTGCGGGCCAACGGGTACGAGTGCGACGAGGCGGTGGTGTTCTACTGCACCACTCGGCAACGCGTCCGCCTGGCCATCGACGACGCCTTGATCGCCGAGACGCTCGACGCCTTGCTCCGGGCCCGCCAGTTGGCCGAGGCCGGGCGGATTCCGCCGCCGCTGGAGGACAGCCCCAAGTGCCCCCGCTGCTCGCTGGTCGGCATCTGCCTGCCGGATGAAACTCGCTTGTGCGACTCCGCCGTCTCGGCGTCGTCCAGGGCCGGCGTGCAGTTGACGTTGTTCGACGCCGGGCGTCCGCCGCAAGTGGCGTCCAGCGACGAGGCGGTCGAACGGGACGAGGTCCGGCGTCTGGTCCCGGCTCGCGACGATCTGCGGCCGTTGTATCTGAACACGCAAGGCCTGTACGTGGGCGTATCCGGCCAGGTGCTCAAGGTCAAGCAGCGCGACAAGCTGGTGCAGGAGGTGCGGCTGCTCGACATTTCGCAGTTGAACTTGATGGGCAACGTGCAGTTGACAACGCAGGCGATTCAGCGGCTGTGCCAGGAAGAGATCCCGATCGCTTACTTCTCGCAAGGCGGCTGGTTCTACGGTTTGACGCAGGGCCTGGGAGTGAAGAACATCTTTCTGCGCCGCGAGCAGTTCCGCTGGGCAGAGTCGCCGACGTTTTGCCTGCGGCTGGCGCGGGCCCTGGTGGCCGGCAAGATCCGCAACCAGCGGACGATGCTGATGCGCAATCATGTCGAACCGCCGGCCAGGTCGCTGGCGTTGCTGAAGTGTTACCAGGAGGACGCGGAGCGGGCCGAATCGCTCGACCAGTTGCTGGGCATCGAGGGAAACGCCGCGCGGACGTACTTCGAGCAATTCGCGGGAATGATCAAGGTGGCCGCGCGGGGCGACTCGGAGGACTCGCGGGGCGGCGATGAGCTGCTTGGCCTGGAGACAGGCGCGGCAAGCGGCGGGCGGGGAGGTGGCGGATCGGACGAGTTCCGTTTCGACTTCGCGGGACGGAACCGGCGTCCGCCGCGGGACCCGGTCAATGCGCTGCTCTCGCTGGCCTACAGCGTGTTGGCCAAGGACTTGACGATCGTCTGCCAGGCGGTGGGCTTCGATCCGTATCTGGGGTTTTTTCATCAGCCCCGGTTTGGGCGAGCGTCGTTGGGGCTGGACTTGATGGAACCATTCCGGCCGCTGATCGCGGACTCGGCCGTGTTGTCGGCGATCAACACGCGGATGGTGGTGCCGGAGCATTTTCAGAGCGCGGGCACGGCGGTGGCATTGAAACCCGAGGGCCGCAAGGCGTTTTTCCGGGCGTACGAGCAGCGGATGGATACGCTGGCGACGCACCCGTTGTTCGGCTATCGGGTGAACTATCGCCGGTTGTTGGAGATCCAGGCCCGGCTGCTGGCCCGCGTGCTGACGGGCGAGCTGGTCACGTATCCCGTGTTCACGACGCGATAGTGCGCGGAGCGTCTGCATGCGGGACGGGTCTGTGCCCGGCTCTCAGGCAGTAACCGTTCACGGCGTTTCGTCAGGCAGGCAGGCGACAGGGACTCAAACTGTCGCTTCGGGATTCCTCTCCGGTTCAAGGTCGTGGAGCTTATGATCTGTTTCGCCGAGGGAATTTGCCGCGACAAACGAGGGGAACTTGGGAGGGCCTGCTCCTTGGCGATCGCTCGCCCTAGACTTCCCTTCTGGCCCCCTCCCCGGCTTCCGGGGAGGGCTGGGGAGGGGCCTGCGGGGCTGACGACGACAACGCGATGCACCGCGACGGGGAACGACGCAATCTCGCGCGATAGTTACGCCATCAACCATCCGAACTGAGAAAACGCCATTGGCAACTTCTGCCTACGGAGGCACAGTGCCCGCAACGGCATGAGTTCGTTCTGATAGAAGTGGAGTGGAACGGGCGGGTAGTAGGCGAGTTTGGACCATGTGGCACAGAGCCCCTCCCCAGCCCTCCCCGAGGCGGGGAGGGAGCCAGAAGGAGTTTCGTTGCTTCCTCGTCGACTGTTTGAATGCTGCACAGCTTGTGGTTGAGTGAGTGTCCAGTGCACCTGCGGATCTGGAATCAACATGTGCAACCTCACAATTACCACGATTCGGTAATGAATTGTTTGACTCGCCTCTAGCTGACCGAGGATCGGCTGCACGACGTCTGAGCAGCAGCGGTGGCGTTACCGAGTGTCGGCTGGTATGCTCATGGGTGCAACTGAGGTGAACCTGGCGATGAACAGGGTCTTGCGAGCGGCGAGGTGGCCGCACTTTGCCGGGCACCGCTCGCAAGGGCTTAACTTCCGACGGGAGGATATGTTAGGATGCTGCCCGCCGAGACACACTTGTCTCCTGAGAGCGAGAACCGCGAGCCGCTCGCAAAGTCCGCTCGCACCCCTTGTGCTGTCAGGAGTTGGAAACCCGGACTTTCCGCCGTTGATCAACGGCGGCCCCATTGAAGCGAGGACCTCGCCCCGTGAACCGCGACCCCTTGCCCCCCTTTCCGCCGTTGATCAACGGCGGCCCCATTGAAGCACGCCGTCCCCGTTGGGGAACGACCGGACCGAGTCAACTTTCCGCCGTTGATCAACGGCGGCCCCATTGAAGCCCGGTG
>JAGFJK010000054.1 GCA_024102795.1 Pirellulaceae bacterium
CAGCTCCGGCACGCCCTGCTGCTCCGGCACGCTCGGGCACCCCGGCAAACGCGGCCACCGCGCCAAGCGCGGCGCCGGCGCCAACTGCGGAAAAAAAAACTCCGCAACCGGCCGACGTAACCGTTGAGCAGCCGGCGGCGACTTCGCCAGGCGTCGAATTGCGGCCGGACACGATCGCCCAGTTATGGCAGCAAGCGCTTGATGAATTGGGGGATATGACGGCTGACCATGCGCGGAAATACGACTCCTTAGCAATTTCCGCGCCAAACCATCTGGTCGCTCGATTTACTTCGGGCTATACTGTGGAAGCCGTCTCGCGGGGAGACCGCAAGGGCCGGCTGGAGCAGACGTTGTCGCGGGTGGCGGGGCGGCCGATTCGGGTGGACTTCGAAGTGGTCCCCCAGCAGCCGCGGCCGGCTGCACAAGTCGCTCCACCCCCAACCCAACGGCAACGGCTGCGGCAGGCGGAGCAGCATGCGTTCGTCAAGGAAGCGATCGAGCTGTTCGGTGGGGAAGTCTTGCGGGTAGACCCGCCGATTACGAACAGGCCCACCGCCGTGTCAGACGAAGACGGCGGTGTGCAAACCCAGGAATGAACGATGCTCAAAGGTTTGGGAAACTTGGCCTCCTTGCTGCGATCGGCTCAGGAGATGAGCGGCAAGATGCAGGCGGTCAACCACCAGCTCAAGGGCCAATTCGTGACTGGCACGTCGGGCGGCGGCATGATCCAGGTGCAGGCCAACGGGTTGGGCGAGATCGCGCAAGTGAAAATCGATCCGCAATTGGTGGAACGGGGCGAGCGGGAAATGATTGAGGACCTGTTGCCCGCCGCCGTCAACCAGGCGCTGGGCAAGGCTCGGCAACTGCAGGCGGACGCCATGCAGGAGATGGCCGCGGGAATGAACCTGCCCGGCCTGGGTGATGCCCTGACGGGGCTCGCCGGCGGAGGGGAATCCAGGGACTGACCCATGCCACCTCTTTCCGAATCGGTTGCGGGCGTGGTCGAGGAGTTGGCGAGGTTGCCTGGTATCGGCCGCAAATCGGCCGAACGTCTGACGTACCATTTGCTGCGCGTCGACAAGCAGGAGGCGTTGCGGCTGGCCGACGCCATTCGGCGGATGCGCGAGAACATCCGTTATTGCGGCTCGTGCTACAACCTGGCCGAGGGTCCGCTGTGCGGCATTTGCCAGGACCCGCGGCGCGATCCGACATTGCTGTGCGTGGTGGAGCAGCCGCGGGACCTGATGAGCCTGGAGCAGTCGGCCGCATATCGGGGACTGTACCACGTCCTGTTGGGGCGCATCGCCCCGCTGGAAGGCATCGGGCCGGATCAGTTGACGCTGGAGCCGCTGGTGGAGCGGGTGCGGACCGGCCGGTTCCGGGAAGTCATCATGGCCACGAATCCTACCGTGGAAGGCGATGGGACGGCGCTGCATATCTCGAACTTGCTGGCGGAGTTTCCCATCCAGGTCAGCCGGCTGGCACGGGGCATCACGACCGGCAGTATCCTGGAGTTCACCAACAAGGAAATCCTGGCGGACGCCTTGAACGGGCGCCAGAAGTTTTAACCAGGGAAACCTGTGGAATGCATGTTAGATTTAGATTAGTCTGCTCGAGAACCCCGCGTGCTGAAGGTCGCCCCTGGCGGCCACCGACCCTCCCTTACGGCTGACTTACGGAATGACGATCACGCGCCGCGCCAGATGGGGCGCGGCGTTTCCCTGAATCACGCGACGACCGTTATGCGACTATCGCTGGGACTTCACGCTCAACAAGTCCAGGTTCAGAAACTGGCCCCGCGGATGATCCAGTCGATGGAGATTCTGCAGTTGCCGGTGCTGGCCCTGCAGGAACGCATCGAGCAGGAGATGAACGAGAATCCCCTGCTGGAGATGCAGGAGCTGGATCCGGCGCTGCCGGACGAACCGGCCGAACGGGACGACCCGGATGCGCCGGCCGAGGCCGAGCGCGAAATGGTGGTCCACGACGGCAACAACAACGCCGAAGACTTTGAACGGCTGCTGGACCTGAACCGCGAGTTTCCCGACCACTTCGACGACGGGCCCCGCCGGTCACTGAACCGGATGGAGGAAGAATCCGACCGCAAGCACGACGCGATCGCCAACATCGTCTCGCGGCCGGAGTCGTTGCACGACTATCTGAGCTTGCAACTGCACGAACTGGACCTGGAGCCCGAGCTGCGGCGGATGGCCGAGCGGATCATTTCCAGCCTGGACGCTCAGGATGGCGGCTACCTGAAAACCAGCCTGGAGGATCTGCTGCCGCCCGACGCCGCGCCCCAGGACCTGCTGCTCGCCCAGCGGGCCTTGGACATCGTCCAGCAGCTCGACCCGCCCGGCATCGCCGCCCGCAATTTGCGGGAGTGCCTGCTGCTGCAACTGACGCCCGGCATGCCGTACTACGAGGAACTCAAGACGCTGATCTCCGGCCACCTGGAAGACCTCCGCGATAATCGCCTGCCGGCCATTGAACGCCGCACCGGTTACTCGATCGAACGAATCCAGGAGGCCTGGCAGCAGTTGCGCAAGCTGAATCCCAAGCCGGGGGCCCGCTTCAACGACGTCTTCGTCCCTTCGGTGACGCCCGACGTGACGGTGGAACTGGGCGACGACGGCCGCTACCGCGTGGTGCTGGAGGACGGCCGCACGCCCCGCCTGTTCATCAGCGAATACTATCGCCAGCGGCTGGCCAACGGCACCGCCACGGCCGAGGAGAAGGAGTTTATCAAGCGGAAGATCAACTCCGCCCAGTGGCTGATCGAATCGATCGAGCAGCGCCGCAGCACGCTGACCAAGGTGGCCCAGGCGATTGTCGACTACCAGCAGGCGTTCCTGGAAGAGGGCCCCGATTCGATTGTCCCCTTGAAGATGCAGCAGATCGCCGACCAGGTCGGCGTGCATGTGACCACCGTCAGCCGCGCGGTGGACGACAAATACATCCAGACGCCCCGCGGCATCCTACCCCTGAAGCGGTTTTTTGTCGGCGGCACGCGGAGCGATGACGGCGAGGACGTGGCCTGGGACCGCATCCGCCTGAAACTGCAGGAACTGGTCGACAAGGAAGACAAGCACGAGCCGTACAGCGACGACGACCTGGTGCGGGAACTGCGGAACCATGGGATGACGGTCGCCCGCCGCACGGTGACCAAGTACCGGCAGCGGATGGGCATCCCCAGCTCGCGGCAGCGCCGCGACTGGAGTCACCGCTAGACGCCGGCCCGCCTTCCGCCTGGACCAGGCGTGCTATTTCACGGCAACGACTGGCCCGGCGATGTGCCGCTTCCCGCCGGGGACCACCGTTCACTCGTGCAAGGCGTTCCAGGAGACTCCCAGCCGGCTGGCGGGGAACCAGGCCAGGTGCTGGTCCAGCAGTTGGTCCATCCACTGGTCCAGCCGCCCGCTGGCCATCTGCTGGCGCAGCCGGCGGACGCTGTCGCAGATCGTCCACAGGTTGTGGGCGGTCAACCGGGCCTCGTCGGCGAACACGTCGCCCGGCGCCGCGGCCTGGCGGCAACTGGCACAGCCGCAGCGGTATTCGCCGGCCAGCAGCGGTCCGGGATCGCGCAGCGCGCCGTAGGGCGTCATGTAATACCCCTGACGGGCGAAGTGCACGTAGGACGACGAGTCGAAGACGTCGGCGCCCATCGCCGCCATCAACGGCAACTCGACCGGATCTCCCGCGCCGTAGACGTGCATCGGCACCTCGCCGGCCACCGATCGAGCGTCGCGGATCACCTGGCCGACAAAGGTCAGGTCGTGGTTCCGGGTGAAGAAGGGGACCAGGCTGCCCAGGGCCAGGTAACGGCAGCCCATCCGCAGCAGGCGTTCCAGGCAGCGCAGGCGGAGATCCAGGAAGCGGCCGCCTTGTTGAACTCCCGTCAGCAGGCTGTGCGCCACCAGCGGCAGCCCCTCGGCGACGCGCTTCAACGTGGCCTCCATCTTCCGCTCGGCCAGGCTTCGCGAATCGCCGGGCGGCGTGACCAGGTCCAGCGGCGACGCGATGTCGGTGGCGATCCGCTCCTGGAACTTGATAATCGCCTTGTTGGACAGCAGCAACGGGCGGTCGAATCCCTGGAAGGCACCGGAATCGGTCATCAGCAGGCGGGGAAAGCCGACATGCTCGCGCAAGGTCAGCCCCGCTTCGAAGGCGGTCCGCGTCGCCCGATTTTTGTACAGGAAGTAGGCGTTGACCATGCAGGCGTCGATCGGGCAATCGGCGTCGGCGATGTGCAGGGGGAAGAGGGCCGAGTTGGACTGGTAGACGGGCATGAACAGCGGCAACGGGTACTCCGCGCCCGAGCTGGTTCGCAACGTTCGCAAGCCGGAGCTCAATCGCGTCCCTTTCGCCGCAGGATGAACAGCGTGTCGCTGATCTCGTCGTTCAGCTCCAGCGGTTGATCGATGTCGTACCAGAAGTCATAGACGTCGCACAGTTCCAGTTCGGGCACCTGCCGCAGCAACCGCCGAAACTGGCTGGCCGTGTACATGCGGAATTGGAACTCGTCGCGCAGCCGCAACTGGTCCGTACCGCGGCGGACCAGCAACGAGATCCGGAGCCTCTCGCGCCGCCGCCGCCGGTCGGTGGCCAGGACGCGCAGCGTGTACGCGACGCGGGTTCCCGCGTGCCGCGCGGTCCAGCGTTCGGTGCACTCCTCATCGGCGTCCAGCGGCAGCAGGTGGAAGCCCAGGATGTAGATCCCGCCGGGCCGCAAGGACTGAGCCACCCGTTGCAGATGCCGGCGGGCGGCCTGTTCGCTGAGCAGGTAGCGGAAGCTGTTCCACGTGTTGTGGGCGGCGTCGACGGGCTGCGGCGGCCGGAAATCCGCCATATCCGCCTGAAACAACTCGGCCCGCAGACCGCGGCGAACCAGCTTGTGGCGCAAGTACCGCAGCGGCTCGCCGCGCAGGTCAAACCCGCTCATCTCGTAGCCGCGCGACGCCAGTTCGACGATCAGCCGCCCGGTGCCGCAAGCCGGCTCCAGCAGCCGGCGGACCGGGAACGGGCAATACTTGCGGCAGGCCGCTTCGATAAAATCCGCTTCCCGGCGCGTCTCGTCGCGAAACGCCATGTCGTAGTACTGCGGGAAATCGTACCACGAGGCCGCCAGCGCTTGTCTGCCGCTCACCATCTCGGCCACCGTCGGCGGCCAGCCTCCTCTCTGGAGCAATCGCCTCTCAAATCGACTCGATGTGCAGGCCGCGCCGCCGCCGCTCCGCTCGCCGCGTGTCGTCCATCAACTCGGCCACGTGCTTCACGTCGGCGATGCCGTGCAGCGTCAGTTCGGGATGCGAGCGGTCGCTGGACACGATGTGAATCGTGCCCACGCCCACCATCCGCTGCAACAGACCCTGCTCGAAACTGACGTCGTCCATGTCGATCACCTCGATCCGGTCCGTGACCTGCCGCAGGATGCCGCTGCGGTGCAGGAACCGCTGGCTGGTCAGCGAATACGAAACGCTCAGCTTGTGATACGCCAGGATGCACCCCAGCACGATCCACAACACCGCCAGTGCCACCAGCGGGATCAGGCCCACGGGGCCCGTGGTCACGAACAGGGCCACCGCCGCCACCAGCAAGACCACCGACCCGATCCCAGCCAGCAGCCAGGTGCCGATCATCCCTTGAGCCGAATAGCCGCCCTCCCACAGCACCTCGTCGGACACGTCGTGATTGCGTCCGCCGGCCGCTTGCCGCAGTTTGTCGGCGGCCGAGCGCGGCTCCTGGGAAGCCTGGGGTGGTTGCTCCGCGGTGGAGGCGGCCTCTGCGGCCGGCGCCTCGTCCAGTCGTGCTCCGCACTTGTCACAGAAGACGGCCGAATCGTTGGCTTCGGCACCGCACGCATAGCATTTCATGAAGCGATCACCCTGCAAGCGAACCGTCGAGTCCCCACGTCGCGGACCATTATAGCGGGATTTCGGCCCTCCGGTCAGGGATACCGCGGGCTGACCGCCGGCCGGAGGCCGTGTTATAGTGAGTCTTCCGTACCGAGGGGTGGCCAGCCCCTCTCGACCACGCCAGGGCCGCCGCGACGCCATGAGATGTCCTTACTGCCGGACCGATAACGATCGGGTCATGGACTCGCGGGCATGCGAGGACGGCTTCGCCATCCGCCGCCGCCGCCAGTGCCTGAGCTGCAAGCGCCGCTACACCACGTACGAACGGCTGGAGGAGATGGCCGTCAAGGTGGTCAAGAAGAACGGCATCCGCGAGCCGTTCAGCCGCGAGAAGATCCACCAGGGGCTGGCTCGCGCTTGCTGGAAACGGCCGATCAGCGACGAACAGATCGAGGCGATCGTGTCGGCCGTGGAAACCGAAGTCTATGCCAACTTCGACCGCGAAGTCGGCTCCCAGGATATCGGCGAACTGGTGATGGAGCACCTGGCCGAACTGGACCAGGTGGCGTTCGTGCGATTCGCCAGCGTCTACCGTCAGTTCAAGGACGTGCGGGATTTTGTCGACGAGCTGAAGCCGATGTTGAACCGGAAGTCCTGAGCGCCGCCAACTCCCATCAACCTTTCGAGAAGTACGCGTGATTTCGCAAACGGTCGAATACGCCTTGCGGACGGTCTGCTTCCTGGCCAGCCAGTCGCCCGCGGCTCAGACCACGAGCCGGATCGCCGCCGCCACCAAGGTCCCGCAGGCCTACCTGTCCAAGGTGATTCAAAACCTGAATCGGGCCGGTGTCTTGCGGTCGCAGCGCGGCGTCCGGGGTGGCATATCGCTGGTCAAGACGCCCGCCGAGCTGACCCTGCTGGAAGTCGTCAACGCGGTCGATCCTCTGCCCAGAATCCGCACCTGCCCTCTGCAACTGGCCGGGCACGGCACCCGGTTGTGTCCCCTGCACCGGCGGCTGGACAACGCCATGGCCGCCATGGAGGAGGCCTTTCGGACCACGACCTTGGCCGAAATCCTGGCCGACCCCAGCCTGAGCACGCCCCTGTGCGACGTGCCGCCAAGGCTGCCGAACCCCTAAAACCGGCACGACCGTCAAAACAGTTCAAGTCGGCAGCCCGGAACGCTCGAAGCTATCTACAGCACGGCGCGGCGACGGGACGACCGGCCGTCGGGATTCGAGAACCGGAGCGACCGACTGCCCATGTTGCCGACCGCCGACCAGATTGCTAACGGCACCTCGCCGCCAGGACCCGCTGCCCCGGCCCGCGGCAAACCACGGCCCGCCGTGTTTCGAGCGCTGGGACGGCGCGAGGCACCGGCCCGGATCGAAGTGCAGGGCGAGACGTTCGACCAGGTCGAACTGCTGAAGCACGACTCCTGGGCCGCCACCGCCTTGTATGCCAATTCCGGGCGGCGAATCATCTGTAAATTCAACCGGCAGCAAGCGATTTTCGGCCTGCCCATGGCGTGGCTTGGATACTGGCTCGCCGCGCGCGAAGCCGACCGGCTGCGGCTCCTGGCCGATGTGCCGCTGGTGCCTGACGGCTGCGGACCCGTAACGGTCGGCGGCGTCGAGCAACGCCACGCCGTGGCCCATGACTATATCGCCGGCCGGCCGCTGCGGCCGAGCGAGGACCAGCCGGCCGAATTCTTCGACAGCCTGCGGAAACTGCTGGGCGTCATGCACCAACGGGGACTGGCGTACGTCGACCTGCACAAGGCCGAGAACGTCATCGTCGGCGACGACGGGAAACCGTACCTGATCGACTTTCAGATCAGCTTTCGGTTGCCGGGCGGCTGGCTCGGCCGCCTGCCGCTGGTGCGCCCGCTATTCCGCGTGCTGGCCGAAAGCGATCTGTATCATCTGGCCAAGCACGAACAAGGCCGCCGCCGCTGGGCACCGCCGGACGGGACCGGCCAGAATCGGCTGCCGCGCCCCTGGTGGATCACCGCGCACCGCTGCGTGGCCGCGCCCCTGCGCGAGGCCCGTCGCCGGCTGCTGGTGGCGCTGGGCATCCGCCGGGGCCTGGGACGATCCAACACGGAATTCGCCCCCGAAGCCGCCGTCCGGATGCAACAGCAGTCCGCTCAGTGAGAGCGGTTGACCACCAGGTCGGTGATCAGTTCCAGCACCTGGCGGGACGGACTGGGAGCCAGCCGGTCGGCCAGCAGCTCGCGGGCCTCCTGGGCGAACCCCAGCGCGGTCTGCCGCGTGTACTCAATGGCCCCCAACTCCTCCAACAAATTGGTCAACAGCATCCGGCGGCCGCTGGCCGGTTCTTCCAGAGCCGCCAGGAGGGCATCGCGAGCCGCAGGGGAGGCGACCTGCATCGCCCGGATCAGCGGCAGCGTGGGCTTCTGCTTTTCCAGGTCGGTCCCCAGCGACTTGCCAGTCGCCTGCTCGTCGCCTTGTACGTCCAGCAGGTCGTCGGCAATCTGAAACGCCACGCCCAGCTTGCGGCCGAACTGGGCCATGGCTTCGACCGTCTCGGCGTCTCCACCGGCGAACAGGGCCCCCAGCTCCCCGCAACAGGCGCACAACTCGGCCGTCTTGGCCGAAATGATTGACAAGTATTCGGCCTCCGTGAGCTGGTAGTTGGCCCGGCTCCCCTTCTGCCGGATTTCCCCCTCGCAAACCAGGTTCGTGGCCTTGCCGATCAGGCGGCAGGCTTGCGTCGATTCCAGCGTGCTGGCCAGGTAAAAGGCGTGAGTGAACAGGTAGTCGCCCAGCAACACGCTCGACTCGTTGTCCCACCGGGCGTTGACCGTCGCCAGGTGCCGCCGCATGTCGGCTTCGTCCAGCACATCGTCGTGAACCAGGGTGGCGGTATGAATCATCTCCACCACGGCGGCCAGCACCAGATGCTCCTGGCGGATGGGCCCCACGGCTTTGGCGATCAGCAGCAGCAGCGCCGGCCGCAGCCGCTTGCCGCCCAACAGGCAGCCGTAGCGCACCAGTTCGTCGACAAACGCGTGGCGGTTGCGCATCTGCTCCCGCAACAGTTGCTCGACGCGAGCCATCTCCGGTTCGACCGGCCAGTACAAGGTCCGCAGGGGCGACGGCGCGACATCAGGGATCGTTCTGCTCACTGGTGGTTCCTCACTCACGCCGGTTCGGAAGTCTCGCGCAGGTAGTGCCCGCTCTTCCCCCCGTCCTTTTCTTCCAATCGAATCTGTTCGACCGTCATGCCGCGGTCCAGCGACTTACACATGTCATAGACTGTCAGGGCGGCCGTGGACGCGGCGACCAGCGCCTCCATTTCAGCTCCCGTCCTGGCCGTAACCCAGACGCGGGATTCGATCGCCACCGTCCGGTCATCCGGGAAAGCGAAATCGATTTGCACCCCGTCCAGGCAGAGCACGTGACACAGCGGGATCAGCTCCCACGTCCGCTTGGCGGCCTGGATTCCGGCCAGCCGAGCAACCTCCAGCACGTCCCCTTTGGCCAGACTGCGATCCTGGATGCGGCTGAGCGTGGCGGGCTCCATGCGGATCTGGGCCGAGGCCCGGGCGAAACGCTGGGTCACCGGCTTGCCGCCGACATCCACCATCCGGCTCGCCCCGCTTGAGTCAAAATGCGTCAACTCGCCTGACAACGCCCCCGCCCCCCCACTGCGACTGTTCGGCCGGCCGGTCTCGCGGAATCTCGCCGCCGGCATCTCGGCACTTCAAGGCTTCCGCTGCCCCTCGTTTCCTCGTGTTCCACCATGAGAACATCTCCCAGGTAGCGAACATTCTAGGCTGGCGGGGATGCCCGTCGAGTGGGGTTGGGTTGGCGCTCCCGTCACGGCGTAAACCGCAGCGGCCGGCAATGCGCAACGCGGCGGTGCGAAGAATCAAGCCCCAGGCGAGCGGCGGGGGTCAGCCCGCTGTTTCTCCCAGGCGCCCTCGCCACCGCGCCGCGCTGGAACGATCGGCGGCCGGTGAGTGATTTCCCCGCGGTTCCAGAAACAGGGGACTTACGTCCCCCGCTCGCCCCAGGCGAGCGGCGGGCGTCAGCCCGCTGTTTCTCGCTGTTGTCGGAACCCCAACGATCCGCCGGGCAAGCCGGCGGGCGTCGAAGCGGGGAGGGAGCGAGAATCGAGGGGGAGGGGCTGGGGCCGGGAACCCCAGCACCCTCAAGGTTGATTCATTCAACCGTCCCGACGATGTCTATGAAAAACCGTCGCGGGGGTCCAACCGCGACGGATTCAGCTTTTGTACCAGCGGCGAGATGCGTCAGGCGCTTCGGCGGACTCGTGGGGTTACACGAGTTCCTTCTTGGCGCCAATCAGCGTGCGGAGACGTTCGGCCAGCAGCTTGGCGTCAAACGGCTTCTTGAACGTCTCGTTGATCGCCGAACGATCGAAGCTCATCGTGCTTCCATCATCCGGCAGCAGGGCAATCAGAATCGTCTCGGAAAAGTCCGGGTTCTTGCGCAGGTTTTGGCAGATCTGCAGGGCTTCGATCTTCCCAATCGAGAAGTCGACGATAATGCAGTCGGGGTGGAAACTCTCGGCATGAATTCCCGCCTCGAATCCGCTGGCCGCAACCGCGACTTTGAAGGACTTTTCCAGTGGCAGTTCCCGCTTGAGATTCTCGATCAGGACCTGATCCTGCGCGACAATCAGCACCTTGGCCATCGCCTCGTCTTCGAGGTCGCCCAGGGGCATGCCGTGCTCTTTCAGGAATCGGATCAGGTACTCGCGCGGAATTCGACGGTCTTGGGAACCGGGAATCCGGTATCCCTTCAGGCGGCCGGAGTCGAACCACTTGCTGACCGTGCGGGGGGCCACTTTACAGATCTTCGCGACCTGTCCAGTTGTGAAGACCTTCATCGCAGGCTCTCCATTACTCTCTCGTTGACTCGTCCTCGCCATACCAGGCAAAGAGCCGGGCATGGTGTCACAGCCCCTTGTTTGCCACTTGAATCAAGTTGATGCTTCACCGGTCGTGGGGACACCGGTGGGCGACAAACAGCTGGGTCGGGGCCTAACGACAATTAGCTTCTTCGTGGCTTTGGTTCAGTTCCTTCTGATCCGCGCCTCACGTAAAACATCGGCAAAAGTTGCACCTGGCACACGGTCAAATTCCGTAAAATGGGAAAGGCTGCTTGCAACCGTCACCATCCGGGACCGCGTACCATGTACGCCGGCGTGGGTGTACTCGGCGAAGTACGCGCAGGAGAAAGCGAGCAGAATCCGACGCCGACGGGCCATCGGCCTTCGGACTCATCAAAAGGCGAAGCGTCGCCTTCAGCAGGTTCCCCCCTGCGGAGACTCGTATCCTGCCCAGCACCCACCGCCGGTGGCGGGCGGCTGCCAACAAGTCTTCCGCATTAAGGTTTCGATTCGCGGGGCCGTTGGACTTTAGAAAGTTTCACAACTCACGCGGCGCCCCGCTCGCTGTCCGGTTCCGGCTGGCTGTCCGCGTCCGGCTCGCCGTCCGCCTCCCGCCGCAGCGCTTCGGGGCTGATCTGCCCGTCGTCGCTGACATCCTCGAACCGCACCGACACCTGCTTCGAGACCCCCGATTCCTGCATCGTGACGCCGTACAGCGTATTGGCCGACGTCATGGTCTTCTTCGAGTGGGTGACAATGACGAACTTGGTCCAGCCCAGGAAATCCTTCAGCACGTCCACAAAACGGCCGATATTGGCCTCATCGAACGGAGCGTCGACTTCGTCCAGCACGCAGAATGGACTGGGGCGAAACTGAAAGATGGCCAACAGCAGGGCCACGGCCGTCAACGCCTTCTCGCCGCCGCTGAGCAACGAGTTGTTGAACGACGGCTTGCCCGGCGGAGTGGCGATAATCTCGATCCCGCACTCCAGGATGTCCTCGCCCTCCTCGAGCACGATATCGGCCCGGCCGCCGCCGAAGGCCTTGCGATACAGACTCTGAAAATTCGCCCGGATCGCTTCCAGCGTTTCCGTGAACAAGCGGCGGCTGTCGGCGTTGATCTTGTTGATGATCCGTTCGAGCGCCTGCTTGGCCTGGTCCAGGTCCTGGTACTGGGAGGAGAGCGAGCCGAAGCGGCCCTCCAACTCATCCAGTTCGTCCAGAGCTTCCATATTCACGGCGCCGATGTTCTGGATCCGGCGCCGCAGGTTGGCAATCTCCTGCTCCACCTCCTCGCGACCGTGTTGCGGATCCTGCAAATCGTCGCTTTCGAGTTGCCCGATTTCGATGCCGTAGTCTTCGCGGAGCCGGCTGGCCAGGGCACTCCGCTCGTGTTCCCACTGCCCGGCGTCCAGCTCCACCTTGTGCTGTTGCTGTTCCAGCCGGCGGATCTCGGCCCGCAACGCCTGAAGCTGTTCGGCCAGCGCGTCCCGATCGCGGACCAACTGGCGGCGGCGCTCGAAGTGCCCCACCACGTCGTCCGCCAGGCGTTCCTTGCGCAGGTACAACTCGGCCAGCTCGCTGGTGGCTCCCAGGATGGCCCGCAGCGCCAGACGTTGGCGTTCCAGGCACCCCTCCAATTCGCGCTGCGACTCGCGGACCAGCCGGCTGCGTTCCTGATGGTCTTCCTGAAACTGCCGAGTGCGGTTGCGCAGGGTTTCCACCTGCTGCTCGCACCGGGCCAGTTCCACGCGCGCCCCGCTCACCCGCTCGGCCTGCTCCTGCTGCTGCAGTTCCAGGTGCTGCAAGCGCTGGTCGTCGGCCTCCTGGGCGGATTTCAGTTCGGCCAGGCGGGCTTCCAGCGAGGCCAGCTCGCCTTGACGAGCCTCCCGCTGCTGCTGGAATTCCAGCCCGCTGCCTTCCGCCGCCGCCAACTCGACCGCCGTGACTTCGCGGCGCCGCTGCAGGTGCTCACACTGTTGTTGCGCCGAGCGGAGCCCGGCGCGCAGTTCGGCCACTTCCATGGCCAGATGCTGCCGGAGATCGCTGAGCTGCCGGATGGCCAAGGCGTGTCGGTCGTCGTTCTCCTGCAATCGCAGGACCTCGCGCTGCCCCTCGTCCATCTGGAGCTGCAGGACAGCCAGTTGTTGCCGCAGCAACCGCAGCTCGCTGCGCCGCGAGACGAGCGCCTCGCCGCGACCTCGCGGACCGACCAGCAGCCGGCCGTCCTGGTCCAGCACCTCGCCAGCCGCGGTCACGAACCGCAACCGGGGCGCGACGCGCTGCAACTGGCAGGCGGTCTCCAGGGAATCGACCAGCCACGTCTCTCCCAGCAGGCGGCGGACCAGTGGCTGAAACTCCGGCCGGCACTGGACCAGCCGATCCGCCCGGCCGGCCACTCCCGGACGGCCGGTCAGGTCGGGGATCGGAGCGCTCGGGTCGCCCGGCGGCGCGGACCATTCCAGGTCCGCTCGGACAAAGCCGACTCGACCCGCGACCGCCAGTTCGCCTCGCCGCACCTGGTCCCATAACAGTTCGCCTTGCAGCACGAGGTGCTGCGAGATTTCGCCCAGCGCCGCGTCGATCTGAGGGGCCAGTTCCACGTCGACGTTCACCAGATCGGCCACCACTCCGCGGATTTCGGTCAGCGGCCCGTGTTCGGCTTCCGCGGCCTGAGCCAGCAGTTGGCGGACGCCGGCCGTGAGCCCCTCGCGGTTGCGCTGCCATTCGTCCAGCAGCGAGGCACGTTCCTGCACGCCGGTCAGCCGGCCGTGGAGCAGCGACAGTTCCTCCTTGCGCCGCTCCACCAGCCGCCGGTTATCGTCCAGAATCTCCTCGGCCATCCGCAGTTGTTCCGCGTTTTCCTCCATTTGGGCGACGAGCGCCTGCTCGGTCTCCCGCAGTTCGTGAAGCTGGGCCACCTGCCGCTGGAGTTCCGCGTCCAGTTCGGCCAGGCGTTGCCGCGCCTGCTCGGCGGCCCCCGTCGCGGCCGCGGCCTGTTGCTGCAGATGATCGACCTGGCTGGCCAGGGCGGCGGAGTTCTTCAGTCCGTCGATGTACTCGCCGCGCCGCTGCTGGCTGTCGCGGCGGTGAGCGGCCAGGTCCTGGCTGAGCGCTTCCAGGGCCCGCTCGTCGCCCGACACCAGCTCGGCCACTCGCCGGCGTTCGGCCTCGGCCGACTCCAGTTCGCTGGTCGTGTCGGCCAGTTGCTGCTGGAGATTCCCGGCCCGGCTGTTCATGGCGGCCAACTGCGTGCGATGCCTGGCGGCCAGTTGCCGCAGTTCGTCGACCCGGGTCCGCTCGTGTTGCTGGGCTGCTTCCAGCGCGGCAATCTGTTCCCGGTTGCGGGCCAGCCGGTGTTCGCCGCCGCGAATCGTCTCGGCCACTTCCACCAGGTCCGTTTCCAGTTCCAACTGGCGGGCCTCGGCCGCTTCGGAGCGGGCGGCCCGTTGCGCCAGTTCGTCCCGCACGGCCGCCAGTTGGGTCCGCAGTTCTCCCAGCTTCTCGCTCAACTGCCGCCAGTCGGTCAACCCGACCTGGGTTCGCAACTGCTGCAGCCGTTCCGTGTACTCGCGATACCGGCGAGCCTTGGCCGCCTGGCTGCGGACATTGCGGAGGCGGTTATCGACCTCCTCGACGATGTCGGACAAGCGGAGCAGATTCTGTTCGACCCGTTCGAGCCGCCGTTGGGCTTCCAGCTTCTTGGCCTTGAAGCGGCTGATGCCCGCCGCTTCCTCAAAAATGGCCCGCCGGTCCTTGGGCGAGGCCTGCAGCAGCCGATCCACCTTGCCCTGCTCGATCAGACTGTACGCGTCGGTGCCCACCCCCGTGCCGCGAAACAGGTCGCGCACATCCTTCAACCGGCAGGGCTGCCCGTTGATCAGGTATTCGCCCTCGCCGCTGCGATACACGCGGCGAGTGACGTGGACTTCCGGCGCATCGATTGGCAGCCGCCGCTCGGAATTGTCGAATTCAATCGTGGCCTCGGCCGTGTTCAACGGCTTGCGGCCGGCCGTGCCGCTGCCCTTGAAGATCACATCGGCCATGTCCTTGCCGCGCAAGCTCTTGGCGCTCTGCTCGCCCAGCACCCACTTGATGGCGTCCACGACGTTCGACTTGCCCGAACCGTTGGGGCCCACCACCACGGTGATCCCGGCCGGAAACTCGAAACGGGTCTTGTCGGCGAAGCTTTTGAAGCCGTGAAGCTGCAGGGCTTTGAGCATGGCACAACAAGCCAATCATCGTGAAGCGGCACGCCACCGGCGACGGCGGGCCCCGATGCCTACCGCCACCAGCCGGTCATTCTACCAAAGAAGCCCTGGCGCGCAGCGACGGGAGACGGATCGATATTGCCCGACCCGTCGCTCTCGCCGGACGGCCGTTCACCCTGGTCCTCTTCCAGCAGGTCGCGGAACATGCCAGGCACGGGAGTTTCGGCATGCCGCGTGCTCGGTTCCGCCTCCACCGGCTCGTCCCGCCGATAGGTGCGTCCCTGGCGGGGCCGGGCGTCCACCAGCACCCGCGACGTCAGATAGCCCTGCGAGCGGGCCGACATCAGGGCCTCCAGCACCTCGGCATACCCGCCGCCCAGCCGCGCGATGCAACGGACGACGTCATCCACGCGCGTCGAACAGACTTCCTGCTGGTCCTCCTTGCCCGGCGCGAAGCGGCTGATCTTCAGCCGCTCGCCATCCATCCCCTTGATCAGGATCTGCGGCCCCGCGTACAGGAACGCGGGCGGCTCCAGCCGCTGCTCGTGCCCGAAGACCACGATCTCCGCTCGCCGCGAACGGGTAAAGTGCACCATCGGGTCGGCGTTGGTGCTCAGGACGTGAAAGCTGAAGGACCCGTTCAGAATCTCGCCCTTGACCAGCGGATCGCGGCGGTTGCGGACCCGCATGGCGTGGAACGCGCCGTAGCGGGCTTCGGCGCTGCGGGCGTTCAACAGACCGGTCAAGGCGTCGTAGGCGGCCACGTGGTCGATCGCCGCCAGGGCGGTCAGCGCGTGCCAGCGAAAGGCCGGCTCGTCCGCCGCCGCGTGGACCAGATGCCCCACGGACTCCACCTGATCCTGGTAGGCCAGTGCCTCGGCCGCATAGAACCGCACCTCCGCGTCCACCGACTCCAGCCCCTTGCGCAGCACGGGCACGGCATCCTCGCCGATCGCTTCCAACTGCAGGGCCGCCTTGGCGGCGGTCGTGGGTTCCAGCAACATCCGCTCCAGCATCAGCAGCCGCTCGGCACGCTCGGCCTGCGACTCGCCCAGGGCAATGCTCCGCACGACCCGCACGTAACGCTCCAGATTGTGCCGGTAGCGCGGATGCACCCGGAGTTCGATGAAGTTATCCCGCTTGGGCGTCGCCACGCCTTCCTTGCTGCCCTGGTTGTAGGAATAGAAACGGGCGTTGACCGCCGTGCCGATCGCCTTGCTGGTCAGGATCGAACTGCTCTCGCGGCGCACGACCAGCCCCAACGGCCGGCTCTTCAGCGCCACGCCGCCGCCCAGAATCCGGCCCCGCTTCTCGTGGATCGCGTCGTCGCCGCCACGAAACAGGGCGTCCACCAGCACCTGGCCCTCGGCCAGTCCCAGCGTGCTGCCCGAATGCAGCTCGTTGTCCAGCACGGCCAGTTCGCGCAGCCGGCTGCGCATCAGCCAACCGCCGCGCAAGCTGGCGGACTTGGATCGCGGCGGCACGCGGACCTCGATGTCGAAGTGCTCTCCCTCCTGGATGCCAGGGGGCATCCAGCCGCGAACCTCCACCAACGACGTGGTATCCGACGACAGGACCTTTTGCGGATCGTGCACCTCGTGCGTCTGCATCTCTTGCAGCAACATGGCGGTTTGCGGGCCGGGAGGCGGATCGCTGCCCGTGCCGTCCAGACCGTTGACCAGCCCCACGCTTTCCAATTTGACGTAGTTCGTGCCCCAGGGGCTGGTCATGTCGCCAATCAACCGCACGCCTTCCGGCTGTTCGGGGATCGCGTCTTCCGGCTCAGGACTCTGACCGCGGAAGAACAACGGGGAAGCGCAGCCTCCCACCATCACGAGCAACGCCAGAGTCAGCGCGCGGGGCCGCGCCCAAGGGAGGTCCGTTCGCGGCATCATGCCAGTCCATGCTCCATGCTTCGCCGATTGACCACGGTCGCCCCGCCAGCAGCCTGGCAAGGCAAGTCTTCGGCCAGGCCAGCGGGCGCGGGGGAATCTCCGGTGCGGGGCGGAGGGTAGTCGGGCCGGCTCCGCGAGTCAAGACCGCTCACACAGCTCCAACCGCGCAGACAGCCCAGACCGCTCAGAGCTGGTCGAGCAGCCTGGCCACCTGCTCCTCGTACAACTGCTGCCACTGCGGCGCCAGCAGGCAGTCGCTGTCCTCCTGAGCACCGCCCACGTTCCGCAACTGCTCGGCCGTCGGCGCATAGTAGATGTAGCCGTTGGTATAGCCGGCCACGAACGTCAACTCGTGAGGCGAACGCTGCTTGATGTTCAACCCGATCTGGACGGTCAATTCGCCCGGAAACGTGGTCAGCACGAAGTCGCCCAGGCGGACCGCCAGCAGTTCCACGTCCAGCGTCCGGCGCCCGCCGGCAACAAGTTGCGCTTGATGCTTGCGCAACAATGCCAGATTGGTCTGGATCCGAGTCACCTGCTCCATCGCCAGCACGTTTTGTACGTACAGGGCCATCTGGCGGCGGTTTTCCGCGTCCAGCTTGCCGAGGGCGTCGCGGCCCTGGGCCTGCTCGTGCAGGTAGCGATGCGAGTAGGCCGACGGGAAGTCGGTTTCCAGATGGTACTTCACTGCCAGCGGCAGAAACGTCTTCAAGTTCAGCGACGTTCCCCGCAGCGACGCCACCAGCCGGTCCCGCTCGGCTTCCAGCGCCACGATCCGCTGGGCCACGTCGGCCCGGGGCAGTTCCAGCCGCTGATTGATGACCCGCAGTCGGTCGTCCCGCCGCGGTTCGATGCGGCGGATGGCCCGTAGCGTGCTCAGTCCCAGGCGGTTTCCCAGCGGTTCGGCGTCCCGCGGCTGATCCACCTCTTTGTATCCCGCCGGGTTGATGTCGCCGGCACACCCCTGCACGAACAGCGCCACCGCCCCCGGACTCAGGTTGTCCTCGATCACCTGCGACGAGAAACCGGTGATGTCGGCCGTGTTGCCGCCGCTGGGCACGCCCTGGATCGGATGGCAGGCGAAGTTATAGACCACGGCCACCGTCCGACCCTCCAGATCGTCCAGCCGCAGCACGCCGATTTCCGGGTCCACGGGCCCCACGCCGGCCACTTGCGCGTCGGCCGGCATCGCGTAGGCGTGCCGCACGTCGGCCTCGCGGCCGTCCTGCAACTTCAGCCGGCGGTTCTCCATGATGCGGTCTTCGTGTCCCGTGCCCGCTCCGACCGTTACCGGAACCAGGTTCGCGGCGGCCTGACGCACGGCATCGATCGTCCGCTGATCGACGTCTGGACAGACAATCCCGTGGCAATGGCTGGCATTGACCAGCACGTGCTGCGGCTGGATTCCCGGCTGCCGCTCCAGTTCCGCTCGCACCCGGCCCAGGTAGTCGTTGCCGATCGGTCCAATCTCGCCGATCGCCACCGCGTCGACGGTAACTATCGCCAGCGTCGTCTGGCCATCGGTGACGACCAGGGCCCGGACGTACAGCGGATCGTTGACGGGTCCCGCTTCCCGGTTGGTCACATCCACCTTGGCCGCGCCCGCTCGCAGGGGCCCGGCAAGCGCGGGCTGGAGCCAACCTGCTTTCAAGCCCAGCATGGCAGCCAGCACGAGAACCATGCGAACAGCGTGCCTGGTCATCATCGAGTGCACTCCTATGGAAACGAGTTGGACAGCGCCATCGTAGCATGGGCTTCCAGCCCGTGTGGGCCCTATTGACCTCTGGGGTCGATTTGCGAACAGGGTCGATTTGGAAACACTGGGCGCTTCTCAATTGACCACTTGGCGGAACTCTTGGGCCCTCGCGATGCGCCAAACTGACCGGCGATCCCGGCTCCGAGTCCCGCGAGCATTCGATCCAAGCAGCCTAATTTCACCATCCCGCCAAATCGACCCCAGAGGTCGAATGGTCACGGCTGAGCCAGATCGACGCAGATAAGCTCGTGGTCGTTGCGGATGTACGCCCGGCGGTTGGCGAAGGCCGGCGGGCACCAGACCACATCGCGGCCGAACGCCACGTTGGATGGTTCGATCACCTTGGCCCGGTCCAGCTCCTCGTAGCCGGTGCGGCTCAGCCGGACAATCAGCAGCTCGCCCAGTTCGTTGAACATCCAGTAGCGGTCGCCCTGCTTGACGATAAAGGCGGTTCCCGTGGCGGGCGCCCGCCGCACGTCGGGACCGAACGGAGCGGCGGATTGCCACAGCCGTTCGCCCGACGCCAGTTCGACGCCGTACAGCCAGCCGCTCTGGTCGAAACCGTACAGCGTGTCGCCGTCCAGGAACGGTTGCACGTTGACTGGCGAAAGGGCCTTGCGGGACAGATCGCGCCACACCACCTTGGCGTCCGGCCGGTCGGCCGCCAGTTCCAGCAGCAGGTTCTTGTCGGAATATCCGCCGACGTACAGCAGGTTGCCGCGACGCACCGGCGACATGATGATCGATCCGTTGCTGGCGTCGTAGGGCACCGTCCAGTAGACCTCGCCGTTGGCGGGATTCACGCCCGTCACGGCATCGGGCCGCAGCAGGATCAGTTGCCGCGTGCCGCCCGCCTCGATGATCGTGGGGGGCGAGTAGCCTTGTTCCTTGGAGGTCAGAGCCCGCCAGAGTTCCTGGCCGGTGTCCTTGTCGAAGGCCACGATGTGGCTCCCCTCGCCACCGACCAGGCACAGCAGTTGCCGGCCGTCGATCAGCGGGTGCGCGGCGTATCCCCACAAGGCGGCCCGCGTCTGATACTCGCGGGTCAAATCGTGGGACCATACGACCTGGCCCGTTTCGGCGTGGAAGCAGAACAGATGCCCCTCGGCCCCCAGCGTGTAGACTTTGCCATCCTGGACGTTGGGCGTGCACCGCGGCCCGGCGGGATACGAAATGGCGTACTTGACCGGATACTCGTGCTTCCAGAGCAGCTTGCCGCTGGCCTCGTCCAGGCACAGCACGCGTTCGCTGCCGGTGAACTCCCGGCGGTCGAAGTTTTCGACTCTCACGTCGTCCGCCGTGACGTAATCGGACACGTAGACGCGCCCGCCGGCCACGGCCGGCCCGGCGTAGCCGCCCGCCACCGGTGCTCGCCAGAGTACGCGAGGCCCGGAGGCCGGAAACCGCTGGAGGATCCCCGCTTCCCGCCACACGTTGTCGCGGCGCGGGCCCATCCACTGCGGCCAGTCGTCGGCCTGAGTGATGGAGGTTGGCAGCAGGGCGAAAACGGCGAGCAACAAGGCCGGAATTCTCATCAAGATGCTCCTGGGGCGCGGCGCGGCCGCCTGGTTCAGAACGGAATATCTGCGTCGGGAAACTCGGCGGCGTCATCAAACGCCTCGTTCGGGTCGGCCGCCCCCCCGCCGCCGCCGGACCCCAGCACTTTGTATCGCAGCGCCTCGGCACTGAGAAAATACTTGACGTCGCTGTTCGCGTCGCGCTGCCACTTGCGGCCGCTTAGCCGGTAACTGACTTCCACGTTGTCGCCCACCTGCAACTCGTCCACCGTATCGCAGCCGTCCTGGATGAAATCCAGCGGGATGTAGTTCGTGAACCGGCCGTTATCCTGCTCCAGCACCACCAGGCGCTTGCGGAAGCCTTTCTGCCCGTAGGTCTTGGTTTCCTCGATCAAATGGACGACGCCACGCACTGTCGCTTCGCTCATGGTCACGCTCGCTGCTCGACGCTGGCCCGCGGTCGGGCGGGGATTACCGGGAGGGAACCCTTGATCGTACGACGTGCCGCGGCCAGCTTCAAGGCAGGTGGACCACGGGCTCTGGCCGATCGGCTCCCGCGTTGCGCCAGGCCCGTTGTGCGATCCCGGCGGAAGGATTACAGTCGTCCACCGGCAACCACCGGAATCCAGACTCACGGCGGAAAGGACGCGCGTGGCCTCACACAATCCCGCGGAGGGCCGGCTGGCCCACATGGTCTACTTCACGCTGCACGACAAGTCGCCGGCGGCGGTAGAACAAATGCTGGCCGCCTGCCGGCAATATCTGACCGGGCATGCCGGAACCGAATACTTTGCCGTCGGCACGCGGGTCGCCGATTTGCAGCGGCCCGTGAACCAGCAGGACTATGAAGTCGGCTTGCACGTGGTGTTCACCGACCGCCAGGCGCACGACCGCTATCAGACCGACCCGCGACACCTGCAGTTTATCGCCGAGAACAAGGCGAATTGGGAACGGGTCCGCGTGTTCGATTCGTACGTGGGCGACGAGGCCTGACCGTGCACGCCGCGGACCGCGAGCCAACTCGGAGTTACCTCGTGATTCCGGCCCGGCTGGAATCCACTCGCCTGCCGCGCAAGCTGCTGCTGGACGAGACCGGCAAGCCGCTGATTCAGCATACCTACGAGGCGGCGTGCCGGGCCGTCCGCCCGCGGGGCGCCTGCGTGGCGGTGGACCACGAGCTGCTGGCCGCCGCCGTGCGGAGGTTCGGCGGAGCGGTGCAGATGACCGATCCGGCCGCGGCCAGCGGAACCGACCGCGTGGCCGAGGTCGCTCGGCGCATGCCGGACGCCGAGATCATCGTCAACGTGCAGGGCGACGAACCGGAGATCGAGCCGGCGGCGATCGACCTGGCCATCGAGCTGCTGGAGTGCCAGCCGGACGCCGTCATGTCCACGTTGGCCACTCCGATCCGCCGCCGCGAGCTGTTGGAGGATCCGGCCTGTGTGAAGGTGGTCTGCGATCGGGCTGGGCGAGCGATGTATTTCAGCCGCAGCCCCGTGCCGCGGGCCCGCGACTGGGACGACCGGCTGCTGTCGGCCGAGCCGCCGCTGTTCCTCCAGCACGTGGGCCTGTACGCTTATCGCCGCGAGTTCCTGCTGCAACTGGCCGAAATGCCGCGTTCCCGATTGGAACAGGTTGAAAACCTGGAACAGTTGCGGGTCCTGGAAGCCGGCTACCCGATCCTGGTCGGGACCGTCGCCCAGGCAGCTCGGGGGATTGATACTCTGGAGGATTATCGGGCGTTTGTCAGTCGTTGCGGGAGGTGATAACATGCAGCGGCGGGAGCGGGCGAAACGTTCGCCACTCTCCCCGCCGCATCTGCCAGCCCCCGCCGCCTCAGCCAGGAGGGTTACGTCAGGCCATGGCCAAACATATTTTCGTGACTGGCGGCGTGGTCAGCTCGCTGGGCAAGGGACTGACCAGCGCGTCGATCGGCATGCTGTTGGAACAGCGCGGGCTGCGGGTGCGGATGCAGAAGCTGGATCCGTACATCAACGTCGATCCGGGGACGATGAGCCCCTACCAGCATGGCGAGGTCTACGTGCTGGACGACGGCAGCGAAACCGACCTGGACCTGGGGCACTACGAACGGTTTACGAACAGCCCGCTGACGCGCGACTGCAACTACACCACGGGCCAGATTTACCTGTCGGTGATCGAAAAGGAACGCCGCGGAGAGTTCCTGGGCAAGACGGTGCAGGTGATCCCGCACATCACCAACGAGATCAAGGGCGTTATCCGCCGTCTGGCCGACGGCGACGTGGACGTGGTGATCACCGAGATCGGCGGGACGGTGGGCGACATCGAAAGCCTGCCGTTCCTGGAGGCGATCCGCCAGTTTTCGCAGGACGTCGGCAAGGAAAACTGCCTGTACATTCACCTGACCCTGGTGCCCTACCTGAAGGCGGCCGGCGAGCTGAAGACCAAGCCGACTCAGCATTCGGTCGGCTTGCTGCGACAGATCGGTATCCAGCCCGACATCCTGGTCTGCCGGACCGAACGCAGCATCTCGCGGGAAGATCGCGAGAAGATCGCCCTGTTCTGCAACGTGCCGCTGGAGGCGGTGATCGAAGAGAAGGACAAGGACTTTTCGATTTATGAAGTGCCGCTGAGCCTGGTGGACAACCACCTGGACCAATTGATCGTCAAGCGGTTGGGACTGGCCGCCGGCACGCTCGACCTGCGCGACTGGCGGGACCTGCTGCACCGGCTGCGGAACCCGGAACACGAATTGAGCATCGCGGTCGTGGGCAAATACGCCGAGCACTTCGACGCGTACAAGTCGATTTATGAGGCGTTGGACCACGCCGGCATCCACCACCGGGCGCAGCTCCGGGTGGCCAGGATCCAGAGCGAGGAGATCGAACGCGAAGGGCCCATGCGGTTGCTGAGCGGCTATGACGGCATCCTGGTGCCCGGCGGCTTCGGCGAACGGGGCATCGAGGGCAAAGTCGACGCGATCCGCTTCGCCCGGCAACGCGGCATTCCGTTCCTGGGCATCTGCCTGGGGATGCAGTGCGCGGTGATCGAGTTCGGACGCAACGTGGTGGGGCTGGCCCACGCGCATTCGACCGAGTTCGACAAGGACACGCCTTACCCGCTGATCTGCCTGCTGGACGAGCAGCGCAAGATCACCGATAAGGGCGGAACCATGCGTCGCGGCAGCCAGCCGTGCGTGTTGCAGCCGGGCAGCCGCGCCGCCGCCTGCTACGGCCGCGAACGGATTGAGGAACGGCACCGCCACCGCTACGAATTCAACAACGTGTTCCGGCAACAGTTCGCCGCGCATGGCCTGGTGGTGGCCGGCACCAGCCCGGATCGGGCCCTGGTGGAAGTCATCGAGCTGCCCGACCATCCCTGGTTTGTCGCCGTGCAGTTCCATCCGGAATTCAAGTCCAAACCGACCAAGGCCCACCCGCTGTTCGCCGGCTTCGTGGGGGCCGCGATCGAGCGGCACTCGACGCGTGGCGAACGCATCCAGCCCGTCGAGTCGACCTGACCGTCCCCGCGTACCGGATGCCGTTGGATCATCAAGGTTGATCATCAAGGTTGATCGTCTCCAGTCCCCTGATCGCCCAGGCGAAAACCGATGAGCTCAGACAAACCGGACGCCCCCCGCATCATCGTGGACGATGACTGGAAGGAACGGGCGCAGGCCGAGAAGGAAGCTCTGGAGCGGAAGCGTAGCGCCCCGGCCGGCGGCTCGCCGCCAGATGCCGCGGGCGGAGCCA
>JAGFJK010000055.1 GCA_024102795.1 Pirellulaceae bacterium
GCGGAACTGGGAATCGCCTGAGGAAGACCCGTGCCGCTGTCCATCCTGCGGCGGCAGATTGCAACTGGTGCTGATGGAAACTCGGCGAAGTGTGCGCGACATCCTGTATTCACTGATCGCTCCCATCTGGTACCGGCCCCAAAATCCCTTGCGACCACCAGTCCCCGGCGGATAGAATTCGCATAGTCCGTGGCGCGGGGCCGGTGGGCGGGCGACAAAGTTCAACGCCGATCTATCCGTCCGCATCCTGCCGCCGGATAGATCGCAATTCGTTCGTCACCCACGGAACATGAGCGCACACACATGAATGAATCCGCATCTCAAACACCACCGACCGGCAGCTCCGAACCACTGCCGGACCGAAGGAAACGCTTTCATTTCTGGCGATGCTTTTGGCTGACATTTCTCGTTGTCTCGCTGGCGTCCGCCTGGTACAGCTTCTACGTCCCTTCCAATAGCATCGATTGGGCCGACAGCTACACTTCGGCTCAGCAACAAGCAGTCGACGCTGGCAAACCGATTATCCTCTACTTTACCGGCACGTGGTGTGTTCCCTGCCGAGTGATGAAACGCGTAGTGTGGGCTGACGAAGAGGTGAAATCAATGGTCAACGCCCAATTCATTCCTGTGGCAATTGACGTCGATAACACAGATAATGCTGCGGTGCTATCTCGTTACAACGTCGGCGGCGCACCAGTCACCATTATCACCGATCCACAGGGAAATCCTTTGCGCTGGCGAGCAGGGGGAATCGGTAAATCTGAATTCCTTGAATTGCTCAGGGAGCCGAATCCGTACACCGCAAAGGACTTCTGATGCCAAATGCCAGCGTAGCCGACTCGCAACGAAATTGTCGACGAATCGCGTAGCCGGGCGGGTTTCCCCGCCCGGCCCTTACAGCACGTCAACGATGGACCCGGGAATGGTGGGACGTCATCGCCCCAAGTCTTGAGTTGCACTCCAGTGACGCGGTAATCGCCGAACAGCAACACGGTGCACACGGAGAGCTGAAAACACGGCGAATCGAACTGATTTCCGGCCTGAACCTGCTGGAAGCGTCGGACGATGTCATGGAGATTGCTCCAATTTACATAGACCGATTCGTCTGCGCTCCTCTGCTGGGCGTTAGCGCGGCACAAGCCACAGAAAAAACGGATGAACGCGAGCCGGAATAGGCCGGTTGGCTCGCTTCTCTCGGCAACGTCAACTTCCGGCCGCGCTATTCTGAACGTGATCGGGATACAACCACTTCGAGGAAACGTGGACTCCTCAGGAACGAACTTCTAACCGTGGTTGCACTGTTTGGGATTCTGCTTGCCGTATCGTTGCCAGTTGGAAAGTCGCTGGCGAATCCGGCTTAGCCGTATTGCAGCCGCTCCGGGATCCCTCGCGCGATCGGCACATCGTACAACACGGGCGCGTCCCGATGCAGCGAGCGGGCCAGGCGGCCGGAGAGCTGGTCGGTGTCCGAGAGCCGCTCGGCCTCCACACCCATCGACCGGGCGAGTTGCACGAAATCGATTTCCGGTCCGGTCAAATCCAGCCCGGCGAATTGGCCCGCCGCGGCTTGCGGCAGATGCAGGCCCTGAGCGCCGATCTTGAGGATCTGGTACTGGGCGTTGTTGAAGACCACCAGGGTCACGGGCACGCGGTGGTGCGCGGCGGTCCATAGGCCTTGAATCCCGTACATCGCGGCGCCATCTCCCAGCAGGGCCAGGACGGGACGGTCCGGCCAGGCCAGTTTCACTCCCACGGCACAGCCCAGTCCCCAGCCGAGCGTCCAACCGCGCTGTCCGAAGTAGCCGCTGGTGTTGCGCAGCGCGCCGAGCCGTTCGAGCGTCTGGTTGGTGGTGGTCACTGCTTCTTCGATCACCGCCGCATCGGGCGGCAAGACGTCGGCCACGGCGGCCATCGCCGCCAGCGGTGTCAGAGGCCGCTGATCGCGCTGCCTGGCAATCTCCTCGCGCAGCCGGGCCTGCTGGTCGGCCCGCTGTGCGGCTCGCGCCGTGAGCCGCTCGGCCGCGCTCGCTCTGGCCGAGTCGTTCATCCGGCGGGCCAGTGCCCGCTCCAGTTCCGCGAGACTCACCGCCGTGTCCCCCAGCACGCCGACTTCCAGCGGATAGTTCTTGCCCAGTTGCCAGGGGCTTTCGTCCAGGTGCACCAGCCGCACATGTTCGGGGATCGCTCGCGCGGGTTCGTGGTACACATACTGCCGCAGCAGGTCCATGCCGGCCACCAGCAGCACGTCGTGCGGCCACAGCCGCTCGCGGACTTCGGGCGACCAGAGCGGCAGGCCCTGGCAGTAGAGCGGGTGATCGCTGGGAAACGCCAGGCGGCCGTGGTGCGCACCCGACTCGCCGTAGACCGCCGCGCCCAATCGTTCCGCCAGCGCCACCAGCGCGTCGACCGCGCCCCGCTCCGTCACTCGGCTGCCCGCCAGGATCGCCGGATTCTCGGCGCCCGCCAACACGTCGGCCGCCTGTTCCAGTGCCGCCGCCGGCGGTCGCACTCGATGATCGGGCAAGCGGATGGGAGTCAGGTCGAGCGACGGGCAACGTTCCATCTGCAGGTCCAGCGGCAGCGACAGAAACACCGGACCCGTGGGCGGCGTCAACGCCGTCTGCACCGCTCGGCGGATCGCCCGCGGCAGATCCTCGATCCGCTCCACCTCGGCCGACCACTTGGTCCAGGGCCGAGTGACTGCGACCATGTCGCCGCCCAGAATCGGCTCCTCGAACCGCAGCCGGCGATCCTGCTGACCCGCCGTCACCAGCAGCGGAGTTCCTTCGCGGAAGGCGTTGTACAACTGGCCCATGGCATTGCCCAGGCCGCAACAGGCGTGCAGGTTGACCACGCCCAGCCCACCGGACGCCATGGCATAGCCGTCCGCCATCGCCATCACCGGCACTTCCTGCAGCCCCAGGATGTACTGGATGCGGAAGTCGCGCGCCAGCGCGTCGTTGAGCGGCAACTCGGTCGTTCCCGGATTGCCGAAGATGTGCCGCACGCCGAACTCGGACAGCAAGTGCAACAGCGCTTCGATGCCGGAAATCGCCATGATCGGTCCTGAAGGAGTGACGGAACGGACGGCTCCATCGTACCAGAACAGGACCTGGCTACTGGCTACTTTCGCGGAGCGAAAGGCGACTACGCCCGCTACTTTCGCGGAGCGAAAGGCGACTATGCCCGCTACTTTCGCGGAGCGAAAGGCGACTATGCCCGCTACTTTCGCGGAGCGAAAGGCGACTATGCCCGCTACTTTCGCGGAGCGAAAGGCGACTATCGATGCAGGGCACTCTGGCCGGGCGGAGCGGCCGGCGTGGGAGCGGACCTGGTTCGGGGAGCAACCCGCGGCGCGGCCTCGATCGGCATGCTTTCGAATACTCCGCTGCCTTCGAACACTTCCCCGTGCGCTATTTCCGGGTGGCCGCCACAACTGGCGCAGCCGCCGCAGCCCGTGTTGCAACCTTGGCACGGTGTCTCGCAGTCGCCGTAGTAGCGATAGCCGTTCCAGAGGAAGTTCAGCCGTTCGAACAGCCCCATCCGCACGCCCCGGTGCCCGTTCCAATGCCCGTCGCAGTCACACGGGTCACAGGCGTCCGGCGGGTCGCTGATCCACTCGTCCCAGTAGATCTCGCCGCAGCCGCCACCGCAAGTCAGCGACCGATGAATGCCGTGGCCAATCTCGCGAGCCGGTTGCAGCAGGCAACTGGCGTGGGGCATGCCGGGAACTTCGTCGCACCTCCCGCAATTGCACGGGCAGGCCGCCGGCGGCGGGCAGGTCGTGCAGGCCACTTCGCCGCAAGAACCGCATCCGCTCAGACCCGGCCCTCCACAGGTCGGTGTGCCAACGCAACAACAACCGCTCAACCAGCCCAGAGTGCACAGCAGTCCGATCCAGGCGAGACCGCGAATCATGGTGGGCGTCCTTTCCTGCGTGTTGCGAGCTGGCGGAACCGGCCTGGTACCCGGTCCGTGGTGACGGGCCTCCGGCCTGCCAGTTGTCCGGGACGGGAACGAGCCCCGTCCTGCGGCAGAATCCATATCGGCAGCCTGGCCGGTAAACTCAAAGGAATCGTTGTAATCGCTACAGATTGACAGGTTGGCGGCAGCACCCGCCGGGGAGGGCCCCGCCGCGGAGGGCCCGTCTCCGCTCCGTGCTTCAGAACAGCTCCCGCAGGACCTGGCCGCCATTGACGGTGACCAGTTCCTTGCGGTTCTGGTGGCGGTAGAACAGCCGGTGCTGGTCGATTCCCAGGGCGTGCAGGATGGTGGCGTGCAGGTCATTGGGATGCACCGGCCGCTGGATGGCGGCATAGCCGACCGGATCGGTCGCTCCGACCACCTGGCCCCCTTGAATGCCGCCTCCGGCCAGCCACATGGAATAGCCGGACGGCGAATGGTCGCGGCCCGCCTGCTGGCCGCCGCCCTGAGCGGCCGGGGTGCGCCCGAACTCGCCGCCCCAGACGACCAGCGTCGAATCCAGCAGACCGCGGCGTTTCAGATCGGTCAGCAACCCGGCGATCGGCTGGTCGGTGCCCAGGCACGACTTTTCGTGGCTGCTCTTCAGATTGTTGTGCGCGTCCCAGCCGCCGGACCGGAGCAGGATGAAGCGGACACCGCGTTCGACCAGGCGGCGAGCGAGCAGGCATTGCTGGCCGTACTCGCGGGTGGCATCCTGATCGACGCCATACAGCCGCCGGGTCTCTGCGGTTTCGGCCGCCAGATCGAACGCTTCGGGTGCCGCCTGCTGCATGCGGAAGCTCAATTCGTAAGCGCGAATCCGCGCCTCCAGTTCGGCGTGCCCGGCGTGCCGCTGCAGGTGCTGCTGGTTCAGTTCGTCAAGCAAGGCCAATTGAGCGCGCCGGCCGGCGGACGAGGTGGCCGCGGGCAGTTGCAAGTGCGGAATGCCCCGCTCGGCATCGACCAAGGTTCCCTGGTATCGAGCGGGCAGAAAGCCCGTGCCGATGGTTGGCGGGCGCAGCGTTTCGCTGTGAGCGCGGCAGACAACGAAAGCCGGCAGGTTGTCGTTGTCCGATCCCAGCCCGTAGGTCAGCCAGGCCCCGAGACTCGGACGGTTGCCCACCTGCGTACCCGTCAGCGCTACGAATTCGGCCGGCGCGTGAATGGGCGTATCATGGCGGCAACTGCGGATCAGACACAGGTCGTCCGCCAGGCGAGCGACATGCGGAAACAGCTCCGACACTTCCAGGCCGCACTGGCCGCGGCGAGAGAATTTCCAGGGACTGGCCAGCAGGTTCGTGAGCGGCGAGCGGGCGATGCGGGGCACGTCCCGGGCGATCGACGCCGGCACTTCGCCGCCGTGCAATTCGGACAGCAGCGGCTTCGGGTCAAACGTGTCGACGTGGCTTGGTCCGCCCCCCATGAACAGCAGGATCACGTGCCGGGCGCGCCCGCCCGGAGGACCAGCGGCATCCGGCAGCCGCGTCAAGTCGCTGGGCAATTCGCCAGCCGCCGGCGATTCCGCCAGCACGCCATCCTGTCGCAGCAGCCAGGTCAGAGCCAGGCTGCCCAGGCCCCAACCGGCACACTGCAACAACTCGCGACGCGACGCCATGCCGGCCTCCCGCTCTACTCCAGATAGGCGAATTCGTTCAGATTCAACACGGCTTGGCAGAAATGGACCCTCGCGCCGCGATGATCGTCCGCCGCCGGAAATTCGGCAAAGAAGCGATCCGCGGCCCGCAGTTCCTGTTCCGTCGGCAAGCGGCCGAGCGCTTGCAGAAAGACCAACTCAACGAACGGCCCACGGGACGCCGAGGATTCATCGCCGCGCTGCCGCCCGCTCGTGCCCTCGGACCGCCGGTTCTGGTCGACCTGTCGCTCGACCGTCTCGGCCAGCCTTTCGGCCAGCATCCACGACTGCTCGCTGTTGAGCAAGTACAACGATTGCAGGGAGGTCGTCGAGACCTGGCGCTGCTGGCAACTTTCCGAAATCTCGTTTGGTCCGTCGAGCAGAGCCTGGATCGGCGGCGCCAGCCCGCGTTTCTGAAACAGGTACAGGCTGCGCCGACCGCTGGCGGCGAATTGATCCGGTGGCACGCTGGCTCCGCCGACGCGCCGGTCCAGCATGCCGCTGACCGCCAGCATCCGATCGCGCACCGCTTCGGCTTCCAACCGCCGAGGGCGCCAGCGGCTCAGCCAGAGATTGTCCGGATCGCGTTCGACAAACTCCGGGTCCGCGGCCCGCGACGATTGGCGATAGGTGGCCGACGTGACAATCCGCCGTTGCACATGTCGCGTGTCCCAGCCGCTCGACAGCAGTTCGGCCGCCAGCCAATCCAGCAGCTCCGGATGCGTGGGCCGCTCGCCGCGCAAGCCGAAGTCGCCGGGCGTGGCCACGATCCCGCGTCCGAAATGGTATTGCCACAAGCGATTGACCCACACGCGAGCGGTCAGCGGATGGCGCGGTTCGCACAACCAGCGGGCCAGCTCCAGCCGCGAGCCGTGGCTGGCGGCTGCCTCCCCGGTCGCGGCCTGTGGCGTGGAACCGGCCGAGTGCCCAGGCATCAAGTCGTCGAACACGTCCGGCACACCGGCCCGTACCACGGGACCCAACTGGTGCACGTTGCCCCGGATCTGCACGTAGGGCTGCAGATCGGCCAGCTCCCGCGGATCAAACGGCAACGGATAGAACCCCTGCATCGGCAAGACGCGCAGCCGGTGCGGGCTGGTGACGGGCGAATAGAACGCGAACGCCTGCGCCGCGGGCGGCGACTGCCGCTCCAGTTCGGCGATCTTCCGCGCCAACTCGTCGTACAGCTTGCGATCGGCCGCCGGAATGTACTTTTCGATGCCGGCCGGCGTGGCCTGAAACAGCAAGTCCGCCTGGCGAGCGAGCAGTTCCTGTTCGACCGTCCGCTGGCGGCGGGGCGTGTCCAACGCCTGCCGTTCGGCGGCCGACAACCCGGCCCGGACTTCGGCGTCGCGGCGCTGCCGCGCGGCCGCGAAAATCGCCTGCCGCAACGCCACCGCCGGTTCATAGTCGGCCGGAGGCGCCGCCGTTTGCGCCCGCGCCATTTCGCCCTGCAAGGCCAGGTTCACCGGTTGTCCCGGCAGGAAGTACGCTTGCAGCCGGTAGTAGTCGGCGGCGGTGAGCGGATCGAATTTGTGGTCGTGGCACTGGGCACAACCAACCGTCAATCCGAGGAACACGCTGCCGGTGGCGTTGACGATGTCGACCAGCACGGCGTTGCGCTGCAGCCACTTGTCCTCCTCGTTGCTGCTCAACCGAGCGGCGGCCAGAAAGCCAGTCGCAATCAGGTGTTCGTCCCGATACGGCTGCAACTCGTCGCCAGCCAACTGCTCGGTCAGGAACTGGTCGAAAGGCTGAGCCCGGTTGAAACTGGCGACCACATAGTCCCGGTACCGCCAGGCGTACGGCCGTTCGTGATTGCTCTCATATCCCTCCGACTCGGCCCACCGCGCCAGGTCCAGCCAGTGGCGGCCCCATCGCTCGCCGTAATGCGGCGACGCGAACAGGCGGTCTACCAGCCGCTCGTAGGCCCCCGGCCGGTTGTCCAGTTCGAAGCGGGCCAGTTGGTCGGGTTCGAGCGGCAAGCCGAGTAGGTCGAGCGCGAGGCGTTGGGCGAGTACCCGTCGCGGCGCTTCGTCGGCCGGCCGCAGGCCTTGCGCCGCCATCCGCTCGGCGACGAATTCGTCCAGCGGATTCTCCGTCCAGGAACGCGTGTCCAGCGGCAAGCGGGCCGTTTCGGGCCGAGCTGGCCGCCGCAGCGGTTGAAACGCCCAGTGCCGGGTCGCGTCCAGAGCGTCCGGCAACCGCGAAGCATCCCACGCCAGGCCCTGGTCAATCCAGTTCCGCAGCAAGCGGACTTCGCTTTCCGCCAACAGCGGGCCTTCGGGAGGCATCCGCGAATCGGCGTCGGCGCCGCTGACCAACTGCACCAGGCGGCTGTCCGCGGCGCGGCCCAGCGCGACCAGCGGTTGAGCGGGGTCCAAGTAGCTGGACCGCACATCGAGCCGCACGCCGCTGGGCGGATCGAGCCCCTCATGGCAGCGGAAGCAACGGGCTTCCAGCAGCGGCAGCACGTCGCCGGCAAAGTCCACTGGACGCTGGTCCGCCTCCCGCGGTTCGGCCCCGGCTACGTGCCGTACCACGGCCGGTTCGAACGGCATCAGCCACCAGCCGACGGCGATCAGCAGCCACGCCAGCCGGATTGGTCTGCCCTGCCATCGTCGCCTTTCGCTCCGCCATTGTCGCCTATCGCTCCGCCATAGTCGCCTTTCGCTCCGCGAAAGTAGCGGGCGCATTGCGAGGACTCTAGGCGTCAGCGGGCTGGGAGCTTCCGCGCTACTTTCGCGGAGCGAAAGGCGACTATCGAAGTCGTCCGGGCGGGAAGGGCTGGCAACCATGGCCCCATTGTGTCCGACCGGCACGCGGGTCGGCAAGCTACAGCAGATCGCTGGCCAGATCGGCCAGCCGCGACCGCTCGCCCCTTTCCAGCGTGATGTGGGCGTACAGCGACTGGCCCACCATGCGGCTGATCAGGTAGCTGAGCCCATTGGACAGCGCATCCAGGTACGGGTGGTCGATCTGGTGGATATCGCCCGTGAATACGATCTTGGTCCCCGCGCCGGCCCGCGTGATGATCGTCTTGACTTCATGCGGAGTCAGGTTCTGGGCCTCGTCGACGATAAAGAAGATCCGTTGCAGGCTGCGGCCACGGATGTAAGCCAAGGGCGAGATCACCAGTTTCTCCAGCTCCAGCATCTTCTGGATGCGTTGCGCGGACGGGTCGCTTTCGTCAAACTGGTGGCGGATCACATTCAGGTTGTCGTACAGCGGCTGCATGTACGGATCGAGCTTGGCCGAGACGTCTCCGGGCAGGTAGCCCAGGTCGCGGTTGCTGAGCGGCACGACGGGCCGGGCCAGCAGGATCTGGCGGTAGCGGGCTCGGCATTCCAGCGCCGACGCCAGGGCCAGCAGCGTCTTGCCAGTGCCCGCCTTGCCGGCCAGCGTGACCAGGGTGATGTCGTCGTTCATCAAGGCCTTGATGGCGAACGACTGTTCGGCGTTCCGCGGGCTGATCCCGTAGATTGTCGTCTTGTCGACGCGGGCCAGCGACCGGTCGCCTGCTTGATACGTGGCCAGGACCGATTTGGAACCATTGCGGAGCACAAAGTATTCGTTGGCGATCGCTTGCTCGACTTCCGGCACCAGTGCCGCCGGCACGACGCCGCCGTTGGCGTAGAATTGGCTGATCTGCTCGCTGTCAATGTTCTCAATGATCCGCTTGCCAGTATACAGCTTGTCGAAACTCTCGACCTTGTCGCTGTGATAGTCCTGGGCCGGCAGGCCGAACGCCTTGGCCTTCATCCGCAGGTTGGTATCCTTGCTGACCAGGATCACGCGCGTCGCCGGCTGCTGGTCGCGCAGGTGCAAAGCCGTGTTCAAGATGCGATGGTCGGGCGTGTCGCGGAGCAGGGTGTCGCTGAGCCGGCGGTCAAGTGGCTGGCAGAGCACCACGCGGATCGATCCCAGGCTCGGTCCCAGCGACGCGCCTTCGGGCGAGAGCAGATCGCCAGTCAGGTGATCCAGTTGCCGGAGGAACTCGCGGGCCTGCAGGTTGATGTCGCCGTTGCCTTTCTTGAATTGATCCAGTTCCTCCAGCACGGTGATCGGCACCGCGACATTGTTCTCTTCGAAGTTCCTCAAGCAAGACGCATCGTGCAGAATGACGTTGGTGTCGAGCACAAACAGCTTGGCGGTTTGCGGATGCGGGTCGATCAAGCTCGATTCTCCTGTACAGCGTGTCCTTGCTGGCGGCCGCCGGCGAGCGACGACCGCGTACATGATCCGCCTCGTAGCGCCCGGCTCGTGCCCGGCGCTGGTAAATGATTGTCACGAAGTCCGGCGAGTTGAGAAGCCAGGGTGCGCAGGTTGCGTCCCCCAGGGAAGCTGCCGCCGCGAATATTCACGGAAGATTCACCGGAACCCGCGCGGATTCACGGGACATTCACGCGGGCCGCCGGGCCAGGTCTCTTCGACGGCCAAACGCTGGTCCTCGCGGAACGGTTTCTTCAATTACCCTCGCCGTCGAAGCTCCAGACCTGCAGTCCGGCGTAACCCGCCGCGAACAATCGGCCGCCGCTGGCGTCCAGCCGCACGCGATGCAAATGGCCCTTCGGTTTGACCGTGTGCAGCGGCGCCGCTTGTGCCAGGTCCCAGGCCGCCAGGATGCCGCCGCCGTCACCGCCGCCGCCGGCCAGCAGCCACTCGCCACCCGGCGCGAACTGCACATCGTTCAACACGGCCTGATGGTTATGCTGGCCCTCGAACACGCGCCAGCCCCCTTGCCAGTCCCAGAGTTCCACTCGACACGGTCCGACAAACCCGTCGACGTTGCTCACCTGGCCGATGCCACTGAGCGCCAACCGGTCTCCGGCTGGCGAGAAGCGCAGGCCTCGGATGCCTCCGATCGATCGCACGCGTTTCTCGGCATCGTAGGTATAGAACGTGGGAGCGGAGAAGCCGTGCAGCAGTCGGCCGTTGTCGGCGTCCCAGACGCGCACGTCGCCCAGGCGGTCGGCGCTGGCCAGCCGCCGGCCGTCGGGGCTGACCGCCACGGCATACAGTGCGGTCGCGTAACCTTGCGGCGTCCGCTTCTCGTGCCCGTCCAGTGTGCGCACGAGTTTCCCGGCGCCGTCCCAGATCTTGACCAGCATGTCGTCACCCACGCTGGCTACCAGTTCCCGGTCGGGAAAGGCCGCCAGGTCGCGGACCCAGCCGGCGTGAGCGTCCACGGCGGCCAGTTGTTCGCCCGTATCCAGCCGGGACCAGACGAGGCGGCGGTCGTAGCTGCCGGAGACCAGCGCCGGGCCGCAGATGTCCAGGCACGAAATGTAGTTTTCGTGGCAGTGCCACCGCCGCTCCAAAGCCGGCTCGTCGGCCGCCGGGTCGAGCGAGTAGACGGCCCGATCGTTGCCGGCCGCGAACACCAGGCCGCTGGCCGAGTCGCGAGCCAGGGCGTACAGCGTACCGGGATGCTCGTGCGTGTGCACGTGTCGCAGCTTGCGCGGGTCGAGTGACATGCCGGGAAAACTCCGCAACAATCATTGCGCCGTCAGAATTGACAGGTTGCAACAGACGCCAGTTTAGCAGCCCGCCGATCGTTTGGAACGTAGAACCGCGCAGAACACACGGGCTCACCGGGTCGAGCCACGACTCGCTGGCGCGCGTCGCGGCTGATAGACTGCATGTCACGATGATCCACGACCAGGAACTCGAACGTCGTTTGCACGCTCAGCGGCGCCAGGCAGGCTCCGATCGCTACGACGAAGTCTGGGAGGCGGTTTGCATTACGGCGCCGATGCCGAACACGGAACATCAAGAGATCGTCAGCCGGTTGTGCTTCGTCTTGCAGGAGACACTCGGCTGGGCAGGACCCGGAATCGTGCTGCCCGGTGTGAACCTGAGCGACCGCCAAGGCGACGACTGGCACCAGAACTATCGTGTTCCGGACATCGCGCTGCGGCTGGCGGATGGACACGCCGTGGATTGCGGAACCCACTGGTCGGGAGCGGTTGACTTGCTGGTCGAAGTGGTCAGTAGGGGCGACTTGTCCCGCGATAAGCTGCCGTTCTATTCGCGACTCGGCGTCCGCGAACTGCTGGTGGTCGATCGCGATCCGTGGCAGTTGGAGCTTTACCATCCGGCGCGGCAGGGGGCCTCGCTTGTTTCGCGGGTCGCCGCGGGAGACGCCCCGATGGCCAGCGAATTGCTGCCGCTGGCCTTCGGGTTTTTGGCGGCTGAACCTCGCCCGAAGATCCTTGTCCTTCACTTGCAGGACGGGCGAAATTGGCAAATCTGAAGGGACCGGGATGAACGGCAGGCAACTGTTGAAGCTGGGAGTGCCGCAGGACTGCATGGCGGCGGCCGTGACGGCTGTTCGCCGAGCGGCGGAAACGGGCCGCAGTCGCGGCAAGCAGGTCAAGCAGGAGCTGCAAGCGGTGCTGGCCGCTCCGGAAGAGTTCACGGCCGACGAGATTTTTGGCGACTTCGCCAGCCAACTGATCGAGGACCGCGAGTTTGTCCGCCCGGAGCCGATCGACTATGCCGCCTGGGGCAGCGAGATCGACCACGCGACGCGCTGCCAGATGCGGCTGGCGTGCGGGCTGCCGATGGCGGTCGGCGCCGCCTTGATGCCCGATGCTCACGTGGGCTACGGCCTGCCGATTGGCGGTGTGCTGGCCCTGGACAATGCCGTCGTGCCGTACGCCGTGGGAGTGGACATCGCCTGCCGGATGAAGCTGTCGGTGCTGGACTTGCCGGTGGAAACGCTGGACACCAGGCCGGCCCAGTACGAGCGGGCGTTGGAGGGCGGCACGCGGTTCGGCATCGGTTCGCAGCACGAGCGGCCGCAGGACCATCCGGTGATGGATCAGGACTGGAGTGTGACTCGGATCACGCGCGAGAAGAAGGACGTGGCCTGGTCACAGCTCGGCTCTTCGGGATCGGGAAACCACTTTGTGGAGTTCGGTCGGTTGAGCCTGGCGGAGCGCGACGAGCAACTGGGGCTCGACGCCGGCGACTACGTGGCTTTGCTGAGCCACAGCGGCAGCCGCGGCACAGGGGCCGCCGTCTGCTCGACCTACAGCGCCATTGCCCGTTCGCAACTACCCAAGAGGTACGAGGACCTGGCGTACCTGGCCTGGCTGTCGCTCGACAGCCAGGCGGGCGGCGAATACTGGGCCGCGATGAACCTGATGGGCGACTACGCGGCGGCCAATCACGACGTGATCCACCGCCTGGTGTCCAAGCTGCTCGGAGCGCGCATCGTCGCGGTCGTGGAGAACCATCACAATTTCGCCTGGAACGAGACGCACGGCGGCCGCGAGGTGGTGGTGCATCGCAAGGGCGCCACGCCGGCCGGCGCGGGCGTGCTGGGCGTGATCCCCGGTTCGATGGCCACTCCGGCCTACGTGGTCCGCGGCCAGGGCAACGACGCCAGCCTGCATTCGGCCTCGCACGGCGCTGGCCGGCGGATGTCGCGCACCAAGGCCAAGGAGAAATACACCTGGCGAGCCGTGCAGAAGGACCTGGAGAAGCGGGGCGTGCGGGTGCTTTCGGCCGGAGCGGACGAAGTGCCCGGAGCGTACAAGGACATCCAGCAGGTGATGGAAGACCAGAAGGACCTGGTGGCGATCATCGCCCGCTTCGACCCGCGGATTGTCAAGATGTGCGACGACGGCAGCAAGGCGGAAGACTGAGAGCCAGCCGCGCGGCGGGCGTCAGCCCGCTGTTTCTCTTCGCGCCGAAAATGGCGAGCGGCGGGCGTCAGCCCGCTGTTTCCTTTCGCGTTACGTTGGTTTTCCCTGTTCGTCAGGTCACAGAAACAGGGGACTCACGTCTCCCGCTCGCCTGGCCCCCGCTCGCCTGGCCCCCGCTCGCCGGGGCCGGGCCGATCGGCCTCGTCCAGGTCGATGCAGTAGTGAATCTGGCGTGCCACCTCGCGGAAGCCGCAGGCCGGGTAGAGCCGCTGTCCGACCGGGTTCTGCTCCAGCGTCTCGATTCTCGCGTGGCGGATGCCGTGGCGGCGGAAATGGTCCAGCGCGTGCTCGATTAACTGCCTGCCGATCCCGGCTCCCCGCATGTCGGCCCGCACGGCCAGGTTGGGAATGTTGCCAATCCCGGCCGGCTGGTCGATCCAGGTCGAGATGTACCCGACGACTTCGCCGCTGGCCTCGGCGACGAACGTCCCGCGCGGGTCGCGGGCCACGTCATGGTCCACGTGCCGCGCCTTGCGCCAGCGCCAGTCGTGTCCCTGGATCACGCCGAACTGCCGCTCGATGTTGCGGTCGATCGACACGTTCTCAAACGCCTCGACCGTCAGCTCCCGCAACGTCGGCAGGTCGCGGTCCTGGTAAGCACGAATTGTGATCTCGTGGATCGCCATGGGTTCCATGCCGCGCGATAGGAAAGTTTGCCCTGCGGTTACTACGTGACAGCCTGCACCGACGAGTGGGGCAATAGCCGCTCCTCGTACTTGTACCGCTTAAGCTTGCGCAATTCCTTCGCCAGCGGCTGTTGCGGTTGGGCCAGGAACTCCTTGACACTCGGCGCTTTGCGGAACCCAGTATAAAACGCATAGTCCAGCATCAACGCTTCGTATTTCTCGCCAGCCTTTTCAGGCGTGATCCCCGGATGAAGGACGTGAATGAAGCGAAGGTCACTGACTCTCTTCAACAGCCTGTACCGTTCGTCCGATGGGTCGATATGCACCAAGAAGGCATTGCAACGAATTTCCTTCAAACAAAACTGCTTAATATCGTTCACAATAGCCAGAACTTCGCCGGCATTCTCTGCAACGTCGTCAGAAGCGTTAGCCTCCTTTTCCGTCAGCGAATCCGCGGCTGACATGTTGATGTCCATGACTGCCAGCGACTTGCGGTCCGCGGCTATGGCCTTCTTGATTGCATTGTTGAAAATGTAGAGTGCGTCGCGAGGGACACCCGCTGATACCCACGCCAGCCTCTCAATCACGCCATTACCGCAAAGGCTACTCAGGCTAGGTATGCCGACGAACTGAACATAGCTATCCAATAGGTTTCGGATATGCTCGAAGGCAGCCCCTGGGTTGACAAGATTATAATCCAGGCGAATCACCTGCGCGTCACCCGGAGTCTGGAGCCCCTCTTGAGCCCGCTCGTCGAACAAACGAGTGAGATTCTCAATCGCCGTAATCTTCAGGAAGACGTTATTCCCACGACAAAACGAGTAGAGCGCGGACAAGAAGTAAGGCTGCAAGTCCGGGTGGAGCAGATGCAGATCGTCCACAAAAATAAAAAACGCGCGTCCCTGCCGCGTGATGAACAGGAAGTCACGGGCGAACACGGGGAGCTGCATGTCGATGTCTTGTTTTGTCAGGTCAGCCCCTTTATTCTCCAACTGATGAGCAAGGCGACGCAGTCGTTGGACACGTTCCGTCTGGCTGTTGTCGGCGTTCTCAATCGCGTCAACAAGCTCGTACAAGACTTGCGGTATCACCAGCAGGTCGTGTCTGCCGCGGTACTGCTGCAGAGTCAGCCAGGCATAGGGGGTGCCATCTCTCTGAGCCCGATTACAAGCAAATAGCACCAGACTGGACTTACCCGCGCCGCGTCGGCCGAAGATAACGTGATTCGTTTCGCTGTAGACCCGCTGTTCCTCGCCACCTACGACGAACGCTGACCTCCTAAAGAATGGCGACTTCAGGGATGACCGTCCTACCGTGAGCGATTCGGCCAGTAGTCGTTGCAGAATCTGCGTCTCCGACGATTGCAGCCACGAGACAGGACGAGACTGTTTGAGAAAAACGCGGGTGGAAAACTCGTTGTCCAAACCGAGCGTCGAGCGAAGCTCGGACAGCTTCTGCGCATAAAATTCAGTAATTTTGCCGACGTGTATCGCAAGATACGATTCACCAGCCTTATCCACAAGCTCATATGCAGGGGTACGGATGCCACACGACGCGGCAAATCGCTCCACGAATTCCTCGGCTGGCGAAACTCTTGTCCTCATAGTAGTGCCTTTCCCTTCAGATAACGACGGCTGACCCTCACAAAGTGCCTTGCGCGCTTCAAGTACCGCAAGCTTGGCAACTCCAGAGCCGCCTCTGAAACAGTGTGGTCGTAGTCGGAAAGATTTCGGTCAGCTCGAAACTTGGTCAGCAAGTCCTCCCAGAGTTCTCTGGATGGGAAGTCTTTTGGCAACTCACCGACCCTTTTGTGATCTCCCACCTCTGCTGTATAGTAACCTTCTGTCGCAAGTCGAACAGCGCGACTCACGCTGTAACAACAGTAGTAGGAGCGTGAGACTCTTTGCCGCCACGACTCTCGTCCCGTAGCCTGCGCCGCAAAGCGCAGGTGACTCTGTCCAAGCAGCATCAGCTTGCGAACGTTCACTCGGACGGCGGCACGGATCTTGTTCAGTTCGTCCGGCACCAACACTCCCTGAAGGCATCGGATCGTCTTGTAAACGTGGAGATGCAAGATGTGATTCTCGTCCATAACCCCCTCACTCAGGCTGTTTCCACATGCCCGCTATTCTATCGCACATGGTTTGCTCCAGCCACCCAATCCGAGGTGAGGTTGGCGCTCGGAAAGCGTGCGCGAGGGCAGATTGTGGCTGGTGCCGGCGTCTGGCTGTCAAGCCGGCGGCCCAACTAAGCAACCGGATCGCGGAGCGGGGCGTGAGAGGGCGAACCGAGGGGCCGCGGCTTGCGGTGCAAGACGCAGAAGTGGCCGATCATGGCCCAGACGGCCAGGAACAACAGGCCGATGGTCGCGTGCAGCAGGTCAACGTGCATGGAATGCTTTCCGGAGTACGAGTGGGGTCGTTCCTCCGTGAAGCGATCGCGCGAGTCCTTCTTGTCTGTCTGCTGCATCGACCTGCGACAAGCGGCGGCATGACGAACTTTTTTTCGTCTGCCACGGCTTCGCCAGTCGCTGAGCTTTGCCCGCTCGCCACAACCCCTGCCAGGGACGCCAGCGGGTTGATAAAGTAGAATGTCTGGCCGGGTTGTTCGGCCCGTCGTTACGCGCCGACAACCGGAATCGTGAACCTGGCCGCTTCGTGGACCGTGAAGAGAACCTGCCCTCGATGACTAAGACCTCGCAGCGTGCCGTGGGTGTGGACCTGGGAACCACCTTTTCGGTGATCGCCTACCTGGATGACCTGGGACGGCCGCAGACGCTGGCCAACGCCGAGGGCGATAAGCTGACGCCCAGCGTGCTGCTGTTCGAGGACACCAGCGTGGTGGTGGGCAAGGAAGCGGTCAAGGCGATGGCCACGGAGATGGTTCACGTGGCGGAATGCGCCAAGCGGGAACTGGGTCTGCGCGTCTACCACAAGGTTCTGGGAGGCCATCAGTATCCGCCCGAAGCGTTGCAGGCCTGGGTTCTGAACAAGCTTCGCCGGGACGCTCAGCAACAGATCGGGCCGTTCGAGAAGGTCGTGATCACGGTCCCGGCGTACTTCGACGAGGTGCGGCGGAAGGCCACGCAGGACGCCGGCTACATCGCCGGTTTCGATGTGATGGACATTATCAACGAGCCGACGGCGGCCGCCGTCGCGTTCGGTTTCCAGCAAGGGTTCCTCTCGCCCGACAGCGACGGCGGCGAGCGGCGGAGGATCCTGGTCTACGACCTGGGCGGCGGCACCTTCGACGTGACCGTGATGGAAGTCGGCGGCCACGAGTTCCGAGCTCTGGCCACCGACGGCGACGTGCAACTGGGCGGTCGCGACTGGGACCAGCGGCTGGTCGATTATGTGTGCGAGGAGTTCATCCGGCAGTTCGGCCTGGATCCGCGCGAAGATCCCAACACGCAAGGCCGCTTGTGGCGGGAGTGCGAGGATGCCAAGCGGACCCTGTCAGCTCGGCAGCGGGCCAGCATCGCCTGCGATTACCAAGGGCACGCGGTGCGAGTGGAAGTGACGCGCGAACTGTTCCTGGACATCACCCGCGACCTGCTGGATCGCACGGCCTTTACCACTCGGCAGACCCTTCAAGCGGCAGGACTCGAGTGGAAGGATATCGATCGCGTGCTGCTGGTCGGCGGGTCCACACGCATGCCGGCGGTGTCCGACATGCTGCAGGAGATGTCCGGCATGGTGCCCGACCGGTCCATCTCGCCCGACGAGGCGGTGGCTTCGGGCGCCGCGTTGCACGCCGGCCTGCTGCTCTCGCGGTTCGCCGGCCAGTCGCCGGCGTTCAACATCCGCAACGTCAACTCGCACAGCCTGGGTGTCGTGGCCACCGACGCCAAGACGCGGCGGCCGCGAAACGCCATCCTGATCCCCCGCAACACGCCGCTGCCGGTCACCGCCAAGCGGGTGTTCAAGACGCAGAAGCACGGCCAGAAGTCGATCCTGGTGCAGATCGTCGAGGGCGAAAGCGCTTCGCCCGACGATTGCTCGCAGCTCGGCAAGTGCACCGTCCGCGATCTGCCTCCCGACCTGCCGGCCCAGACGCCGATCGAGGTTCGGTTCCACTATAAGGAGAACGGCCGCCTGACCGTGATGGTCAATGTCCAGGGAACCGACAAGGAACTGCGGCACGAGATCACCCGCGAAAACAGCCTCAGCCAGGACCAGCTCGATACGTGGCGCCACTACATTTCCGGCCTGCCGCCCGCCGCCAGCGCACCGTAGTCGTTTCCGGAGCCTGACGGGCTTTTGGCACCTTCCCAGCCGGCGGGCATCTGGCTATGGTGCCGTAGTTCGTTTGGTCTTCGCACATGATGAGGGGAATCGGATCATGAATCGAATGCTGACTTGCCTGCTGGTCGCGTTGTTAACCGCGACCTGGCTGGGGTGCCAGGTTCAAACCGGAACCGAAGCGACGAGCGGCGGAGCGGCCGCGGATGGGTTGACGCTGGTCAGCCTGAAAGTGCCCAACATGACGTGAGGTGCCTGTGCCGCCTCGGTCCGAGGCGATCTGGCGAAGATTGAGGGCGTTACGGACATTCAAACGAACATCGCGAAGACCACCTGTTCGTTCAAGCTGACCAGTCCGGACATCGACTATCAGACGAAGCTCGAGGAATTCGCCAAGACCAATCCGCATCTGGCCGGCTTCCAGATACAGTGACCGCGCCGCAAGCTGCTCGGTCCATCAATCGATCAGCCGTTGTTCGGCCTTGTGCTGCTGCGGCACATCCGTCTTTGTACTCAGGCCGGCTCGCGCCAGGGCGTCCAGGTACGCCCCTGGCGTGTTGATGTTGGCCAGCGATTCCAGGGTCGGATCGATGTCTCGCAGTTCGTCGGCGGGCACGAGCAGCCTGTCCACACGGTCCAACAGCTCGCGCAGCCGCCACTGCTGGGCTTGTCGCATGGCGTTCAGCTCCGGCAGAACGTTCCGCCGGTAAACGGCGCACAACGGGTGCGGTCGCGAGTCGCTCAGCGGCACCACTGCCTGGTGCGTGCCGAGCAGCCCGACAAGGCGCGAGACGATCGCTGGCATGAGCAGCGGACAGTCGCAGCCGGTCACGAAGGCCACGCTTGCGGATGGCGGCAGCGCGGAGAGTCCGGCGTATAACGCTTCCACCGGCCCCCGCTGCGGTTGGTTATCGCGGGCGATCAGGACGTTGCTATCAAGCGGTGGCAAACTCTGTCCGGCGGCGGCGACCACCAGCAGCGGATCAGCCACCTGCCGAAGAAGTCGCAGCATCCGCTCCAGCAGCAGCTCCTCGCCGAACGGCAGGCTGGCCTTGGCCTGCCCCATCCGCCGGCTTTCGCCTCCGCAGAGCACGATTCCAGCACATTGCATCAAACAAACCTCTCTGACGCTTCTTGAAGTTGCGCTAGTCTTGTAACGCCAAGCCTCAATTGTGAGGTTGTGATTTTCGTGGGATGAGCTTTGCCAGGTATCCCACAAATCACTTCTGGCTCCCTCCCCGGCTTCGAGATCGTGCAGCTTTTAAATTGTTTTGGGTATGGAACTTGGAATGATGAACCAAAGGTCAGCTCGACTTCGCCGGGCTCCCCCCTCACAATACTTCTGGCCCCCTCCCCGCTTCGGGGAGGGCTGGGGAGGGGCCTGCGGGACTATAGAGCAAAGCGATTCGCTCAATTCACGCATGGCCACTCGCGGGACGCGGCCTTCGGACGAGTCGAGCATCAATTGAGGATCTGAATTCATGAGTGCGACCAGTGTTGGGTGATTCCATCGGGCGCCAGGTGCGTCAAAACAGGGTGCATAAGAGCCCCTCCCCAGCCCTCCCCGGAAGCCGGGGAGGGGGCCAATCGGAAGGCTCATCACGCGGAGCGTGGCCTGCTAAAAACAAGCTGGGACAGCCTGGTGAGTTGCCGGGCGAGATCCGTTCCACTCTCTTCCGGCTCCCTCCCCGGCTTCCGGGGAGGGCTGGGGAGGGGCCTGCGGGACTAGGGATCAAAGCAATTCGCTCAATTCGCGCATGACCACTCGCGGGACGCGGCTTTCGGACGAGTCGAGGATCTAATTGCGGATCTGAATTCATGTGTGCGACCAGTGTTGGGTGATTCCATCGGGCGCAAGGTGCGTCAAGACAGGGTGCAAAAGCGCCCCTCCCCAGCCCTCCCCGGAAGCCGGGGAGGGGGCCAAAGGGATTTCTAGGGGGGAGCGCTCGCCGAAGTCCAGGCTGTCCACGTTTTCCCTCGGTCATGACGCCCAATCCCCACAGCAAAACAACTTCAAACCTGCACGATCTCCTTCCGGGGAGGGAGCCAGAGCAAAGTCGATTGCCTCTTCGTTGCCTGAGTGCGCAACTTCAAAACTTACGCGCCGGGCTACATTTGGCGCGTGGCGCTCCATATACACGTCGGGCTACAAGCCGACGCGTCTGACGCCCAAATGCGGCCGTACAACTAGCCGAAGCCCGATTTTCGCCTCAGCGTCCATTCGACGGCCAGCAGTCCCAGCAGCACGACCCAGAACAACGTCCGATCCCAGACGGGCGTGTGATGCACCAGCACTTCGCCGGGTGTGCTGGGATACTCCCGCAGGACGGCGGCCAGATCCGCGGCGGAATTCAGCACTCGGCCGCTGGTCATTTCGGCCAGCGTTTCCAGTTGCGGGCGGTCGGGCTGTGGGCGGAGCAGTTCGGGCGAGTCGTCGAGCACCTGGACGCTGAGCAGCGCGCGGCCCACCTCGCCTTGCCGATCGCTGGCCACCACTTCCAGCTCGGCGGGAAACAGCGTCGAATGCTCGCGTCCGGCCTCCGGCACGCGATCGTCGGGCAGGCTGGCCGCGATCTGGCCGGCGTAGCGCCGCTCGGCCGGCACCG
>JAGFJK010000121.1 GCA_024102795.1 Pirellulaceae bacterium
ACGGTGTGTTCGAACTGGCGACCGCTCAGCCCGACCTGCAGCTCAGTTGGGAAGAGCTGACGTTGGCGGGCTGGGGCGATGGCCCGCGCCAAGGCACGATCATGGTCCGAGTGTCGAACGCATTGGATGAGTTCCTGGCTCCGGCCTTGCTGAGCGTCGAGAATGTCGCTCCCACCGCCTTGATCGAAGCGGCCTCGCAGCATCCGCCCGGCCTGCCGCTTCCAGTTACCTTCTGGGCCGCCCACGAACCGTCCGCCGTCGACTCGGCGGCCGGCTTTACCTACGAAGTGGACTTCGGCGACGGCAACACGCTGGTCCTGCAACAGCAGCCGGAAAGCGTTCGGCTGGAACATGTGTACTCGTCTGCCGGCACTTACCAGATCACACTGACAGTGACTGACAAGGACGGCGATTCAACATCGACGCAACACGACGTCCGAATTGGCCAGGTTGTGCAGCAGGGTGACGATCTGCTGATCTTGGGCACGGCCTTGAGTGACCGGATTATCGTTTCAGCCGCCAACGGCCAGGGACTGGTCCTGGTGCGAATCAACCAGGAGTCGTTCGGGCCGCTGGAGGCCCGCGGCCGCATCCTGGTCTACGCCGGTAGCGGTGACGACATGGTGACGATTTCCAGCAACGTGCGCAATCAGGCCGGGCAGCCCGTGGCGGTCGAATTCCATGGTGAGGAGGGAGACGACTACCTGGCCGGAGGGCTTGGACACGACCGGCTGTTCGGCGGTCCAGGCCGTGACCGGCTGTTTGGAGCAGACGGCGACGATTACCTGCTCGGCGGGGCCGGCCGCGACCAACTGGATGGCGGTCTGGGCAGCGACATCCTGTCGGGTGGTGACGACGACGATCAGCTTACCGGCGGCTACGGCAATGACTTGCTGCTGGGCGGAACCGGACGGGATTATCTGTTCGGCCAGCAGGACCACGACGTGCTGATCGGCGGCGCCGACCTGGATTCGCTTCGCGGTGATACGGGCGACGACCTGCTGATCGGCGGCCAGGCATCGCTGGTGACCGAAACGGTCCAAGAATCGGCATTGCGGGCAATTCTGGTAGAATGGGCAACTCTTCGGCCCGCCGTACCCGCAGGGTTGGGTGTCTTACTTTTGGACGAGGCGCGGGACGACCTGCGTGGCGACGCCGGTGGCGACCTGTTCCACCAGGCCGACGAGGACCGGTTGCTGGACTTCCGTACCAGCGACGGCGACCAGTTGCTGCCCTAGGACCGTCAACGGCGCTTCACCGCCCCACGAAACTCCCAGGCGAAATTCCTCTGTTCGCGGCTGGCTCGCGGCTCGCAAGTTAGGCTATAGTTTCCTGAATAGCCTATGCTCCCTGAGCTTCGCAAGTCTCCTGGGCAATAGCGAAGCCATTCGCCGGGAGGTGGCAGCGGATGAAACGAATGGAACGATCGGCGCGCGCTGTCGGGGTTGTGCGCGTTGTCGCGGCGTGTCGGACAGTCGTGGTTTGGCCGGGTCTGGCGGCCGGCGTCTGTCTGGCGGTGTTGGTGCCTCTCGGGACGGGGGGCGACATTCGGGCGGTCGAGCGGAGCGTGGTCACGGCGGCCGCTCGCGCGATCACTTCCGAATCGCTGCAGGCCCATGTGGACGTGCTGGCGGACGACACGTTCGAAGGCCGAGAGGCAGGCAGCCGGGGCGGTCGGGCGGCGGCGGGTTACCTGGTGGATCAGTTCGAGAAGCTGGGACTGGCGGGTGGCGGGGAGGACGGCGGCTACTTTCAAACTTTCGGCGGGCGCTATCGCAACCTGCTCG
>JAGFJK010000489.1 GCA_024102795.1 Pirellulaceae bacterium
TGGTCGCTGCTGCCGCTGCGCGTGCTGCGCCGGCTGCGCGCGGCGCCGCACCGGCTGATCTTCGAGGGCCAGCCGGCGATCGGCCAGTCGACCGCCGCCTACGCTCGCCGGTTGATGCGGCAGAAACGACCCACGGGTCCGCGCGTGGCCCTGCTGACCGGTTGTTTGATGGAGGCCCTGTTCCGCGAGATCAACTTCGCCACGGTGCGCGTGCTGGTCGAAAATAACGTGCAGGTCGTCGTGCCAGCGGGACAAGGCTGCTGCGGAGCGTTTCAAGAGCACCTGGGTTTGAGCGGCGTCGAGTCGTTGCGCACGAATAACCGCCGGGCATTCAACCTGCCGGATCTGGACGCGGTGTTGACCAACTCCTCCGGTTGCGGCCTGGCCTTGTCGAAAGCTCTTCGCGGCACGGGCCCTGCGGCCGGTGATCCGCGCCCGATGTCCGAGGGCTCGCCAGCCGCCAGCCCGCGAGTTGGCGGGCAAGATCCGCCGTCCCGAGCGCCGGTGCTCGACGTGCTGGAGTATCTCGGCGGACTGCCGCTCGTCGCGCGGCAGCGGCCGGCCAGCGCGGCGCGGGTTTACGTCGACTTGCCCTGCCACTTGATCCACGGTCAAAAAGTTCAAGGTATCCCGGCGAGCGTGCTGGACGCCACAGGATTCCGCTGGCAACTTGCGCCGGGGGCCAGCGATTGTTGCGGTTCGGGCGGCGTGTACAATTTGCGGAAGCCGGACAACGCCCGCGAGATACTGCAACGCAAGTCGTCGTTCTTGAACCAGGCCGAAGGCGACCCCGTGATCCTGGCTTCGAGCAACCACGTCTGCCTGATGCAGTGGCACTCAGCCCGCTCGCTGGGGCTGGTCGAGCGGCCGTTCCAGGTGCGGCACGTCATTCAACTGCTGGACCCGGAACCCGCGCTTCCAGGTATGCTGTAGGGTTGAATCGCCCGATGGTCCAGAACTAAGGAACGTGCGGCATGCGCTCACACATCAGCCCGCTCGCCAGTCCAATCGCCGCCCACCGCCGGAAGCCGGCGAGTGCCATCGCACTTCACGCGTGGCGGCTTCTCCGTCTGGGCTGGTTCCTGTCGCTCCTGGGAGCCGTGTCGAGCGGGGCAGGCGGGGCGGCCGCGGCCGAATCGGACAGCCTGTACCCGGACCCGATCCGGCTGGAGGTTCCGCACATCGCGACGGACGCGAGCGTCCGTTACGACTACCCGATTGTCTACGTGCGCGTGCCGCGCCGCGGCGACGACGTGGTCTCGAAGTGGCCCGAGATCGCTCATCCGGTCGAGCTGGACGCGGGCGGCGACCTGATGCTGCTGCAGCCCGACGGCAGCGAGCGGGTGCTTGTGGCCGGCGGCAAGGGCTCGATCACCGATCCGGTCGTGTCGCTGGACGGCCAGTGGGTGTTCTACTCGCACATTCACGACATGACGGTCAACTGGGCCGGCAAGTATCCTCGCGGCGGAGCCGACATTTACAAGATTCATCTGGAAACCGGCCGGATTGTGCGGCTGACGCACCAGCGGTTCACGCCCAACACGGGAGCGGCCGACTGGTCGGGCAACTACATGACGCGGGAGGAAGGCAAGACACACTTCGACTACGGCGTGTTCAACATGGGGCCTTATCCGCTGCCCGGCGGGCGGCTGGTGTTTACCAGCAATCGCGACGGCTTTCGCCCGCCCAAGCATGATGGGCCGACGTTGCAGTTGTTCACGATGGACGACGACGGGAAAAACGTGGAGTGCATCGGGCACTTGAATATCGGGATGGCCCTGCATCCAGTGGTGCTCCGCGACGGCCGCATCCTGTTCAGCTCGCTGGAGTCCCAGGGGCTGCGCAACGGCATCTTGTGGGGGCTGTGGTCGATTCATCCCGACGGCACCAACTGGGCGCCGGTGATCAGCGCGTTCGACACGGGCAGCGCTCCGAACGCGTTCCACTTCCAGGCGCAGTTGTCGGACGGTTCGATCATCGCCGAGGAATACTACAACCTGAACAACAGCGGTTTCGGGGCGTACTTCAAACTGCCGCCGCGGGTTGAAGAAGGGTACGCGGCGTTCGGGCCGGGCTGGCTGGACGACCCGCGCAACCCACCGTTGCGGTTCGGCCGCTTCTACAACTCGAAGCCGAAGTTGTATCGCTTGCCGTTCAGCCCCTTCGGACTGGAATCGTTCACGCGCTTCGCCAACAACGGCGAGGGGCCCGCGGACTACTCGCGGCTGGAAGACCGCAACTCGGCCGCCGTCGGCAAGTTCACCCATCCTTCCGCCGCGCCGGACAACCATCTGCTGACGGTCTACACACCTGGACCGGCCAATCATCAGAACGGTTTGAAGAAGCCGGCCGTCGACGGCGGCATCTACCTGATCAAGGACGGTCAGCCGATTGATGAACCGGCCCAGATGCGGCTGATCAAGAACGACCCGCGGTACAACGAGCAGTTCCCGCGGGCCGTGGTACCGTACCAGCGGATTTACGGCGCCAGTCAGCCCGACGTGATTCCGCCGCTGGCCAACGACGGCTCGCGGTCGCCGCACCTGCCTGAGGGCACTCCGTTCGGGCTGATCGGCACTTCCAGTTTGTATAAACGCGAGAGCTACCCGGAAGGCGCGGTGCCGGCCGGCAGTGTGACGGCGACGTTCGCCGGCCAGCGCGATCCGACGGGATATCGCGGACTGGACCCGTTCAACACGTCCGAGAACGGCGCGTCGCTGAACTGGTTCAACCAGGGCAGCGACGCGGGCCGCTACGAGAACGAACAGATTCACGCCATTCGTATTCTGGCGATGGAGCCGACGACCGACCGCCATCACGGACCCCGGAGCGGACGCCTGTTCCGCAGCCATGCCATGGAGCGGCTGCGGATCCTGGGCGAGATTCCGGTCCGAAAATTCTCGGCCGACGGCCAGCAGCCGCTCGACCCCGACGGCCATCCCGACACCAGCTTCCTGGCCCGGATCCCGGCCGACACGGCGTTCACCTTTCAGACACTCGACCAGCACGGGATGGTGCTGAACATGGCGCAAACCTGGCACCAGGTGCGGCCGGGCGAAGTGCGCCACGACTGCGGCGGCTGCCACGCTCACAGCCAGCGGCCGACCGACTTCGCGCTGACGGCGGCCGCGCGGGACGACTACAAGCTGTTCGACCTGGCCGCCAGCACGCCGCTGCTGACCAGCAAGTCGCGCGACGAGTCGGGTCGGCGCTGGGACTTGGAGGATGCGACCGGACTGCGACTGGCGGCGGCGGGCGCGGTGAGTGTCGAGTACCAGCGCGACGTGCGGCCGATTCTCCAGCGGAGCTGCGCGGCGTGCCATACGTCGCGGGACGGCCAGACGCCCGCCGGCAATTTGGACCTGGATGCGGACGACAAGTCGGTCGATGTGCCGCACAACGCCAAGTTCCCCGGAACCTACTATCGGCTGGCGATGGACCAGGAGGCGAGGTTCGGCCACAAGCCGGTGATCCACAACGGCACCTGGCGGCAAACCAACGCTTCGCGCTATATCCGCCAGTTCCAGTCGCGCCGCAGCCTGCTGGTCTGGAAGATCCACGGCCAGCGGCTGGATGGCTGGACGAACGACGACTTTCCCACGGCCCGCGTGCCGGGCGATCCAAACACGCTGGAGCAGGCCGGCCAGCCGGTTCCCAACACGCAGGCCAACCGCGATCGCAGCGACCTGGACTTCCGCGGCCAGCGAATGCCGCCGCCGGAGGCCGTGGCGGCCGGCAAGGTCGCTGAGCTGTCGGACGAGGATCGGCTGACGCTGGTCCGTTGGATCGACCTGGGTTGTCCGATCGATTTCGACTACGACCCGCAGGCGCCCGAGCGCGGCGGCTTCGGCTGGATGTGCGATGACAAGCGACCTACGTTGACGCTGACCGAACCGCCGCGGGGGAGTAGCCAACCGTGGAATCGGATTCTGATCGGCATGCATGATTACGGCTCCGGGTTGGACGAGACCAGCCTGGAAGTGGTCGCCGACTTTGCCATCGCGGACGCGGCGGCCGGCGAGAACCTGGCCGCGCGTTTCCGGCCGGCGGCGACCGGCGTCTGGCAGTGGCAATTCGAACCGCCGATCGCGAACCTGAACGAAGGCACGTTGCGGGTCCGCGTCCGTGATCGGCAGGGCAACTGGAGCGAGATCGTCCGGACGTTGGTTGGCGGTTAGGTGCGTTTAGGGCGCGGTGGGGACTTTGGTTTCCGGACAGGCGACACGGACAAACAAGAGTTCCTTTGGTTCCGCCCCTGGCTTGAGATCGTGCAGCCTTGAAGTTGATTCCACGAAGTGACCTTGGAGTGAACGAACCCGGATGGCTTCGGCGCTCACGCCCCCCCTTAGATATCCTTCTGGCTCCCTCCCCGGCTTCCGGGGAGGGCTGGGGAGGGGCTCTTCGGCACATAATTCCAACTCAGCTACTAGCCGCGTCAGCAGTGCGAGCACGAGCACGAGATTCTCACGCCGTTGCGAGCTCTTTGTCGTTGCCTGGCGGATGTTGCCAATGGCGTTTTCCCGATTCGGATGGTTGCGGACGTAGCAATCGCTCAGGATCGCGTCGTTCCCGGTCGCGGTCCATCGCGTGGTCGTGTCCTCACCAGCCCCTAAGACCCCTCCCCAGCCCTCCCCGAAGCGGGGAGGGAGCCAGAAGGATCAGAATGCAGCGGAATCGTACGATGCTTCCTGATTGCGGATGAAGGTAAATCGAATTCGGTAAGTTATTGACTTGCAGCGCCTAACCACTTCCAGAACTGGAAAACCCATGCGCAAAACCATTTCCAGCCTCGGTGTCGTGTTCTGCGTCAGTCTGCTGCTGGCGGCGGCGCTGCCGGCGGCCAACGCGCCGGCCGAGCGGCGGCCGAATGTGGTCCTGTTCCTGGTCGATGACATGGGCTGGATGGACTGCGGTGCGTACGGCTCGCAGTACTATGAGACACCGCATACCGACCGCTTCTCCCGGCGAGCGATGCGGTTTACCGATGCCTACGCGCAGCCGCTTTGCTCGCCCACTCGCGCCTCGATCCTGACCGGCCAGTACTCAGCGCGGCATCGCGTCACCAGTGCCACGGGGCATCTGCCGCCGCAGCCGCCGGGGCACTCGTTCCTGAAGACCTCCGCGGCGGCCAACGTTCCCATGCTGCTGCCCGAAAGCCAGAACTATCTGGACCCCGCGCAGATTACGCTCGCCGAGACGCTGCAAGCGGCCGGATACCGCACGGCGCTCATCGGCAAGTGGCACCTGGGGACAACTCGGCCGCATTGGCCGGAGCAACAGGGATTCGACACTGCCTTTCATTGCCATCCCGACCCCGGACCGCCCGGCGGTTATTTTTCGCCCTACGGCGTCAGCCTGGAAGGCACTCCGAACAACCGCTCCAAGGTCGGCACGATCACCGATGGACCGCCGGGCGAATACATCGTGGACCGCCAGGCGCAGGAGGCCGTGAAGTTTCTTCGAGCCCACCGGGACGAGCCGTTCTTTCTGTATCTTTCGTGTTACGGCGTGCATGGGCCCTGGGGACACAAGCCGGAGTACACGCGGGAGTTCGCCACCCGGCGGGATCCGACGGGGCGGCAGGGGAATCCGATCATGGCGTCGATGCTGCGAAGCGTTGACGAGTGCTTCGGACGGATCCTCGACGAGCTTGACAGCCTGGAGCTGGCCGACAACACAATCGTCATCTTCTATTCCGATAACGGCGGCAACGTCCACAGCAACGTGCCAGGCACGGCTCGGACGACGGCGGCCGAAAAGAACCGCAGCGAGGCGCTGGCCGACTGGCGCCAGTGGGCCGGCGACCAGCCGCCGACGCGCAATACGCCGCTGCGCGACGGCAAGGGGACGCTGTACGAAGGCGGCACGCGCGTGCCGCTGATGTGGTCCTGGGCGGACAAGATCCCGGCCGGCAGCACCAGCGGTGCGGTCGTCGGGCCGATCGATCTCTACCCCACGCTGCTGGAGCTGCTCGGCCTGGCCAAACCTCCGCGGCAGATGTTCGATGGCGTCAGCTTCGCGCGGGTGCTGACCGGCCAGGGCGACCTGCCGCGCGAGGCGTATTTCAACTACCACCCGCACGCCGGAGCCAACCGGGCGGGCGGCGTGTGGGTCCGCAGCGGGGATTTCAAGTTGCTGCGCTGGTTCGGCAATCCGCACACGTTCGAGCTGTACAATCTGCGCGAGGACTTGGGCGAACAGCAGGATCTGTCGGCGGCGATGCCCGACAAGCTGCGGCAGCTCGACGCGTTGATCGACGGCTTCCTGGAGTCCACGGGAGCCAGTTACCCGCGTCCCAACCCGTCTTACCAGGCAGCGCAAGTTAATTCGGCAACCGATCCGCTGGAGGCCTGGAAGCAGCGCGGCTGCAAGGCCACGATCGAGGCGGGCGTGCTGCGGGTGAGGGGCACCGGCAAGCCGGGCACGGCCTTCCTGGGACACGCCGCGGGACGCCTGACGGCGCCGGCCACCATCAAGCTGCGCGTGCGTTCAGCGACCGGCGGCGCCGGCCGGATCGATTGCCTGCCCAACGGGGCGGCCGACGAATCGAACATTCACAGCGTCCCATTCACCATCCAGGCCGGCGACTGGCGGGAGATCACCGTCGAATTAAAGCATACCGGCCGCTTGGGCGTCTTGCGCCTGTACCTGCCGGCCACGGCGGACAGCGTGGTGGAGCTGGAGCGGATCGACATCATTCCGGCCAGCGGCCAGGCCGAAAACTGGCGATTCTGAGAAGTGTCATCAGGTTACGCACGACGGGCTGGCGCCCAGGCCGTATACAGAAGTGTCCAAGAGTCAATTTTAGCATGACGGCTTTTCGATCGGGGGGGCGGCGTTTAGTCAAGTGATGTGAGTTGTCTCAATATTGCCCCAATGCCGAGCGAGATACTCAACGACCAATCGTCGGTGACAGTGTTCGGGTAAGTGTTCGCTACAAAGGAGACACCCATCAGCCATTAATTCCTGTGGAATTGAATCGTGAATCCGTCGCCTGTCCATCAATTCCAGAAACTCGCGTTCGTACACGCTCCAATCGCCCTTGTTCTTCTTGTACTCGTCGAGGATATCTTTGGTTGGCGCCAATTCAGGCAAATGGACATACTCGATGTTGTATAGTCCCTTCAGAAAGAACTCCAAGTCGTCACGCTTGGCGAACCCAGCCAATTGCGACGAATTACTCAGCCTGACGTCGACAACACGCTTGACGCCCGCAGCGTGAAGCTTCGTGAAGAAGCTGCTCGCGGATTTCTTTGTGAACCCGATCGTGAACGTGTGAATCCGGCCCATGCTTCATTCACCCTCCGAGGAACTGGTGCCGGCCATCGACGCACGTCGGTAAGCAATTCGATCTCCCTGCTTTGCGTAGGCCTCGTCCAGCAATTCGGCTCTCGTCCGAAACAGGTCACGTTCTGGAAGTCCTACCACCTTTAGCAACCGCAACTCCGCTTGCTGCTGAGTCTCGTAGTCGCCAGGGCCTATGATGTGCGCTATTGGGATGCTGTCGCGCAGATGCCGGCAAATCAAGACCATTCGGTGGCAAGTCAGTGGATCTTTCTCAGCACAAAGAAGAGCGATTCGACGTGAAGCCAATCCTGCTCGCAGTCGCTGAATCCCTCTAGCGAAAGCCTCCGTCGTGGCGATTAGCTCATACCTGGCGACGTCGTCAGCATAGCATTCCTGTTCGGTGCGTCGCGCTCCAAGTTCCTCACCAAGAAACACATATTCGATGCAATGACCTTTCAGCTCCCGTTTCAGCGCATTGGCATTGAACTGCGGGCAAATGCGACTGTACGGCGATGATCGGACGTCGGCAACAGCAGAAACTCCAAACTCTTTGAGCAGCGCAATAAATGCTTGGATCTCAAGGGTCGAGTGTCCGATCGTGAACAGTTGTGCGTCGCTTTCGCCGGCTGTCATTAGGGGCCTCAATTATCGTCGCGACAACCTTGTAGTGGAAGCCGTTGAACTCTGGCGCAAGGCTAACGCAGAGATAGCAACCATTAGGAGGTGTCACACTAAAGGTCTTGGAAGGTTGACCCTTTGCTGGAAACTGGGTGCGATAACGATCGCAGAATGCCGGGTCTGTGATATTCAGTTCGTATTTCACGCCACGATAAGTAAACAAGGCTCGCCTGCGCTGCTTGTATCTGCCGTCCCACTCATTCCATTCAAAGCGTGCCTGCATGCCTGGCATGTGGATCATGTACAGGGACTGAACCGGCGGACGTTTTTTCAGATACAGGGGCGATACCCGATCAACTCGCTCGTCTCTTTGGAGCCAAATGTTCGCCGGTTCCTCGCGAAGCAACTCCAGACCTGGCTGCTGATACAAGGAGTTCACCAATCGCCAACGACCCACAGACGCAATCAGCCAGTTTTCTGGCTGCAGTGGATCGCCAACATGCCGAGCAAGCGGCATTTCAATGAAATCCATCACCATCGGTTGCTTGTTGCCTGCCAACCTGGTTTCTGATGGAGACAGCTCGCCTTCGCCGCTGGAGCTCACGGGACGAATCCATGGTCCCACTCTGTACGACTGCCCACTTGAGAGAATCTCTCGGCCAGCAATGCAAACGCCAGGCCAATGCTTAACTGAGTTTGCCAGAATCAGTACATGTCTTGATGTCACCATGATCAAACCATCCTGATTCATTCCACAGGCAATGTCAGTTCGGCTTCGATCGTGTCCTCGTCGCCTTCAGCGTCTTCACCCTTTTCCGGTTGGTCTCGCGAGTAAGGAGCCTTGCCAGTTGCTCGCTCGATAGGTTCCAACATGCGCTTCTGTCTAGCAGCAAAGACTATTGTGACGAGAGCCCGCTCTTCATGCAAGCTGTGCGGAAAGGGACAGAAAGGCAAACATCCAGGCGTTGAAACGCTCGCCAAGTAAACTTGTTGCGAATTACCTCCCGCCGGTCTCATCCCCAGAGCGGCGCCAGTTGCAGTTTGAAGCCGGGGAGCACGTCGCCGCCGTCCAGTTCCGCGGGCCCGTCCAGCGCCAGCGGTTCGGCGCCGGGCCGGTAAACCCACGCCTGCTTCGCATCCGGGTCGAGCAGCCAGCCGAGGCGCACTCCCGTCTCGATGTACTCGGCCATCTTCGCCAGCAGATCCGCCAGCGGATCCGATGACGAGCGTATCTCCAGGACGAAGTCTGGAGCCAGCGGCGGGAACTGCGCCCGCTGCACGGCGCTTAGTTCGTCCCACCGCTTGCGAGCGACCCATGCGCAATCCGGTGAGCGCTTCGCTCCGTTGAGCAAACGGAAGCCCGTTGACGAATCGAAGGCCAGGCCCGTGCCATCCGCGAGACTCCAGTTGACGAGCTGCGCCGTGACCAGGGCGTTGCGATGCCCCGTCTCTCCACCCGTGGGCGGCATGATGACCAAATCTCCGTCGCGTGTCGATTCGATGCGCAGTTCGCGGTTCCGCTGGCAGAAATCATAGAAGTCATCGTCGGATAGCCGTTCGAGGAGCGGACCCATGTGGAGCACCACGGATTGGGCCAGGTTGAGCTGTTCGGTGGACATCAACATTCCTTCCCGCAACAAGCATGGAACCGCGAGCATCTCGCGGCTGCCCGCGGCTGGCTCCCAAAGCAAGGAATATGCCCGAGGCGCGTCTTGGCGGCCTTCTCGACGAGACCGGCCAAGTCCGCAGTATAACCGGGCAGCCGGTCTACTTCGGGGTCAAGACGAACCATTCAGCTCCAAACGGGCCTCCCAGCCTCCAACCGCGAAGCAGCTCACTTCCTCACATCGCAATCCGCAATTTGCAATTTGCAAGCCGCGAGTCGTCGCTCTGCACGGACTTCCTTGGAACCGAACCCGCACCAAGCCTTGGCGCAACGCGCCTTACGCCAGGGCGTCGGCGATGACGGTACCTTCGACCAGCGGCAGGGGGCGGCCGGCGCGATCGGGGATGGTCCGCCGAGGGTCGATCCCCAGCAGATGGTACATCGTGGCCAGCAGGTCCTTGGGACTGAGCGGCCGGTCCGCGACGTCCGACCCGTGCTTGTCCGACGCTCCCACGATGTGCCCGCGTTTGACGCCCGCGCCGGCGATCAGCGACGTGTAGACTCGCGACCAGTGATCCCGCCCGCCGCCCGGCTGGCTGTTGATCTTCGGCGTCCGACCATGCTCGCTGGTGCAGACTACCAGCGTCTCTTCCAGCAGGCCTCGCTGATCCAGGTCGGTGATCAGACCGTACCAGCCGCGATCGAACCCCGGACAAAGTTCATTCTTCATCCGCGGGTAATGGTTCCAATGCGTATCCCAGCCGGTGCCGGCCAACCCGTACTCGTCCCAGAACACCGTGGCCACGCGAGTTCCCGCTTCGACCAGCCGGCGAGCGGCCAGGCAGGCCTGCCCGAACAGCGTGTCTCCGTAGAGGCCGCGGGTGGAAGGCGGTTCGAGCCGCACGTCGAGCGCCCGGGCCAGGTCGTCGGATTCAAGTATCGAGAGCGCGGCCTGCTGGTGCCGAGTCAGCTCGCGACCAGCCGCCGACGCGCGCAGCCGGGGCAGCGCCTCGTTCAACTGGGCCAGCAGCGACTTGCGGCCGTGGAGCCGGTCGAGCGTCAGCTCGCTCTCGTCGCGCATCGCCGCGGGAACCACAAAGCGGCAGTCGTCGGCCACGCCCATGTAGGGATCGTTGTCGGTGAACACCAGGTCCCGCAACGTCTTTTGATGACCCCGCGTCGCGGTCCCGGCAAACTCGGCCCACAGCGGATCGAACTGGCTGCCCAGGAACGCCGCGTACGGGCCGGCCCGCGACACCTCGCCCTGGCGGCGCGTGCTGAAGCGGAACGGCAACGCCACGTTGCGGGGCACCCTGGGGGCGGCCGGCGCCGAGCCGCTTTCGAGATAATCCACCACCGACCCGAAGAACGGCCAGTGCCGCGAATCGTGCGGCCGCAGCTCCATGCTGACGTCGATCGCCGGGTTGCCGGTCAGCGCATAGGCCACGCCATGGATCGGGTAGGGATGCGTCAGCGAACGCAGCACGGTCACCCGGTCCATCACCTGGGCATGATTCGGCAGCAGTTCGCAGACGTGGCAACCCGGCAGGCTGGAGGGGATCCCCCGCAGCTCGCCGCGAATCTCCACCGGAGCATCGGGCTTCATGTCGGCCCACTCCAGTTGGCTCGGCGCTCCGTACAGATGGATCAGGATGATCGATTTCGCTCGCCCGAAACCAGCCCCGCGGGCGCTGCCCCCCTCGGCCGACGCCTCGCGCAAGGCCAGCAGATCCGCCAGTCCCAGCCCGGCCAGACCCAGACCGCCGACGCGGAGCATCTCGCGCCGCGTCCAGCCGCCGCACAACCGCTTCGGTGATCCCAGGATTCGCAACATGGCCGCATTGTAACCGTTTGGCGGATACCCTGCACCCCTTGATTTTTCGGGGAATGCTGCCAGCCGCCCCTGGCTGGGGTATGCTGGTTGGACCGCAAACCGGATTCCGACCGATCCGCTTGCAGAATCAGGAGGACAGGCACTATGAGTCATCCGCTGTCCAGGCCCGGCACGCGACGGCATTTCCTCAGGCAGATGGGCGGCCTGGGTGGCGCGCTGCTCATCCCGGGTTCCTTGCGGGCGGACCCCGCGCCACGGCGTCCCCAGGTGGCCGCGATCTTTACCGTTCTGCGGTTTCGCAGCCATGCCTACAACATTCTGGAGAATTTTCTAGGGCCGTACTATTTCAACGGCCGCTTGACCGATCCGGGTGTCGACGTGGTCGCCTTCTATGCCGACCAGTTCCCCGACGACGACATGGCTCGCGACGCATCGGGGCGATTCGGGATCCCGCTATACCGGTCGATTGACCAGGCGCTGTGTCGGGGCGGCGAGCGGCTGGCGGTGGACGGGGTGCTGGCGATCGCCGAGCATGGCGACTATCCGTTCAACGAGCGCGGCCAGCAGATGTATCCGCGGAAGGAGTTCTTCGACCAGTCGCTGGCCGTGATGCGCCGATCCGGCCGGTTCGTCCCGTATTTCAACGACAAGCATTTGTCCTATCGCTGGGACTGGGCGCGGCGGATGTTCGATGCGTCGCGCGAACATGGCTTCGCCTTGATGGCAGGCAGTTCGGTGCCGCTGGCGCAGCGCGTGCCGCCGCTGGATCTGCCGGCCGAATTCGAGCTGGAGGAAGCCGTTTCGATTCACGGCGGCGGCCTGGAATCGTACGACTTTCACGCGCTCGAGGTGTTGCAGTCCCTGGTCGAAGCCCGCCGTGGCGGCGAAACGGGCGTGGCTCGGATCGAGCTGTTGACGGGCGAGCGGTTCGAGCGGGCGCGGGACGAGGGCCGCTGGTCGCGCGAGCTGGTGGAGGCCGCGATGGACGCCGAACGGTCGATGATGGCCCGCCGGCAGGCTCATCCGCGCGCGGGCGTGTTCGCCGCTCCCCAGCCGAATGCCGCGCCCCCGCCGGCGACCAGCAACACCAACTTGCCGCCGCGCCCGGCGGGTCCCCATGCGATCGTGATCACGTACCGCGACGGCCTGCGGGCCACCGTGCTGAAAGTGGACAGCAGCTCCGACCGCTGGAACTTTGCCTGTCGGCTGCGCGGGGAAGACCGGGTGCGGGCGACGGCGCTGTTCAACAGCCCGTGGGGCAATCGAGGTTTGTTCAAGGCCCTGTCGCACGCCGTTCAACGGCTGTTCATCGAGCGGCGGGAACCGTACCCGGCCGAGCGCACGCTGCTGACCACCGGCATGACCGAAGCCGTGATGCGGTCGTACGCGGCGGGCGGCCGGCCGATCGACACGCCTCACTTGCACCTGGCCTACTCGGCGGGCGACTGGAGCGGTCTGCGCGAGCTGGGGCAGACCTGGCAGATCGTCACCGCCGAAACTCCGCAGCCGACCGACTTTTCGCCGCGGCCGTTCGCCGAGCTGGAGCAGCATTAAGCGCGGCCACCAGCGGCGGGCATAAGCCCGCTGTTTCTGGCGAGCGGCGGGCGTGGTACGCTGGGCTAGATATACAGGCGACCACTATCGCTTTTCGGGAGTGACGCGATGCCCGGCCAGGATGCGTACACGGGCGATAACTACGATTACCGCCGGGACTGGATCGAGAAGCTGCTGGAATACCAGGCCGGGGTGTTCGCCGTCGACGTGGGCAACCACAGCGTGCTCTCGAACCACCTGCACCTGATCGCACGCACGCGGCCCGATATCGCGGCCCGGTGGTCGGACGAGGAGATCGAGCTACTGTTGCGCAATGCCCACAAGCTGGCGTATGCTCGGCAAGGGCTGAGCAATCTGAGCTGGTTTCTGGCCCGCTGCAAGGAGCCGATCGCGCGACTTGCGAACACTCAGATGAACCGGGCCGGCCATTTTTTGGAGCAAAGGTTCGGCTGCCGGGAAATCGTCGATGAACAGGCTCTGCTGACGTGCATGGTGTATGTCGACGTGAATCAAATCAAGGCAGGCATGGCCGAAACGCTGGAGGATTCCCGCACCAGTGCCATCGCCGCTCGGATGGCGGCCTGGCAAGCGCGCGAGGCACGGGCTTCACTGGAGGAGTTTCACAGTTCGCGCGGCGGCGGTTACGAATTGTCGCCGGAACAGATCAGGTCGCCGCGCGGGACTCATTGTCTGGATCGCCCGATTCCCAGCCTGATTCCCTGTCGCCTAGCAAGTCCCTTGAGAGCACTTCCCTGGAGCCCAGCGGCACAACGGACAGCGGTGTGTGCAACGAGACCAGCAGCGCGGACCCTTCCGCGGGTTACGGCTCATCCAACGCTGCCGCCACGCCGCCCGGCGCGCCGAGCCACACCCGCTACCGGCGTCTGTTTCGTGACGGCAGACGTCGCCGTCGAGCGTCTGACAATCCGATTCTGGATATGTCGATGTCAGACTATGTGCGGATTCTGCTGTGGGTCGTGGCGCAGTCCACGGCGGCACGAGCGGCACCGGACTCGGACCCATCGGAACTGGTACAGCACTTAAGGACGTACGGTCTGGACCCCGATCACTGGGCGGCGGCAGTGGACAACTTTGACGAGTGGTTCGGCCGGGCGGTCGGTTCGGTCGAGCGGCTGCGCGAGTTGCTCGATCGCAACGGGGACCGTTGGCTCAAGGGCATGCGGAACTGCCGAGCGACGTTTGGCTGACCGCAGGGCACTGACCTGCTGCGGCGGTCACCGTGAGGACGATCAGCCCCGCTGATCGTCACTCCCCCACGCCCGCCATCGCAGCCAGTCGCCCGCCGATCATTCGTTCACCCGCTACCCCGTTTTCTCAAGCGGTCCGCTCAGCGTGCAGGGACGCCGCGCCTCGAAGCTGCCCGACGTGCAGCTCGTCGCCCGCCGACACTCGTTTTCAGCCCCTTTGTCCCCAGTCAACTGTCCCATTCCCCCCTCCGCCGGACCAGCCGCTCACCACTCCCCTTACTGGTCCCTCCGCCCCGCCGTCCGATTTCTGGGTGTCTTCCCTTTCTTTTTCGCTTTCTTTTGCTGGTCCCGCCACCCAGCCCTCCGATTTCTGGGTGTCTTCCCTTTACTTTCCCTTTACTCCCTTTCTTCTGGAGCCTCATGAGGGACTCCTTTCATTCGTGGCCTAGTAACCTAAGTGAGTGTGAGCTCCTCCTTTAACTAATGTTCCCAGCTTTGCGCAAGGCTATTTAGAGACTAGGGGTCAGGGACTAGGGAAAGAAGGGATGTTGTTTGAGCGAGTCCTCGAAAGGATGATGGATGAAGGCGGAAGGATAAAGATTGAAGGACGATAATGGAGTGGATCATCTTGTTCCCGACTGGATGGAGAGACGTGCGATGAAGACGTTTGAAACGACTGCCGTGGTGGGCGACGACCGGAAGGTCACGGTGCAATTACCTCCGGATGTGGCTCCAGGGCCGCATCGAATCGTGGTGGTGCTCGAAGGGCCTTTGAGCGAACAGCCACACAACTGGACCATCAATGACTGGCCCGTGCACGATGCGGCCCTCGTCGCTCCGGACTTTACCATGAGACGCGAGGAGTTGTACGGTGACGACGAACGCTGACCGGCTGCTTGTCGATACAAACGTGCTGGTGTATGCGTCGCTGCGCCATTCGCCGTGGCACGCTCAGGCGATCCGGGCGATTCATGCGGAACTACAAGCCGGGACCGAGTTGTGGGTCAGCAGGCAGATTCTGCGCGAGTATCTGGCGGTGTTGACTCGCCCTGGCACCACCACGCTCGCATCCCCTGGCGCCGCGGCGGCTGCGGACGTTGCCGCCTTCGAGCGGATGTTTCACGTGGCCGACGACAACCGCGCCGTGACCGCTCGGTTGTTGGCACTGGTCCAATCTTTCCGGATAGGTGGCAAACAAGTCCACGACGGAAATCTGGTCGCGACCATGGAAGCGTGTTCGGCGACAATTACTATTCCCCTTTAGCGACAATTAGAATTCCCTGGCGGGCGCCTTTCTACGCCTTGGTGTCCTCGGCGGGCTCACTCGCATCGGGTGTCTTGGCCTTTTCGAGCCGGTAGC
>JAGFJK010000151.1 GCA_024102795.1 Pirellulaceae bacterium
CTGGCAGCCAGGTAGGCGCCCGCCAGCAGCGGCCGCAGCACTCGCGGTCCGCGATTGTACAGCCGTTTTACGAACGTCCACCACGGAGTGAGCCAGGGCTGGTCGTTGTAGATGGACAGATACAACAGTCCGCCCGGCGCCGTGGCCTCGGCTACGTGCTCCAGTGCCCGCCACATGTCGCCGGTCTGGTGCAACACGCCCCAACTGTAGACGACGTCAAAGCGGCCGAGACTTCGCATGTATTCGGCCGCCAGCACGTCGCCCAGCTCCACGGTCCACTCGCCCAAGCCGCGGCCGTAGCGCTCCCGCAACAAGTCGGCACATTCCACGCACCGCGGATCGAAGTCGAACGACAACACCCGCCTGGCCCCCAGGCGGGCCGCGGCCAGCGAGAACAGGCCGCTGCCAGCCCCCACGTCCAAAAACGTCTGGCCGCGCAGATCTTCCCGGTGCAACATCGCGCGCAACGACTGCTCGGCCTCGCTAATCCGCCGGTCGTCCAGGCTGTCCAGAAAACTCCGCCAGTTGCGGCCGAATTCAAATCGCTCCCGCTGCCGCACTTGCTGCTGCTGCCGCGCGCGGAACGCTTGTCGCAGCTCGTGCGAAGGCACGTCGAGCGGCAGGGCGTCGAGCGGCGCGGCGTCGAATGATGCGGTCAGAAAGCGCTGGTCCATGATGATTGATCGCCTGATTACCTGGTCGCTTCCGCTCGCTGTTGAAACAGGTCCGCCAGCAGGAAGACCATGCCTAACTGAATCAGATTGGCCAGCATCAGCACGACTTTATCCGTTGCCTGTGGCACCTGGATCATATTCCAGGCCAGGCTCAGCGCCAGCAGCAGCGAGCCGGCCGTGGCCAGCGGCACAATCACTCGGCCCGGCGCGAAATGGTAAACCGTCCGCACGATCGTGCGGGCCATATTCCAGGTGTCGACCAGCGGGCGGATCTTGCTTCGTCCCACACGCTTCCTGTATGGAATCGGTTCGAAGTGCACCGAGCGGCCGTCCGTCATCTGGGCCAGCGTGATCGTGGTTGTAAAGCTGAACCCATCGGGGAAGATGTCCAGGTGGCGTTCCGCGAACTGGCGGCGAAAGACGCGCATGCCGCTGTTCAAATCGGGGATCGAACGGCCGATCAGCAACTCGGCGAAGCGAGTCAAGAACCACTTGGCAAGCCGGCGCGACCACTGGTACGCGAACGGTGTGCTCACCCGGCTGCCGACCACCATCTCGACGTTCTCGGCCAGTTGCACCAGTTGCGGCAGGCGTTCGACGGGGTAGGTCCCATCGGCATCCAGGATGGCGACCAGCGGAAAGCCGGCGTGCTGGATACCCGTTTTTAATGCCGCGCCGTAACCGCGATTGGTCGGATGCCGCAACACGGTACAGCTCAGGCAGCGGGCCAGCGCTTGCGGCGTGCCGTCGGTCGAGCCGTCATCGACCACAATCAGTTCATACGGGAAATCGACCGTCCGCAGACTTTCGTGAACGGCCCGCACCGTGGGCTCGATCGAGGCCTCCTCGTTACAAACCGGCACAATGATACTGAGACCTGAAGAAGACTGTGCCATGCTTCCGCCCCAAGCGGTTCCTGCGTCAAGCCGGTGGCCACTGCGTCGCGTGACAACAGCCAGTTGATGAAACGGGTCGCCAGCCTCGCTCCCCGCGAACCCCCACACGACTTCGGGTTGCAAAGCTCGTACCGAAGCGGTTGCCACGATCAGCATCGCACTCGAGTTTGGACCGCTTTTCCGCGGCAAGTGCGGGCGGACGGGTGGTTTTCGAACCCCGCCGCCACATCGCTTCACGTGGCCGGCTGGCAACACGGCGCGTTCCGCGGCGCGGCGTTTTTGCATCATCGTGGCATCGGTGCGTCCAGCGAATTACCGTGGAACGAGTGGTGCCGCGTCGTGTCCGGGAGACTGCCTGATGCCGCTGATCGAATTGTCCGCGTTGCTGATCGTGCTGGTGGCCTGTCTGGTTCTGCCGAGAATGCCGGCGTCAGGCGCGCGGCGCCTGGTTCGCTGGTGGACCCAACTGAGCGCCCGGCAAGGCTGGTGTGTCGTGGGCATCGGGTCGCTGGCCCTGGCAATTCAGGCCGCCATCGGCTGCCTGGTCCAGCTTCCACAACCCGCGCTGCACGACGAGTTCTCGTACCTGCTGGCCGCGGACACGTTCGCCCATGGCCGCCTGACCAATCCAACGCACCCGCTGTGGGAACATTTTGAAAGCTACAACATCATCCACGTGCCGACGTATCAGTCAAAGTATCCTCCCGGCCAAGGCCTGGCTTTGGCCCTGGGGCAGCTTCTGTGCGGGCTGCCGGCTTGCGGGGCCTGGCTCACTGTGGCGGCGGCCTGCGCAGCCGCGACCTGGATGGCCTACGCCTGGCTGCCGCCCCGCTGGGCGCTCGTGGCGGGCCTGCTGACGGTGAGCAACTTCCGCCTGCTGAGATTCTGGGGCCACACCTACATGGGCGCCGGATTGACGCTGCTGGGCGGTGCTCTGCTGTTCGGAGCGTTGCGACGAGTGATTCGTTACCAGCGTCCGATCGACGCCCTGCTGCTCGCCTGCGGTGTGGCCATTTTGGCCTGGACCAGGCCCTACGAGGGATTGATCGCCTCGCTGTGCGCCGCGGCGGCACTACTGGCCTGGCTCGCCTCCGCAAACCGACCCGACTGGAGCGTTCTGCTGCGGCGAGTGGTGCTTCCGGCGGCACTGGTGGTTCTGCCCCTGACCGGCGGGATCGCCCTTTACAATCAGCAAGTGACCGGCCACTGGCTCAAGCTGCCCTACCAGGCCTGGCTGGAAACCTACGGTGTGCAGGACTCGTTGCTGTCACTGGTCGTGCGCGGGGACCTGCGCGATCAGCAGGCCCACGCGCCACAGCGCCGCGTGGGCAGCGAACCCACGCAGGCCGACTGGCAACTTTGGGAACAGCAACGTGGCAGTGCCAGTCGCAAGCTGGGGCGGCAATGGGCCTTCTATGTCGGCTTGACGCTCACACCCGTCTTGCTGGTCGTTCCCCAGTTTGCCCGTCGCGACTGGATGCTGTTCGCCTTGCTCACCTGCTCTGCGGTCCTCGTGGCCATCCTGCTGCAAGACACTCATGGCCACGCGCAATACGCGGCGCCTGTTGGCGGCCTGATCTACGTGCTGCTGGCCCAAGGGCTGCGCGGACTAAGCACGTCATTTCGCGGACCCAGGCGAATCGGCCGGCGACTGGCCCTGGCGTTGCCTGCCTTGGTTGTGGCGATGCTGGCCGTCTACGTCTTCGGTCAATGGCTTCCGAGCCCCGTGCCCGATGGCATGGAGTGGAGCCTGCGGCGAGCGGAACTGGCCGAACAGTTGGCCCGCGATGGACAACGGCACGTCGTCATCGTCCGCTACCCGCCGGCCGACGTCACCGGCATTCATTGGCAGGAGTGGGTGTATAACGGCGCCTCGATCGACGACGCACCTGTGGTGTGGGCCCACGACCTCGGCCTGAACAAGAACCAGGCGCTCACCGACTACTTCGCCGACCGCCATGTCTGGCTGCTTGACCTGCAAAGCCAGAAGCTGCGACGGTATGAACGGTCGCTGTTGACGGGCGACTGAGGAGTAGTCAGTTGTCAATTTGCAATTTGCAATTTGCAATTTGCAATCTTCAATCCTCAGCAAGCATCACCCCACCACTAGAGAGATCGTGCAGTTCTCCCAGGGTGCGCCCGAAGCGGAAGCCGGGGAGGGAGCCAAAGGTATATTGAGGTGGACCACTCGCCGACGCGGAGACCATCCACGTTTTCCCTCGGTCATAACGCCAACCCCCCTCAGCAAGACAACTTAGAAGATGCACGATCTTGAGACCGAAGGTGGCAGGCCGCCGGCTTGCCCGGCGGATCGTTCGGCTTCTCGCTAACGGGTCCGAGCGGACGCTGTACGACTAGCGCTCGGCACTGCGCGACTTGGCCAGCAGCGACAGCAAGTCTTCGGGTTCCTCGGCAGCCGGACGGTCGCCGAGCAACTCCTCCAGCTCCAGCGACTCGAACACGCCGTCATGGTGGCTCGCCGACCGCGATTCGATCAGGTGGTCATCCAGCCGTGCGAGCGCGTCGGAACCGGCTGATTCCGGCTTCAGTTCGAGCCTGCCAGAACGCTCGCCGCGACTCAGCCGTTCGGACAAGGCCAGATCGTCTCCCGATTCGGCCGAGAGGTTTTCGGCCAGCGGCAGCAGCAACTGATCGACCGCCCAGCGAGGCAGTGAGGCGCTGGGCTTGAGTCCCGGCAGCGGCTGGCCGCCCAACTGCAGCGGCAGACGCCTCACTCCCGCCGGCAGCGACTCGGTCATCAACTGTTCGGCGTGCAGATCGGCATTCAGATCCGGCAGACCCAGCATGTGACCCAATTCGTGAGCCAGCACGGTCAGCAGGTCCATCTGGCCCTGTGACCGGGTTGTCAGGCCCACCTGCACGGGATCGACGTACCAACCGTGCCCGCCCGCATCGATGTCCAGCAGGACTCCCACCGACGTGGCGCCGCCCAGCATGCTGCTCGGCAGGTCGATGACGCGGGCCGGCACGCCGCGCAACTGCGCCACCTGGTCCGCCGGCAAGCCGGCCGACTGCCAGATGTTGACGGCGGCGCCCAGTGCCGCTTGTACCGTCGCTTCGTCGAGCACGTCCGTGCGGAATTCCCCGCCCAGCGGCGACTCGGCCACCAGCGGGCTGACCAGCTCCACTCGCACCGCGTCGGCAATCACGTACTTGCCGGCCTGTGCCTGGTTGGTCAGTTGCACGTTCAGCGTGGTACCGGTGACCGCAAAGACGCCGAGGTCCTCCCAGGTGGCGCCGTTGGCCGTGAAGTCGTTGGGCCATAACGTCTGGTTCCGAGTGACGGTCTGCAGCAGATTGGCGGGCAGCACCGTGCCGTTGTACACGCTGAAGGGCGCGTTGTTGGCCCGGTTGGCGTGGGCCTGCCAGGTGGTCGAAACCCGGTAGGTTCCCGGAGTCACGGTAAACGTCCAGGTCGCCTTGTTGGCCCCTGAGCTGCTGGTGACCGAGTACCGCACGTCCGAGTTGTAGCCGATGCCGCTGTAGATCGTGTAGCCGTTGGCCGTAAAGTTCGCGTCGCCGTCGTCGCGAATCTGCGGCGGCGCCCCGGCGACCGACCCCCGCAGCTCGAAGTTGAACGGGTTCTCGTTGGCGTCGTTGTTGGCAATCGCCGTGCTGCCATTGAAGCTGCCCATCGTGCCGGTCAACTGGGTCACGGTGAAGGTCGTGGATTGCCCGGCCGTCAAGGACGAACTGCCAAAGGCCGAGAACGTGTAGCCCGCGACCGCCGTCGGAGGACTCAGCGTCAACGTCCCGGCGCCGACGTTGCGGACGGTGATCGTGCGGGTCTGCGGCACGGCGCCGATCGTCGTGGGACCGAAGTCAACGATGGCCGAGCCGTCGACCATATCGGTGCTGTTGACTTCGAGCACGATTTCCGGATCGGTGAACACCTTCAGCTCCACGGCGTCGGCGATCACGTACCCGTTGGCGTCGTCGGCCAGGGTGACGATCAGCGTCGAACCGGTCGGCGTGAAGTAGCCGAGCTGGTCCCAGTTCACTCCGTCGTGCGTGGCGTCGCTGGGCCACTGCCGCTGATCGACCCGGAATTCACCCAGCAGGTTGCCGGGCGCGACCGAGCCATTGTAAACGCGGTAGGGAGCGTTGGTCGCCCGGTTGGAGTGTGCCTGCCAGGTGGCGGACACGGCATACGGCGTTCCCGGCGCCAGGTTGTTGAACGTCCAGCTTGCCACATCGGCGCCGGTTCCAGAGGCAGAATAACGGACGTCGCTGTGATGGCCGATGCCGCCGTAAAATACCCAGTTCCCGGACGACGAGTAACCAACATCGCCGTCGTCGATGATCCGGTCCATGGAGACGTTCGCGCTGGCCGTCACCGTGAAGTCGAACGGACTCTCGCCCGTGTCGGCGTTGACGAAGGAAACGGTTCCGGTGGCGTTGCCCGCCGCCGTGGCGTTGAACTGCACGTCAAATGTCATGGTCTCGCCGGGGCCAAGCACCGCGGGCAGGCCGAGCGAGCTTCCCGCCAGGCCGAAGTTTCCCGTGACTACCGGACTTCCGACGCTCATGTCCGCCCCGCCCAGGTTCTTGATCGTGAACGTCTGAGTGATCGGCGTGCCGACCGGAGTGCTGCCTAATTCCAGCGAGCTGCTGCCGTCCTCCAGGCGATCCAACGGATTGTCGCTGGCGCCCACGAAGACGCCCACTTGCGGCGACAGCACCGGAATGATCCGCACCGCGTCGGCCACGACCCAGTTGTCGGCGTCGTCGGACAGCGACACCGTCAGGCTGTTGCCGAGCACCTCGAATACGTCCAGCAGCACCCAGTCATGTCCCTGGGCCTGGAATGAATTCGGATAATCGCCCGGCAGCATATGCTGGTTGATCCGGTGCATGATCGGCGTTTCGCCCCCATTGCCGGAGATGGTAAACGGCGAGTTGGTGGCCCGCAGGGTCTTGTCCACCGTGTACCAGTTCAAGGCCACCTGGTACATGCCGGCCGGCAGACTGTTGAACTGCCAGCTCGCAATCTGGCTGCCATCGCCACCCGGAATGGCCGTGGCGTCGTCGCCGAAGTGGCCCACGCAGTAGTCGTAACGTTCCCAGAGCGGCGAGTACGAGAATCCGGGGTCAAAGTCGTTCATGGACAGGCCGACCGAGAAGCCGAAGTCGATCGTGCTGTCGGTCTGGCCCTGGGTCAGCGGCACCACGGTACCGGCCGGATCGTTCGAATCCAGCGCCGGGTTGCCGCCGGCCCCAATCGGGCTGATCGTGCTGATCGGCGGCGTGGGTACCGACACCGTGTGGACCGGTTCGCCCGAGCCGTCGGCCGTGCTGCCGTTAAAGTCCTCGTCGGCCAGCAGGTTGCTGAACGAGTAGCTGCCGTTGCCGTCGGTCCGGGTGGCGATGGTTACCGAGTCGCCGTTGGGGTAGTCGATCGTCAGCAATACGGTCACGCCCGGTATTCCCGGTTCACCTGGATCCTGGATGCCGTCACCGTCCAGGTCGTCCCAGACGAAGTCCATGATCGCCGCCAGCTCGACAAAGTAGCCGAAGTCAGCCGTATTGTTCGACTGGCCGCCCGCCACCGTCACTTGATAACCTTGAACCTGGCTGTTGTTGTTCAGCCCGTCGTTCGGCCCGTTGCTGTGCCAGTAACCGCCCAGCACGTTGTTCTGATCCGTCACGTTCACCGTATACGTGCCGTCGGGCACGTTGCCGAAGCTGTAGTTGCCATTGCCGTCGGTGGTGGTTGTCGCGATTACGTTGCCGTTGCTGTCCAGCAGCGTCACCGCGACTCCAGCCAGGCCGTTGGGAGCAGCCTCGTTCAGCGTGCCGTCGGCGTTCGTGTCGTTCCAGACCGTCCCGCTGATCGTGTTCGGATTGACCGGCACCGTATAGCCGAAGTCCTGGGTGAAGGAAACGCCGCCCGTCGCGCTCAGGTCCACCGTCGACTGATCCGGGATTCCGCCGTCCGGATCGATCGTGTTGGTCACGCCCGGCGGCAACGTGAACGGATCCACTTCGACCCGATACGTTCCCATCGGATCCAGTCCGCCAAAAGTATAGTTGCCGTTCTCGTCGGTTACCGTCGTGGCAATCAGGTCGTTGTTGCTGTCGAACAGGTAGACCGTGACGCCCTCCAGTCCCTCGCCGGGCGTCAGCGTGCCGCTGCCGTTGGTGTCCAGGAACACCGTGTTGCCGATCAGGCCGTCGCCGGGCTGGTGGGTGGGCGGTGCGTAACCGAAGTCCTGGTCCAGGTTCGGCGTGGTGCCGTTGACCGTCACGGTGCTGCGGTTGTCCAGCATCGCGTCCGGGTCGCTGATCGGCGAAAGCTCGCCCAACACGTTGTCGGTGTCCGTCACGACCACCGTGTACGTTCCAGCAGGCAGGTTGGGGAACTGGTACTGGCCGTTCTGATTGGTCGTCGTGGTGCCGATCACATTTCCGCCGTTGTCCAGCAGATTGACCGTCACGCCAGGGATTCCCGGTTCACCGGCGTCTTGGATCCCATCGCCGTCGGCATCGACAAAGATCCGATCGCCGATCGTGCTGCCGGTGTCGGTGATGCCGTTGTTGTCGCTGTCCGGCTGGAAGCCAAAATCGGCGTTGACAAACACGTCGCCCGGCGCGACCACGATCGAGTTCGTGGTCAGGTCGCCGTCTCCGTCCGGATCGCTGGTGGGAGCCGGGTTCCAGCCCGCGGGCAGCCCGGCCGGATCGACCTGAATCACATAGGCTCCCGGAACCAGATCGTCGAACAGGTAATGGCCGCTGGAGTCCGTGGTCGTGGTCACGGCCGCGGCGTCGCCGGCCCCGCCGTAAATGCCGTCGCCATTGGTGTCCGAGAGCAGGCTGACCGTGATGCCCGCCAAGCCGATTTCACCGGGATCCTGGTTCCCGTCTCCGTCGGCGTCATTCCAGATGTAGTCGCCGATCGCTCCCACGGCGCCAGGAGCCGGGTTGGTCGTCGATGCGGGCGGCACGGCGTTGTAGCCGAAGTCCGCGTACATCACTTCGTCGCCCGATCCAACCGTCACCGTCGTGCTGTGGTCGACGGCGAAGTCGGGATCGCCCGTCTGTTCGTCGATGCCCGCCGGCAGCGTGGCCGGGTTGACCGTCACGGTGTAGGTTCCATCCGGCAGGTTCGTGAATACGTAGGTGCCGTCGGCGCCGGTCTGGGTGAAGATCGGGTTGCCGGGGCCGTTGCCCAGGTTGATTCCGGCCGGAGGCGTCAGCGACACGCTCACGTTGGCGATGCCGTCCTCGCCCGCGTCCTGCACGCCGTTGCCGTTCTCATCCAGCCAGACGCGGTTGCCGATCGCGGCCAAAGCTGGCACATCCACCGTGGCCGTATCCTGATCGTCCTCGGCTGGGTCGCCGTTATCGGGCGTCGAATCCGGGTCGAACTGGTCGCTGCCAGTGACTTCCGCCGTGTTGCGGATGGTGCCCGTGGCCGTGATGGTGGCGTCAATGGTCAGCATGGCCGAGTTGCCGGCGGTGATGCTACCCACGGTCCACACGCCGGTCAGGCTGTTGTAGGCCGGGTTGTTGCTGCTGGTGACGAACGTCAAACCAGCCGGCAACTGATCGGTCACCCGGACGCCCGTCGCGTTGTCGGGCCCGAAGTTGGTCACCATCAGCGTGTAGCGGATTGTATCGCCATAGCTGATCGTGCCGCTCATGTCGGCGTCGACAATGAGCGCTGGTCCGGTCTTGGACAGTTCCAGGTCGGCGATCGGCGGCGTGACGGAATCGTCGTCGTCGTCGGTGGTCGAGTCGTCGTTCGGCGTGCTGTCCGGATCGTAGTTGTCCGATTCGCTGATCTGAGCGTAGTTGCTGTAGTCGCCGGTCAGTGGATTACCGCCAGCGACGATTGTGGCGTTGATGGTCAGCGAACGAGGAGTGCCAACCAGCACCGTGCCCACGTTCCAGATGCCCGTGAAGTCGCTGTAGGTGCCGCCCGAGTTATCGCTGAGATAGCTGTACCCGGCGGGCAGGTTGTCGGTCACTTCCACGCCGGTGGCCGTGTCGGGGCCGATGTTGGTGACGGTCAGCGTGAACTGCACCGTGTCACCGATGCTCAGGCCACCGCTGCCGTCGGCGTCTGTCAGCAGCGAGACTGTCTTGTCCAGGTCCAGGTCCGAGACGGGCGGCGTCACCGTGGCGTCGTCGTCGTCGGTGGTTGAATCGTCGTCGGGTGTGCTGTCAGGATCGAAATTGTCGGAATCGGTCACCTGGACGTAGTTCGTGTAGTCGCCACCCGCCAGACTCAGTCCACTGTTGAAGGTGGCGTCAAAGGTCAGGTTGACGGTCGTCAAGCCAATCAGCAGTCCGGACCACGTGACCGTCTGGCCGGCAACCAGGCCACCCATGCTGGCCGACCCGGCGATGGGTGTGTAGCCCGCGGGCACCAGGTCCTCGATGGCCACACCCGTGGCGACGGCGGGCCCCGCATTGGTGACGGCGATCGTGAAGCGGACCGTATCGCCATCGCTGAATCCGCCACTGCCGTCGGCATCGTTGATCATCGCCAGCGACTTGTTCAGGCTCAGATCCGAGATCGGCGGCGTGACCGTGTCGTCGTCGTCCTCATTGGTCGAGTCGTTGTCGGGCGTGCTGTCCGGATCGAAGTTATCGGAATCGGTCACCTGGACATAATTCGTGTAGTCGCCGGCCGCCGGATTCTGACCGCCGACCACCGTGGCCTCAAAGGTCAGGTTGACCGACGCGATGCCCAGCGAGGCGACGTTCCAGGTGATCGTCCGGGTACCGGCGTTGTAGCTGCCGCCGCCGCTGATCGTGGCCGGCAACGTGGTGAAACCGAGCGGCACGACGTCCTGCACCTGCACGCCGGTGGCCGTGTCGGGACCGGCATTGGTCAGTACGATCGTGTATTCGACCGTGTCGCCGTCGCTGATGTTGCCGCTGCCGTCGGCATCGTCCACCAGCACCAGGCTCTTCGTCAGGCTCAGGTCCGAAATCGGCGGTTGGGCCGTGGCGTCGTCGTCGTCAGCGGTCGAATCGTCCCCCGGCGTGCTGTCCGGATCGAAGTTGCTGGACGACTCCACCTGGGCATAGTTCAGGTAGTCGCCCGCCGCCACGTTGCCGCCACCCACCACCGTGGCCAGGATGTTCAGCGTATCCGAGCCGCTGACGGCCAGGTTGCCTACGTTCCAGGTCACCAGGCCGCCCGCCTGGATCGTGTTTGCCCCGCCATCGTCCGACAGATAGCCGTATCCGGAAGGCAATTGGTCGGTGACCACCACGCCGCTGGCCGCGTCCGGGCCGCTGTTGATCACCGAGATTGAGAACTGCACGGTATCGCCCGCGGTGATGCTGCCGCTGCCATCGTTATCGGCGAACAGGCTGACGTCCTTCACCAGGCTCAAGTCCGAGATCGGCGGCGTGACCGACGTATCGTCGTCGTCCGAGGTGGAATCGTCGTTCGGAGTGCTGTCCGGATCGAAGTTATCCGAGTCGGTGATCTGGGCATAGTTCGTGTAATCGCCAGCCAGCGGGTCGAACCCACCGACCACCGTGGCGTTGATCGTCAGCGTGCGGTCCATCATGACGTTGACCGTGCCAACGTCCCAGGTCACCAGCCCGCCAAGCTCGGTTGTGCTGCCGCCGCCATTGTCGCTCTGATAGCTGTAGCCCGCGGGCAACTGGTCTTGAACCTGCACGCCCGTCGCCACGTCGGGTCCGAAGTTGCAGACCGTCAGCAGGAATTGCACCGTATCCCCAGCGCTGATGTTGCCGCTGCCATCGGCATCGAAGATCAGGGCGATCGACTTGATCAATTCCAGATCGGAAATCGGCGGCCGGACAGTCGTGTCGTCGTCGTCGTCGGTCGAATCGTCGTCCGGGGTGCTGTCCGGATCGAAGTTGTCCGAATCGGTCACCTGGGCATAGTTGGTGTAGTCAGCCGTAGCCAGTCCTCCGATGACGGTGGCGTCGATCGTCAGCGTCGCGGGAACCCCCACGTTCACCGTGCCGACATTCCAGGTGACCATGCCGCCCAGTTCGCTGGTGGCGCCGCCACCGTTGTCGGTCAGATAGCTGAATCCCGCCGGCAGATCGTCCACCACCTGCACGCCGGTCGCCATGTCGGGACCCGCATTGGACAGGGTCAGCGTGAAGCGAACCGTGTCGCCGGCGCTGATGTTGCCGCTGCCGTCCAGGTCAGCCAGCAAGATGACCGACTTGTCCAGACTCAGATCCGAGATCGGCGGCTGTGCCGTGTCATCATCGTCATCGCCGCTGGAATCGTCGTCCGGCGTGCTGTCCGGATCAAAGTTGTCCGAATCGCTGACCTGGGCGTAATTGGCATAGGCTCCGCTGGCTGGAGTGAATCCTCCCAGAATGGTCGCCCGGATGTTCAACGTGGTCGGCGCGCCCACAGCCAACGTGCCGATCGTCCACACGCCGGTCCCGCTGTTGTAGTTCCCGCCAGCGTCGTCATTCAGGTAGGCATAGCCCGCGGGCAACTGGTCGGTCACCGCCACGCCGGTCGCCGTGTCCGGACCGGCGTTGACCACGGTTACGGTGAATTGCACGGTGTCGCCGGGACTCATGCCGCCGCTGCCGTCAAGGTCCGCGAACAACACCACGCTCTTGGTCAGGCTGAGGTCCGAAATCAGCGGCCGCACCGTGTCGTCGTCGTCGTCCGTGGTGGAATCGTCGCCCGGCGTGCTGTCCGGGTCGAAGTTGTCCGAGTCGGTCACCTGAGCGTAGTTCTCGTAGTCGGAAATCGCCAGACCGCCGACCACTTGAGCCGTAATCGTCAAGGTGCGCGGAGTAACGGTGGTCACGGAGCCGACGTTCCAGGTAACCACTCCGGCGGCGAACGATGCGTTCACACCGCCGCTGTTCGACAGATAGCTGTAACCGGCCGGGATCTCGTCCTGCACCTGCACTCCGGTGGCCGTGTCGGGACCCGCATTGGTAACCGTGATCGTGAACTGCACCGTGTCGCCGGCGCTGATGTTGCCGCTGCCGTCCGAGTCGGACAGCAGGCTGATCGACTTGGCCAGGCTCAGATCCGAGATCAGCGGGCGCGACGAATCGTCGTCGTCCTGCATGGTCGAATCGTCGCCCGGCGTGCTGTCCGGATCGAAATTGTCCGACTCGCTGACCTGGGCGTAATTCAAATAATCGGCCAACGACAGGCCGCCCACCACGGTGACGTCGATCGTCAGCATGGCCGAGCCGCCAACGGCCAGCCCGCCCACCGTCCAGTCGCCCGTGAAGGCGTCATAGTCCACTCCGAGCGTGCTGTCGGTCACGTAGCCATAGCCCGCCGGCAAGGAGTCGTTCACCACGACGCCCGTCGCCGGGTCGGGACCCGCGTTGGACACGGTCAGCGCGAAGCGGATTGTGTCGCCCGGGCTGATGTTGCCGCTGCCGTCGGCGTCGTTGATCAGTGTCGGCACGGCCTTGGTCAGGCTCAGGTCCGAGATCAGCGGCCGCACCGTGGTATCGTCGTCCTCGGTCGTGGAATCGTTGTTCGGAGCGCTGTCCGGATCGAAGTTATCGGAATCGGTGACCTGAGCGTAGTTGGTGTACGCGCCGGCCAGCGGGTTCAAGCCGCCCACCACTGTGGCGTCGATCGTCAGCGTGGCGGGAACTCCGACATTGACCGTGCCGACATTCCAGGTGACCACGCCCAGAGCGAAACTGGTGCTCCCGCCGCCGTTGTCAGTAATGTACGTATAGCCTAGCGGCAGCTCGTCCTGCACCTGCACGCCAGTCGCCGTATCGGGACCGAAGTTGTTCAACGTCAGCGTGAACCGCACCGTGTCGCCGGCGCTGATGTTGCCGCTGCCGTCCAGGTCGTTCAGCAGAGCAATCGTCTTGTTCAGATCCAGGTCCGAGATCGGCGGTTCGGCCGTGGCGTCGTCGTCGTCGGTGGTGGAATCGTCGCCCGGCGTGCTGTCCGGGTCGAACTGATCGGATGTCGTCACCTGAGCATAGTTTTCGTAGTCGCCCGCCAACGGATCTTGCCCCCCAACCACGATGGCCGTGATGGTCAGGACTTGAGGGGTGATCGTCGTCACCGTGCCCACGTTCCAGGTGATCACGCCGCCAGATTCGGACGTGGCCATGCCACCACTGTCGCTCAGGTACGTGTAGCCCGACGGCAGAGTGTCCACCACCTGCACGCCAGTCGCCGTGTTCGGGCCGAGATTGGTCAGCGTCAAGGTGAACACTACCGTGTCGCCGGCACTGATATTGCCGCTCAGGTCAGCGTCCGCTTGCAGTGTGATCGTCTTAGCGAGCTCGAGGTCGGCGATCGACAGCGGCGCGTCGTCCTGGTCGTCCTCGCCCGGCACGTTGTTGCCCGGCGTGCTGTCCGGGTCGAACTGGTCCTGAGCGGTGACCTGAGCGCTATTGGTGTAGTCGCCCGGCGCGGTCTGGCCGGCCACCACCACGGCGTCGAAGGTCAGGTTGACCGACCCGCCGGAGGCCAGCGACGCGATCGTCCAGACCAGCGTGGGATCGCCCGCAGCGTTCTGCGTGCTGCCGCCGGCGATCGAGCCCATTACGTAGTCGAAGCCGTCGGGCAGGATATCGGTCACCTCGACGTTGGTCGCCGCGTCCGGACCGGCGTTGCTGACCGTGATCGTGAACGTGACCGTCTGGCCGATCACCGGCGTCGTGTCGGAGATGCTCTTCAGCAAGCTGACGTCCGCGATCAGCAGCGGCGCGTCATCCTGGTCGTCCTCGCCAGGCACGTTGTTGTTTGGCGTGCTGTCGGGATCGAACTGGTCTTGAGCGGTAACCTGAGCGCTGTTGGTATAGTCGCCCGGCACGGTCTGACCGGCCACCACCACGGCGTCGAAGGTCAGGTTGACCGAGCTGCCGGAGGCCAGCGAGGCGATCGTCCAGACCAGCGTCGGAGCGGCGCCGTCGTTCTGCGTGCTGCCGCCGGCGATCGTGCCGCCCGCGTAGGCGAAGCCGTCCGGCAGGATGTCGGT
>JAGFJK010000154.1 GCA_024102795.1 Pirellulaceae bacterium
CTCCGCGAGCTCGCGTCAATACGGCCGCCACGACGGGCCGAGCGGGAGCGCCCGCGACGACCGCTGCCGCCACTGCCGCGGCTCCGGCAACCGCCGCCACGCTGCCCAGCCCGTCGTCCCAGGCCCAGCAGCTCAAGGTGCTGGCCGTGGTCAACGGGCAGCAGGTTTCGCGGCAGCAACTGGCTCAGGAATGCCTGCGGCGGTACGGCAGCGACGTGCTGGAAACGATCATCAACCGCTACGTCATTTCCCAGGCCTGCCAGCAACGCGGGATTCAAGTCAGCCAGCAGGATGTGGACGAGGAGATCAAGCAACTGGCGGGCAAGTTCGGCCTGTCGGTGGACCGCTGGCTGGAGATGCTGAAGACCGAGCGGGATCTGGATCCCGAACAGTACCGCCGCGAGGTCGTCTGGCCGACGCTGGCCCTGCGCCGCCTGGCTCAGGACAAACTGACCGTTTCGCCTCAGGAGTTGCGTCAGGCCTGGGAGTCGGAGTATGGACCCAAGATCAAGGCCCGCCTGATCGTGGCCAACTCGCTGGAGAAAGCCAACCAACTGCACGCTCGCGCGGTGGCCAATCCCGAGCAGTTCGGGCAGTTGGCCAAGGAAGAATCGGACGACTCGACCAGCGCCAGCGTGCGGGGCATGATCCCACCGATCCGCATGCATTCGGGCACGCCGGAAGTCGAGCAGGTGGCGTTCCGGCTGCAACCCGGCGAGATCTCCCGCGTGCTCCAGGTGGCCGACCAGTATCTGATTCTGCAGTGCGAACAGCGGCTGCCGGAGACGCCGATCGCCGAGAATTTCCGGGCCAGCGCCGAAGCCCAGTTGCGGGAACGCATCCTGGACGACAAGCTGCGCGTCGCGGCCACCGACATCTTCCGCCAGTTGCAGGACGAGGCGCAGGTGGTCAACGTCTACAACTCGCCCCAACTGCGGCAGCAGATGCCCGGCGTGGCGGCCACGATCAACGGCCAGCAGATTCCCTTGCACCAGTTGGCCGAGGAGTGCGTGCGGAGACACGGCGAGGAAGTGCTGGACGGCGAGATCAACCGGCTGCTGCTGAATCAGGAATTGCAGCGCCGCGGGAAGTCGGTCGAACGGGCCGATCTGGATGCCGAAATCCAGCGGGCCGCCGACGCCTATGGTTACGTGCGCGCCGACGGAACTCCGGACGTGAACGCCTGGCTGGCCGAGGTCCAGAAACAGGAAGGTGCGTCGATCGAGCTGTATGTGGACGACGCCGTCTGGCCGACCGTGGCTCTGAAGAAGCTGGTCGAGGGTCACGCGGATGTGGAGGTGACTCAAGAAGATCTGCAGAAGGGCTTCGAATCGAATTATGGCGAACGAGTCGAGGCGCTGGCGATCGTGCTCAACAACCAGCGGCAAGCCGCCAAGGTCTGGGAACTGGCCCGCAACCGGCCCACGGACCAGTTCTTTGGCGAACTGGCTCAGCAGTACTCGATCGAGCCGGTGTCGCGGGCCAACTTCGGCAAGGTGCCTCCGATCCGCCGGCACAGCGGCCAGCCGAACCTGGAGGACGAGGCCTTCGCCCTGCAGCCCGGCCAGTTGTCGGGCATCATCGCCGTGGGCGACAAGTACATCATCCTCCGCTGCCAGGGTCGGACGCAGCCGGTGGTGGAGCAGTTCGAGACGGTCAAGGACGAGCTGTTCAAGGACATTCAGGAAAAGAAGCTGCGGCTGGCCATGTCGAACGAGTTTGATCGGCTGAAGGAGCTGGCGCAGATCGACAACTTCCTGACCGGCACCTCCCAGACCGGCAAGCGTTCGGGCACGGCCGACGTGCCGCTGGGTCCCTTGCCTCCGGCCGCCAGCACGGGCCGCGCGCCGACCGCCGGCCCGAGCAGGTAGCCAGCGGCTCTCACTTGCGCCGCGTGTTGTAGTTTCGGCCAGCCGTGTCATAATCCGTGCATGTTCACACGGATTCAGACGCGGCTGTTTCGTTGCCTCAAGTCGGTCGATCAGCGACTCGGTCCGTTTCGCGCGTTGGTTGGCCCCAATGCCAGCGGCAAGACGACGTTTCTCGATTGCATCGGATTGCTCGCGGATTTGATGCGCAACCGCGGCTACGTGGTGCCGACGCTGCAGGCGCGCAGTCCCGATTTTTGCAAGCTGGTCTGGATGGAGTGTGGGGAAGCTTTCCAACTGGCGGTGGAAGCAGAGATTCCGCCTCGGATTCGCCCGCTCATTGCCGACGACAAACGCCGCTTCGAGAGCGTACGTTATGAGGTGGAATTCGGACTAGACCGTGCCAGCAACGAGCTGGGATTGAATCACGAAACGCTGTGGTTGCAGGAGCCCGCAAAGTCCCAAGTGGTTGTCCAGCGCGACATGTTTCCGTTTTGTCCGGCGGAAGCCCCAGAAATCTTTGCGCGCACTTCATCGGCTCGCAGAGTGGCCCTGAAAAAACGGCCGGGCGGGAATGACAATTTCTATCCTGAGGGGAAGGACTCCTATAAGCCATCGTATCCTCTGGGACGGGGGCGTTCCGCCCTGGCCGAGGTTCCTGCGGACGAAGAGAGCTTTCCGGTCAGCAATTGGTTCCGCGGATACCTGGAACAGGGAGTCCAGTCACTGGTGCTCAACAGCCAGACGATCCGCAGGCCAAGTCCACCGGGGCTGGGGAATCGCTTTCAGCCGAATGGATCGAATCTTCCCTGGGTGATCGCCGAATTGAGAAAGTCGGCAGCTCGGTTTGAGGCGTGGTTGCGCCACGTGCGGACGGCACTCGATGACATTCGCGACATTCGCACGGTCGAGCGGCCAGAGGACAAGCACTGTTATCTGGTGATCGAATACGAAAACGGAGCCAACGTTCCGTCCTGGCTGGTATCGGATGGTACTCTGCGACTGTTGGCGCTGACGATACCAGCCTATCTTGAGGGCTTCGAGGGGACGTTTCTGATCGAGGAACCTGAGAATGGAATTCATCCACGCGCGATCGAGACCGTACTACAATCCCTGTCGTCGATGTATCATAGCCAGGTCTTAATTGCTACCCATAGTCCCGTGGCGTTAGATGTCCTGTCCGCGGAAGACGTGCTGTGTTTCGCGAAGGATAGCCAGGGATCTGGTGCGACGGATGTGGTGGATGGTGTGCGGCACCCCGCCCTGCGGCTATGGAAACGGGGTGAGCCTGACTTGGGTGTCCTGTTCGCTTCCGGAATTCTGAGCTGATGGCTGACAAACGGGACCTTGTATTGTTGGTGCCTGGGGCCAATGAAGAGTTTGTCATGCGAGGTATTTTGTCGCGACACCGGGCTTTGAACATTCGACCGCTGTCCTGGCAATGCCTGCGGGGGCAAGGGGACGGCGGAGTCCGTAAGTACGGAGCCAGCTTACTGGCATTGCGACGCGACGAGTTCATGCACGCTTTAATGGTTCTGGACCACGAGGGAAGTGGCGCCGAGCGGCGGGAGGCTGAGAGCCTGGAAGCAGACCTCGACAGGCAACTTCAGGAGTATTGGCAGGACCGTGCCAAGTCGATTGTGATTGCTCCCGAAGTGGATGTCTGGATGTGGGGATCGGATAACGCTCTCCGAGAGGTGATTTCGTGGTCGAAGCGAGTTCGCATTCGTACCTGGGCTCAAGAGGCGGGTTTCAAACTGAACCAGGATCACAAGCCAGAGAGACCGAAGGAGGCCTTGGAAGCGGTCCTCAGGACGTGTGGACTTCCGCGTTCCTCGGCCACTTACGAGCAAATTGCCAAGAAGGTTAGTTTATCGCGATGCACGGATCCAGCGTTCGAGAAACTTCGGCGACAGCTTCAAATATGGTTTGCAGCCAACTAGACTTCCCGGTGAACTGATTTCCATGAACGACCACGACGAACTGTTTTCAGTGGCTGGCCAGGTGGTGCTGGTCTCGGGTGGCAGCCGGGGGATTGGGCGAGCGCTGGCGGCCGGGTTCGCTCAGCGCGGCGCCCAGGTGATCATCACCGGCCGCGACTTGCAGCAGCTCGAACAGACGGCCCAGCAGATCGGCCTGGATGAAGAACCCGTGCGGGCCGTGGTCTGCGACGTGTCGCAGCCGGACCAGATCCGGGAGCTGGTCGAGCGGACGATTGGCGAGTTCGGTCAGATCGACACGCTGGTCAACGTAGCCGGGGTCAACCGCCGCAAGCCGGCTCTGGAAGTGACCGACGAGGACTACGACTACATCCTGGATATCAACCTGAAGGGCGCCTTTCTGCTGTCGCGCGAGGTGGGCCGCACCATGGTCGCTCGCGGCAGCGGCAGCCAGATCCAGATCGCCTCGCTGAACACCGATCGCCCGTTGGTCAATGTTCTGCCGTATGCGGTCAGCAAGGCGGGTATCGGGCACATGACGCGGGCCTTGGCGGCCGAGTGGGGGCCGGCCGGCGTGCGGGTCAACGCGCTGGCGCCGGGCTTTATCCTGACGGACCTGACGCGCAAACTCTGGTCGGATCCCACGATGCAGGCCTGGGGGCGAACCAATACGCCCCTGGGGCGGCTGGGCGAGCCCGACGATCTGGTGGGCACGGCCATCTTCCTGGCCGCTCCCGCCTCGCAATTCATGACCGGCCAGATCCTGTACGTCGACGGCGGATTCACCGCCGGCTGGCACTGGCCGATTCCCGGATAAGCCCACCAGGCCGGTCGAATCGGCGGCCGCACCAGGCAAGCGCCCGGTGGCGGGGAACGTGGGACTTCGAGCAACGCGCGAGGCACGGCACACGTGGAATCGGCACTCCGCTGGCAAGATCACGCCGTCGTGATCGCGTATCTGGTCGGAATGCTCGGCCTGGGACTGCTGCTCTCGCGGCGGCAGAAGTCCGACGAGGAGTACTTTCTCGGCGGCCGGCGAATGCCCTGGTTCGCGGTCGGCCTGAGCGTCATCGCCTCGTTGTTGTCCAGCTTGACCTACCTGTCCGAACCGGGGGAGGTCTGGAACGCGGGGATCACGAACATCTTCGGCAAGCTGCTGGCGATTCCGCTGGAGATGGTCATCGTCTGGACGTTCTGCATCCCGTTCATGATGCGGTTCCGCTACACGTCGGCGTACGAGTACCTGGACCAGCGGTTCGGCGGCGGCGCTCGGCTGCTGGGTGTTGTTCTGTTTGTGATCATGGTCGTCCTGTGGATGGGTTTCGTGGTGCTGGCTTCGGCGCGGGCCTTGACCGCGGTCAGCGGTGTGCCGCTGCTGCTGGTGATCCTGACGGTGGGCGTGGTGGCCACGATCTACACGATGCTGGGTGGCTTGCGGGCCGTGGTCTGGACCGACGTGGTGCAGGTGCTGCTGCTGGTCGGCGGCGGCCTGTTCGCGATCGGCTACGTGGCCTGGGCCACCGGCACCTGGGTGCCGCAGTGGTACCAGACGACGATGGAGCATCTGCGGGACGCCAACCTGACGGATCAGGTGCCCCTGTTCAGCGCCAGCCCGCTGGTCCGTTCGACCGTGGTGACGGTGGCGATCAACATGTGCATCTGGCACGTCTGCACGCACACGGCCAACCAGATGACCGTGCAGAGGTATTTCAGCACCGAGGATCAGCGGGCCGCCAGGCGCAGCTTTCTCACCGGGTCGCTGGTCGGCGCGGGGATCAACGTGATGCTGGTGGTCGTCGGCCTGGCGATGCTGTACTTCTACATCGGGCAGGGCCTGCCGCTGGACGCGGGACTCGACCCGCTGGTCAAGCAGCAGCGCGACTTGATCTTTCCGGCCTTCGCCATTCACCGGCTGCCGCCGGGCATGGGCGGCGGGATCCTGGCGGCGTTGCTGGCGGCAGCGATGTCCAGCATCGATTCGGGCGTCAACTCGATCGCCACGGTGATGAGTGTCGAGATGCGCCGCGGGGATCGCCGGAAGAATCGCCAGACCGGGGACGCGGCGGTGAGCTCCGCGAACCACGTCGGTCGAGCCCGGATGTTTACCCTGGGCGCCGGGATGTTCATTACGGTGGCGGCCTACGGCTTGAGCTTCCTGCCCGACGACTGGGGCATTCTGGACGCCATGCCGCGTACGTTCAATGCGATCACGGGACCGCTGGGCGGCATGTTCCTGGTGGGGATGTTCCTGCCGTCGGTCGGCCAGCGGTCGATCCTGGCCGCCACCGCTTGCGGGCTGGCCACGAGTGTGGGCATTGGTTACTTTCGGGAATTGGGCGGATTGCTGGGGACCCTGGGGCTGGCCAGCCAGCCCTGGCCGTCGCTCAGCTTCACCTGGGTCATGCCGTGTTCGCTGGCCGTGACGTTCGTGGTGGCGTATGGGTTGAGCCTGTGCTTGAGCGAAGCCGGACCGGGACCAGGACTCACCTGGTCCAGCCGCGGGAAGCAGCCGCCGCCTTCCGAGTAGCCGCGGCGCCGGTCCGTTCGGCTGCGGCTATCCTGACACGACCCGCCCGACCGGCTACGATTGCAGTGTCCTGGCGGGCGACTTCCCTGAATTCAACCACGACGCGGCAGGCACTCATGCAACTGGCTTTTCTCGGCATCGACAACCCTCACGGGTCGGCCTGGCGGGAGTTGTTGGCGAGCCTGGAGGAGGAGGTGGAACTGGTCGCCCTGGTGCCCGGTCTGTCGGGAGGCACGACCAGTCTGGAGGAACGCTACAGCGACCTGCCGCGGTTTGAGTCGGTCGAAGCGTTGCTGGCCGGGCCTTCGTTCGACGGCGCCATGGTCTGTTTGTCCAACGACGCGGCGGCCGATGCGATCGTGCAACTGGCGCGAGCGGGCAAGCATATCCTGGCCGAAAAGCCGGTGGCCGCCAGCGCCGCGGATGCCGCCCGCATCGCCGAGGCGGTTCAGGGCAGCCGGGTGGCGTTTCAGAACGGTTATATGTGGCGGTACGACGAAGCGGCCAACCGGCTGCGCGAAATGGTCCGCGACCAGCGGTTCGGCCGCCTGATCAGTGTCGAAATGCTGTATGTCACCAGCGACGTGCGGCGGCGTGGCGCGGACCACTACCTGTTCGACCCGCAAGTCAGCGGCGGCGGTTTTTTCAACTGGCTGGCCTGCCACTACCTGGACTTGTTGCTGTACGTGATCGGGCAGCCGGTCGTGGGCGTGACCGCTCGAGTGGGCGTGTTCGGCACCACGGACGTTGCGGTGGAGGACGGGGGGACCGCCCTGCTGGACCTGGCCGAGGGCGGTCTGGTCACGCTGACCGGCGGCTACTGGCTGCCGCGGTGGGCGGGCGAGAACCGCTGGACGATCCGCGGCAGCGAGCGCTGGGTCCACTGGCATCCGACGCAACCCGGCACTTCGGGCGTGCTGGAGATTCACGGCCCTCAGCCGCAATGGTTCCCGATGGAAGAGACCGTGCGGCTGCCGGCGGACGAGACGCCGGGCTACGGCGGCAAGCGCGGCCTGGCGTTGGTCCGCGACTGGCTGCACGCCGCTCAGGAAGGCGGTCGGCCCTGCCGCAATACGGTCGAGTCGACTCGCGCCACGCTCGAACTGATCGACGCCATCTACGAGTCGTCGCGGCAGGGGCGGCGGATCGAATGTTCGATCGCGCCGGCGTGAGAATGGCCTGGACCGGCTTGCTTGCACGGCGGGGCGCGGGCGGGTAAAACCGCAGGCTGCACTCCAGTGGAATCGTCCCTTTCGGCCCGCCCGACTTCCTCCTGCCGCACGAGGTGTTCGCCATGCGTTTGTGTCGCTTTCAGCAGCCCCAACAAGCACCGGCCATCGGAGTCTACGATGAGTCGGGTATCATTCCGCTGAGCGTGCTGGCCGAGATTTACGAGCGGCAGACCAGCGACGCGATCCAGTTGCCGGCCGGCGACAATCTGCTGGACTACCTGCCGGCTGGAGGCCAGGCATTCGACGTCGCTCGGCGCATGCACCAGTGGCTGACCGCGCATCGCGGCCAGGTGCCGGCCAGCCAGATCCTGCCGACGGGCAAGACGCAACTGCTGGTGCCGATTCCTCGGCCCAACAAGCTGTTCCTGCTGGCGGGCAACTACGCCCAGCATATCGAGGAAGGCGGCGGGAAAGCGGCCGAGCGGGCCGAGACGTTCCCGTACGTGTTCATGAAGCCGCCGACCACCACGCTGACCAACCCTGGCCAGCCGGTGCGCATTCCGAAAGTGTCGCCGCACAGCGTGGACTGGGAACTGGAACTGGCGGTGGTGATCGGCCGGGGCGGCAAACACATCCCCGAGGCCAAGGCCCTGGAGCACGTGGCCGGCTACACGGTGATCAACGACATCTCGGACCGCAAATTCCGCCCCAACGCCAACCGCAAGCCGCGCGACAAGGATTCGTTCTTCGATTGGCTGCACGGGAAATGGCACGACAGCTTCTGTCCCTGCGGTCCCTGCATCACGTCGGCCGACGCCATCGACGATCCGCAGTCGCTGCAGATGCTGCTCAAACTGAACGGCCAGGTGCGGCAGGACGCCAGCACGGCGCAGCAGATCTTTCCCGTGGCGGCGGTGATCGAGTTCCTGTCGAGTTTCGTGACGCTGGAACCGGGCGACATCATTTCGACCGGCACGCCTGCCGGCGTGGGCAACACGACGCAGACCTACCTGAAGGCGGGCGATCGGCTGGAAGCCAGCATCAGCTCAATCGGCACGCTGGTTTCGCCGGTCGAGCTGGAGTGAGCCGGGAGCGCCCACCGGATCGATGATCCGGTGATAGAATTCCGGCCGGCGGTCGGCGAACCGATCCAGTTCGAACGTGCCCGCGATGCGGATGACCTTCTTATTACGGGCCCGCTGGACGTCCACCTCGGCGTACAGCACCGTGGGCGAAGTATCCTGAGCGGCCGCCAGCAGTTCGCCGCTGGGGTTGGCGATCTTGCTGCGGCCGATGAAGGCAAACCCGCGTTCCTGGCCGACGCGGTTCACCGCCAGATAATACACCTTGTTCTCGAGGGCCCGGGCACTGACCAGGCAGTCGGCCGTGCATTCCGCTCCGGGCGGCCAGTTGGTCGGCAACACGATCAGGTCCGCGCCGTCCAGCGCCATCACGCGGGCTGCTTCCGGGAACACCAGGTCGTAACAGATGTTCAAGCCGACTCGCAGGCCGCCCGCGTCGTGGACTTGCAGAGGCCGGTCGCCGGGCGTGGTGAAGCGGTCGACGCCCAGGTACGGCAGGTGCAGCTTGCGATAGCTGCCGACAAGCCCTTCGGGACCGACCAGCGCGCAGGCATTGAACGTTCGCGGTCCGTCCGCTTCGAGCAGGCCGAACACGGCATACACGCCCAGCCTCCGGCAGACGGCGGCCAAGGTATCGGTGGCCGGACCCGGTAAGGTTTCGGCGTAGCGTCGAGCTTCATCCAGGTCGTCGTAGCAATAGCCAGCCAGCGAGCACTCGGGGAACACGGTCAAGTGGGCGCCGGCGGCCGCGGTCTGTTTCAGGCAGTCGGTCATTCGCCGCAAGTTGCCCTGCGGGTCGCCCAACGTAACGTCCATCTGCACGGCGGCGATCCGGTAGGTCGATGGCATGGCCGGCAAGCTCCAAGGCGGTGGCGAGACTGTTTGCCCGAGGGAACCGGGAACCGGGAATCAGAGATTGCAAATTGCAAATTGCAAATTGTCAACTGACCAATGACTACTGACCAATGACTACTGACTACTGACTACTGATCAATGACTAACCTCGCGTTACCAAAGCGTGTATCCACCGTCGATCACCAGCGCGGCGCCGGTCATGTATCTCGAGGCGTCGCTGGCCAGGTAGACGGCCAGCGGGCCGAGGTCCTCGGGCGGGCCGAACTCGCCGAGCGGCACTTGCGACTTGAACGTGGCGATGACTTCCGGGTGTTCGCGGGCCCACCGCTGATTGGCCTCGGTCATGAAGCCTCCCGGCAGGATGGCGTTGACGGTCACTCGGTGGGGAGCCCAATCGGCGGCGGTGGCCCGAGTGAACTGCAGCACGGCGGCCTTGGCCGTTTCGTAGTGCCGGCCAGCGATGCCTCGGCCGGCCACCAGGCTGTTGATCGAAGCGATGTTGATCACTCGCCCGCCCTGCCCGCGTTCCACCATGCGTCCGCCCAGCCAGCGGGTGCAGAGAAAGGTACTGGTCAGGTTCAAGTCCAGCATCCGCTGCCAGGTTTCCAGCGGCATCTCCTCGGTCGGAATGTTCACTCGCCGGCCACCCAGGTTGTTGATCAGGATGTCGAACGCACCGAAGCGGTCCAGCACCTCGCGGCAGGTGGTCTCGCATTGCCGCGGGTCGCTCATGTCCGACTGCACCGCGTGGGCCTGGCGTCCCAGGGCGCGGATGTCGGCGGCCGTCTGTTCCAGGCTTTCGAGCGTTCGTCCGGTCAGGACGACGTCGGCGCCGGCGTCGGCCACGGCCAGCGCCATTTCCCGCCCCAGGCCGCGGCTGCCGCCGGTGATGAACAGCCGTTTTCCGTCCAGGCGAAATCGATCGAGCACGCTCATCGGGACACCTCTTAACTGGCCAGAGTCGCGATCAGGGACATCAGGTCGGCGGGCAGCGGTTTATGTTGCGCGTACGTTTCGGGGAAGGGGGTCAGAACGCGGGTCCCGCCGATCAGCCCCGCCATGACGCCGGTGGCCCCCTCCAGCACCGCGTGGACGGCCCAATCGCCCAGACGGCTGGCCAGCATGCGGTCTTCGGGAGTGGGCGAGCCGCCGCGCTGCATGTGACCCAGGATCATGACCCGCATCGAAAACGGGCAGCCGGACACCTTCAGCCGGTCGTGCAGAATCTGGGCGCCTCCCTCCTCGTCCCCCTCGGCCACGATCATCATCACGGACGATTTGCCGCGCTGCTTCAGTTCGTGGAGTTCGCGGACGATCGCCGGCAAGTTGGTCGGCGTTTCGGGAATGCAGACGGTTTCGGCGGCTCCCGCCAGCGCCGTGTACACCGCGATGTACCCGCTGTGCCGCCCCATCACCTCGACCAGGAACATCCGATGGTGGCTCTCGGCCGTGTCGCGGATTTTGTCGACCGCCTCGACCGCCGTCTGCACGGCTGTCGAAAAACCGATCGTGTAGTCGGTGCCTTGCAGGTCGTTGTCGATCGTCCCCGGACAGCCGACGATGTGGCCCTTCCAGTGTCTGGCCAGTTCCACGGCGCCGTGGAAGGTGCCGTCGCCTCCGATCGGGATCAGGGCCTCGATGCCGTGGCGTTCCAGGATCGCGGCGGCCTTCTGCTGGCCGGCCGGCGTGCGGAATTCCTCGCAACGGCTGGTCAGCAGAAACGTCCCGCCGCGGCGAGCCCAATCCGACACGCTCCGCAGGGTCATCAGCGGCTTGCCGTCGCTGTTGACGTAGAAGTCTTCCTCCAGCAACCCCTGGTAACCGCGGCGAATGCCCACCACCTCGTGGCCGTTACCCACGGCCGTCCGCACCACGGCCCGCACGCAGGCATTCATTCCGGGCGCGTCCCCTCCGCTGCAAAAGACGCCAATGCGCATCGCGATGAGTCCCCTCTCGAGTGGTATCAAACGCCGGAATCAGCCCTCGGCCGACCCGCGGGAGGTAATTTTATCGACTTTCCGGCCGGAGGGTGAGGGAGTTCTGCTTGACGCGGACGGCCAGTTCCCGCACAATCCGGCCGCTTGAGTCGTTGCAGGCGTGGGCACCATGCGGATGAACTCAGAAAGATTCCGGACAGCTCGAACAGCGTGGCTCTGGCTGGCCGCGCTGGCCTTGGTGCTGAGCGCCTGGCGGCCAGCGGTGGCTCGTGACCTGTTCGTCAACAATGTGACGGGGGACGACCGCCGGGACGGCAGCCAGCCGGAGTCCGACGGCAAGCTGGGCGGCCCGTTTCGGACGCTGACCCGAGCTTTGAAAGCGGCCAGCAAGGGCGACCGGATCATCGTGGCGGCGACCGGCGAGCCCTACCGGGAGAGCATTACGGTTCAGGCCGGCAACCATAGCGGCATCACGGGCCGGCCGTTTACGATCGTCGGCAACGGCGCGGTGCTGGACGGATCGCAGTCGGTGCCGGGCGACGTCTGGGAGCATGTCCAGGGAGATATTTTCCGCTTTCTGCCGCCCCGCATGGCGCACCAGATCCTGTATCTGGACGGCAAGCCGGCCAAGCGCGTGCCAGCCGAACGACTGGGCCCGTTGCCGCCGCTGGAGCCGCTGCAGTGGTGCCTGGTCGACCGGCATATTTACTTCCGCACCGAAAATGGCCAGGTCCCAGCCACGTACAACCTGGCCTACGCAGCCTTGCCGGTCGGGATCACGGTTTACGAGTCGCGGCAGGTCGAAATCCAGAATCTTGTGGTCCAGGGCTTCCAACTGGACGGCGTCAACGCTCACGATGGCGTGTTCGATCTGGCTCTGATCGGCCTCGTCTGCCGAGGCAACGGCCGCAGCGGCATCTCGGTGGGCGGGGCCAGCCGAGTGCGGATCGAAGCCTGTCTGGTCGGCAGCAATGGCGAGGCGCAACTCCGCACCGAAGGCCTGTCGCGAACTCGGCTGATCAACTCCGACCTGGTGGACGACGACCCGGCCGCTCCCGCCGTCGTGCGGGAAAGCGGTGAAGTGGTGGTCGAACAGCCTCCGGGCCCCCTGCCAGCCGCCAACGACTCCTGAGGCTCCCCGGCCTGCGGCCTGCGGCCTGCGGAACCCGATTGAGGACAATCGGGCTACACTTGCCCGCCGCCAACGACTCCTGAGGCTCCCCGGCCTTCGGCCTGCGGAACCCGATTGAGGACAATCGGGCTACACTTGCCAGCCGCCAACGACTCCTGAGGCTCCCCGGCCTGCGGCCTGCGGAACCCGATTGAGGACAATCGGGCTACACTTGCCAGCCGCCAACGACTCCTGAGGCTCCCCGGCCTTCGGCCTGCGGAACCCGATTGAGGACAATCGGGCTACACTTGCCCGCCGCCAACGACTCCTGAGGCTCCCCGGCCTGCGGCCTGCGGCCTGCGGAACCCGATTGAGGACAATCGGGCTACACTTGCCCGCCGCCAACGACTCCTGAGGCTCCCCGGACATGGCCGCCGTGGTTATCTTCCCTCGCCGGCTTGTGACTGAGCGGCCGCGACCTCTCGCGGACGTTCCGTCGGCGTTTCGGCGTCGGTCTCGTCCAGCGCCGCGCCCGGGTCCGCATCCTTGAGCAACTGCGAGACTTCCCGCCGGCTGGTCAGGTAGTAAACCACTCCCACCATGGCGATGATCAGCGTGATGACGCGAAAGGCCATGGCGATCACGAACCCCTGCCGGGGCGCCACGGCGGCCGACGAGACGCCGCGGTAGAGCATATCCAGCGTGTACTCGAACGGTCCCATGCCGCCCGGCAGCGGCACGGCCCCTGCCACGTTGGCGATCGGCACAATCACGAAGTGCGTGGCCAGCGTCGGCTCATCGCCCGGCAGCCCGCGGGCGATCATGTAGATCGACATAACGAACATGGCGTGCGTCACCAGGCTGATCAGCAGCACCAGCAGCAGCAGCCCCGGTTGCCGCCGGTACATCCGCAGGGCCCCGATCAGCCGCTCCAGGGTCGGTCCGATCTTCGGCAAGTGGACCAGCAGATCCCAGAACGGCGCGGTCGTGAAGCCCGGCAGAAACAGTATCCCCAGCCCCACGGCACCGGCCACCGTGAACCCGAACGTCACCCGGCAGATCAGTTGAATAAACTCCAACTGCCGCGGATCGCGCACCGCCGTGGCCTCCAGATCCACGCTTAAAAAGGCCACGGCCGCCAGCAGAAACAGGGCGTACAGTCCCAGCACTCGATCCACGATCACGGACGCGATGGCTTCCGGCCGGCGCTGGGGTTGCTGGCGAGCGAGAAAGACCGCCTTGAGCAGGTCGCCGCCCACCACTCCCAGCGACAGAAAGTTGAACAGGTATCCGACAAAACCCAGCCGGAACGAATCCCGCAAGGTGAACGGGATATGCAGCGAACGGACCAGCAGATACCAGCGCACGGTGGTCAGCAGGACGGCCCCCAGCGCGAACCCGAAGGCCACCACCAGCAGTCCCCAATTCTTGGGCTGCTGCATCAGGTCCTCAAAGCTCTGATCCTGCGAGGCCTTGTAGAACAGGTAACCGAGGATGGACAGCGAGATACCGTACTTCAGCACGCTCAGCAGCACACGTTTCCAGTGGCTGCCGGTCGGGGGCTGGTGGTCGTCGGCGGGAGCGGTGTGAGTGGTTCTTGACACGTTTTGGCTGGATTGATAGGGTGGTGGTTTCGCGTCCGGCGGCTCCGGCCGTCGTACGCGAAAACGTGGGGGATTAGCTCAGTTGGGAGAGCGCTTGAATGGCATTCAAGAGGTCAGGGGTTCAAGTCCCCTATCCTCCACTTGGATACTCTAGCTGACCGCACCGGGGCTCGCCGTCTGGCCGAGCCCCTGCTCTTTGGCGGACTTGGCTCTTTGGCCGACTTGTCATACTTTCTTTCACTTGGCACGCTCTGCTTTTGCTGTCCGCCCAGCACGGTCCGGATAACGGCCACCTCCAGTGTAATTGGAACGCCGGCAAAACGCCGACCCGAGTTTTTTCACCGACCGGAGTTTTTTCGCTGACCAGAGTTCGGCGTTCGATGCGCCAGCAGGACGCGCTCCAGGGAAGCCCGGCGCGTTAGCGATGGAAGCGCCAAGCGTGCATGTTCCATGGGTCACTTCCTTGTGCTGCGCGGGCGCGCCGGTGCTCCGCTCGCTTACGCGTCGGGATTACATAGGGGACCTCCGCAGCGGGCGGCCCTGTAAGCCTTTAGCTGGCTTCAACTTAAAAGCTGCACGGCTTACGGCGACTTGTCGCGGGCAGCGGCCTCCGCCGCCTCGTCGGGTTGAACCTGTTTGTCCACCCGATCCCAGAATAGCAGGACGAAGGCCACCAGGATCACTCCGGCAAACACGGCCGGATAGAGCCAGACGCGGCGCCAATCCACGACGCCGTCCTGGGTGTTCATCACCACATGGGCAAAGAACAGCTTGGCCCCGATACCCAGCCCCAGGCCCTGCGTGATCAGGACCAGGAAACCCTGGGCCTGGTTGCGGATTTTTCGCGGCGCTTTCTTGTCGACGTAGATCATGCCGGTGACGAAGAAGAAGTCGTAGCAGATGCCGTGCAGGATGATGCCCACCAGGATCATCCACATGATCTTGTCGTCGGCGGCCGCGGCGAACAGGCCGTAACGCACCACCCAGGCCGCCATGCCGACCGCCAGCATCCACTTGACGCCCAGGCGGGCGAAGAACAGCGGCATGACGACCATGAAGAACACTTCGGACATCTGCCCGAAACTCATGGTGAACGTCGCACTGCCGTTGACCAGGGCGTTGGCCGATTCGGCGAAGTTTCGCGCCTGGGCGTAGTAGCCGGCCAGGGGGATGCAGATCAGGAACGAGCAGACGATAAACACGGTGTAGGCCGGGTCGCGGAACAGGCGGAGCGAGTCGGTGCCCAGGATCTGGCCGATGGTCGGTTTGGTGCCGCGTGCCGGGGGCGGCGTATCAGGCAATGTGAAGCTGTACAGTCCCAGCAGCAGTCCGGCGCCCCCGGCCATGTAGAATTGCCAGGCCGAGGCGTCCTTTCCGGGCAGAACACTGACCGCCAGGTTGCCCGCGATCCAGCCGATCGTGCCCAGCACGCGGACGATCGGAAACTGTTTCTCGGAGTCCTCCAGGTTCTGGAACGACAGGCTGGTGGTCAGGCCCAGCGTGGGCATGTAGCACAGCATATGCAGCAGCAGCAGCAGCACGAACGGCTGCACGTAGGCTGGCAGGTCGTGCAGCACAAGCTGGTAGAGCAGGCTCGCGTTTTCGGGTGCCTCGGGCAGGCTGAACGCTCGGGCGGCCAGCGGCGCCGCAATAATTGCCACGCTGCCCAGCAGGTGCAGCACTCCCAGCACCCGCTGGCTGGCGAAGAACCGGTCGGCAATCATGCCCAGGAAAAACGGCGCAATAATCGCGGCCAGCGGACCCACCGTGTAAGCGGCCCCGGTTACGGCGGTCATCTCCGATGCGTTGATGAACCCCGTCATCGAGACATACCACGAGCCCCAGATGAAGAACTGCAGGAACATCATGATGCCGAGTCGGACGGTGTTGGGACTGAACATGGCTGGCGGCACATCCTCTGGCACGGGTCAAGGGAGTGGCAAGGTCAAGGGAGCTGAGTGGCCGACATTCTAGGCCAGACGCGAGGGCCGCAAAAGGACTTGAGGGCCGCAAAATAAACGCGGCGGCGGCCCGTTCTCCCTGGGTTTTCCCGCCCATCTGAAACAGCCTGGCGAAACCGGGTGGTATAATCCGGCAGCGTGGTATGTAACGACCTGTGGCGGCAGGCGGTCAGGGATTGCTTGCTCGACGATGAATGGCCCCTCGCCCCAGATGAGTTTCCCGATGAAGAGCCCGATTCTGCCTGTCTTGGGTCTGCTGCTGGTTTCGTCCGTTGTGTGGGCGGACGAGCCGGCCGAATTGCGGGCCGGCTTCGCGGCGGCCGACATCACACCCGAACTGAACGAGGACCGGCCGGTGTGGCTGGCCGGTTACGGAGCGGGCCGCCGGGCCACCGGCGTCCACGACCCGCTGATGGCCCGCACCGTCGTGCTTTCGGACGGCACGAAGCGGATCGGACTGGTGTCGGTCGACCTGATCGGCTTGCAGTTCCCCAGCGTTCAGCGGATTCGCCAGGCGGTGCCCGAACTGGACTATGTCCTGGTCGCCAGCACGCACAATCACGAAGGGCCCGATGTGATCGGCATCTGGGGCCCGACGCTGCTGAAGCGCGGAGTGGACGAGGGGTACCTGGAGCTGGTCGAGCGGCGGGTCGTGGAAACGCTCAAGCAGGCCGCCGAGCGGCTGGAACCTGTGCAGGCGTCGTTCGGCGCGGCGGTGGACGAAGCATTGTTGAACGACAGCCGCCCGCCGCTGGTCAAGGACGGCGTCCTGCGCGTCGTGCGGTTGGATACGACCGAGGGCCGCGTGGCCGGACTGATCGTGGTCTGGAACTGCCACCCCGAAGCGCTCGGATCGCGCAACACGCTGCTGACGGCCGACTTTCCCGCGACGACCATCGAGCGACTGGCGGCCCGCCACAACTGCCCGGTCGTGTACTTCAGCGGAGCGCTCGGTGGTTTGATGGCGCCGCCCCGCGAGGGCGTGACGGACGCGGGCGGACGGCAGTTGGAAGAAGGGCAGTTCGAGTACGCCGAGCGGTACGGTCACCTGGTGGCGGACCTGGCCGACCGGGCTCTGCAGAACGCTCGGCCGCTGGAGCTGACTCCGCTGCACGTCGCCGCGCTGCCCGTGATGATCCCCGTTGCCAATCCGTATTACCGGGCGGCGCGGTCGTTCGGCGTGCTGTTGCGAGAATCGTTTCTCTGGACCGGCGACTTCAGCCGCCGAGGGGAACGGGTCCGGCTGGATACGGCTGATCAGATGACGGCCGTGGAAACCGAAGTCGCCTGCCTGCGGCTGGGCCGGCTGCACGTGGCGGCGATCCCCGGGGAAATCTACCCGGAACTGGTGTACGGCAAGTACCAGGAACCAGTGGATCCCGGAGCCGACTTCCCGGACGCGCCGCTGGAGCCACCCGTGTCGAGGATCATGCCGAGCGGCGAGTGGCTGCTGCTGGGGCTGGCCAACGACGAGATTGGCTACATCATCCCGCTGCGGCAATGGGACCAGCGACCCCCGTTTACCTACCAGCGGATCTCGGCCCCGTACGGCGAAATCAACAGTTGCAGCTCGGACGTGGCCCCGATCATCATGCAGGCCCTGCAGCGGGCAGTGAAGCAGTTGCCGGCCCTGGCGGGGCCTTAGGGAAGCGCCTGACGCGTTCTTCTCCCATTTCAAATCCCGCCGGGCAAGCCGGCGGGATTCGCGAGCGCTCGCCCGGATTGGGCTTCACGCTCAAGGCCGAGACGCCCTTACCGCTCGGTGCGCCAGGCCACGGGTTCCGGCGGCAGCAGCACTCGCAGCCGCGGACCTGCCGTCCCGCCGGCAACCTCCGCCCCGGCCGGCTCGGTAACCATCGGCAAACCCAACCGGGCGTGAGCGATGTCCGCCCGGGCGCTGGCGGCGGGGAGTCGCCGCAGGTCAGGTTGCTGGAAGCCGGCCAGTTGCATTGAGCGGGGGTCGGCGATCGCCGGTGCATCCCAGCGGGCAAGCATAGCGCGAGCCGGCGCGAGCTGCGGGTCGTGGTGTAACGCCGCGGCGAACTCGCGCCGAGCTGCTTCGGACTGTCCGACTTCGCTGAGCAGGCATCCCAGGTTGTAGCGGGCGATCGGCTCGGCGTGCACCTGGCGCAGATGGAGCAGAGCGGAGTCGGGCTGGTTCGCTTGCACCAGGACGGCCGCCAGATTGTTGCGGTAGCGGGCGTTCTCCGGAGCTAGTTCCACGGCCTTCCGCAGGGCCTCCAGCGCTGGCTCGGTCTGTCCTTGCCTGGCATGGCTGATCCCCAGATCGTTGTAGGCGCTGCCATGTTGCGGATCCACCGCGACCGCTCGCCGGTACATTTTTTGCGCGTCCCCGGCCTGGCCCAGGCGGTCCAGCAAACGGCCGCAGCCGACCAGCGCGTCGACGTTTTCCGGGTCGGCCCGCAGCGCCAGCTCATACTGCTTGCGGGCGGCCGCCGGCTGGTCGCCGTGTTCCAGGTAGCGAGCCAACTGCAGGTGGAATTCGGGGCCCAGGTTGGCCGGTTCGGTCGACAAGCTCACCGGATCGTCGGCCGGGATCACTCGCGGCTTGATCGTCAGCGCCTCGGCCATGCTGCTGGTCGCCCCTTGCAGCGCCGAACTCCAGGACGACGAGGACTGCGAGCTGCCGAACGGTTGATTCGAAACCTGCAAGGGCGCCTTCGACAGGCTGCCGTTGGGCGAGACGGAGGCCGAGGCGGTCGCCGTCTCGCCGCGGGGTTGCCAGGGGCTGGCGCAGCCGGACAGCAGCATCATGCAGGCGCAGCAGGCCAGCAGGAACCAGCCTCCTCGGCCGGCCAGCATTGCCAGGCTGGTGCCGGCGGTCCACTCGCTCAACGACCTGCTCCCGGTCATGTTCGTCGCCTTTCGCTCCGCTTGTCGTCTTTCGCTCCGCGAAAGCTGCGCGCCCGGTTCGTGTCGGGGGAACGCAGACCGCGGGCCGCACTCACTCGTGCACGTCCCTTTACGGGCCGAACTGGCTGGCGTCGCCGCTCATCTGCGGCAGCGTGGGCACGGGCATTGACGAGCGGAACTGGCGGTCGATCTGGTCCACGTAATCGCCCGAAACGCCCAGCGGTTCGCGATCGGTCAGCATGATCGGCGGCAGGGGGCCTTGACCCACCATCCCTTCGACCGCTTCCCGCACCGACTCCACGCGCGCCTGGGTCGCCTCGGCCGTATCCGCCTGCAGGACCCAGATGCTGCGACGATGCACGGGGGCCTGGGTCAGGATCCAGCGGACCTTGCGCCAGCCGGCGTGATTCAGGGCATGGGTTTCCAGTTCGAACAGGTCGTGGCTCAGCGTGTTGTTCAACCGCCAGCCGTTGTTGACCATGATGCAGAACGGCGCGCGTTGCACTTCGCGATCGGCGTGGCGGAACGGATCGGGCCAGGCCACGTTGCGGTGATAGTCCTGGTGGAATTGATTCCAGAAATCATGCCAGCCGGCGGAGGCCGAGCGACCGATGGCGGTGAAGGCCAGAGTCGTACACAACAGGCAGATGACTCGTCGCATGGGGTCCCTCCCGCGAGGTTGGCGTGCAGGATCGCTCAACGGAATGTCGGCCCCCGAAGCGGGGCGCGTCCTCAATCCTCACATCGACCAGACGCGGCGGACAACTCCCGTCCGAACCCGGCGCCCATTACAACCGGCGCAGGTCGCACGAGCCGAGTGGGGCGGGCTGGCACTCGCATCCGCTCCGCGGCGACGGGCGGCCTAGCCGCCGTTCATCACGGGCAGCATTTCGCGGACCACGTTGATCGCGGCCGGTCCCACCAGCACTACGAAGATGCCGGGGAAGATGAACATCACCAGCGGAAAGATCAGCTTGACGGCCGTTTTGGCCGCTTTCTCCTCGGCGATCTGCCGGCGGCGGGTCCGCATTGAATCGCTCTGCACGCGCAAGGCCTGCGCGATGCTCGAACCGAACCGATCGGCCTGCACCAGGATCGAGGCCAGCGTGCGGAGGTCCTCCACGCCGCTGCGCAACCCCAGTTCCTTGAGCACGTGCTGGCGGCTGCGGCCCATCTGCATCTGCAGGTTGCAGAGTCCGAACTCCTCGGCGATCGTCCGGTGGGCCTTCTTCATTTCCTCGGCCACCTTCCGCATGGCCTGGTCCAGTCCCAGGCCGGCTTCGACGCACACGACCATCAGGTCCAGGGCGTCGGGCAGGCCGAGAAAGATCTGCTGTTTGCGGTGGCGGCTGAGCAGCCAGACGATCGCGTCGGGCAGATAGAACAGGCAGCCGGCCACGACCAGGCTGCGGAGAATGGCGTTGCGATTCTCCAGCAGGCTGGTTTGAGTGACTTCGGTCATCACCCAGAGGAACCCGCCGCTGAACACCAGGCCCAGGACCAGCCCGACGATCTTGAAGCCCAGAAAGATCGTCGGTGCCGCCTCGCCCCGAAATCCGGCCTGCGAGAGGCGGAGTTTGAGCTGCCCGGCCTCGCTCTCGGTCTTGGGCTGGATCGGTTTGGCCAGGGCGGGAGAAGCCCGCTCGAGCACCCGCGTGACCGTGTCGGCCGCCCGCGAACCGGGTCGTTCGTCGCGCGGCGCGCGGCGGCGCGGATCGCGGTATTCGTCCAGCCGCTGTTCGGCCCGACTCTTGCGGCCCGAAAACCATTCCAGCAGCAACCAGGCCACCACCGCGCACGCGCCGAAGATGGCAAACGGCAGCAGCGAGACGAAATCGATACCTTGCGCCAGGATCATGGGAGTCCTCGTGCGGCCAGCGGCCTAGACTTTGATGTTGACGATTTTGCGGATCACCAGGGCACCGACCAATTGCATGACGATCGCCAGGGCCAGCATGCGATGTCCCAGGGGATCGGTGAACAGGGTCATGACGTAACCGGGATTCAAGCGGAGCATGGCCAGGAACAGCAGGGGCGGCAGGGCCAGCAGCACCAGGCCCGACAAACGTCCCTCGCCGGTCAAGGCCTGGATCTGCCCCCAGATCTTGAACCGCTCGCGGATCAACCGGCCGATCTTGTCCAGGATTTCGGCCAGGTCGCCGCCGGTCTGCCGCTGCAGGATCACGGCCGTGGCGAAGAACCGCAGGTCCAGGTTGGGCACGCGGCGCGTCATGTCTTCCAGGGCCTGGTCCAGCGGAATGCCGAAGTTCTGTTCCTCGTAGCAGCGGTTGAACTCCTTCGAGATCGGTTCGGCCATTTCCTGCGCCACCAGGTGAAATCCGGCCGCCAGGCTGTGGCCGGCCCGCAGGGCGCGAGCGACCAGTTCCAGGGCGTCGGGCAACTGCCGGGCAAACGCCTTGAGGCGCCGCTGGCGCTTCAAGTACATCCAGAGCGTGGGCAGGGACGCCGCCAGCACGAAGGCCACCGGAGCCGCCAGGATCCAGACCAGGTCGCCGAGCAGACCGAGCATGCAGAGGGCCGCGCCGGCACAACCCAGGGCCAGCGAGATCAGGACGAAGCGGCTGGGGGCGAGCGCCGAGCCGGCTTGTTCCAGGAAGGTGCTCAGGTTGGTAAAGCTGGGCACGTACTGTTCGAGGAAGCCGAGCGTGTCGTTGAGCGTCCCGGCCCAGAGCGACGGCGTGTTGCCGGGCGAAGTGCGCACCGCTGCGCCGCCGGCGCCGGTCAGCAGCTCCAGGCGATCCTCGGCCAGGCTGGAGCGGCTGCCGCGCAGCAGCAGGGCGACGCCTCCCACCAGCGCCGTGACACCCACGAACACCGCCGCCACGATCAGTGTGCTTCCCATCGAGTTGGCTCCCGCCGGCCGGCGCTGGCGCGCCGGCGCGTGTTGACGTTAATCCCGCATCATGACCCGTTGCCGGAACGCGCTGGCCGGCAGCCGGACTCCGGCCGACTGCAATTGTTCCATGAACGCCGGCCGGATTCCGGTGGCTTCGAACCGCCCCCGCGCCCGGCCCGTTTCGTCGATGCCTTCCTGGATGTAGTTGTAGATGTCCTGCATCACCACCGTGTCCTGTTCCATCCCCAGGACTTCGGTGATGTGCGTCACGCGCCGCGGACCGCCTTGCAGCCGGTTGACCTGCACGATCAGGTGCACGGCGCTGGCGATCTGCTGCCGCATCGCCTTGATCGGCATGTCGAAGCCGGCCATCAGGATCATCGTTTCCAGGCGGGCGATGCCGTCGCGGGGCGAGTTGGCGTGGATGGTGGTCAGCGAGCCGTCGTGGCCCGTGTTCATCGCCTGCAGCATGTCCAGTGCCTCGCTGCCCCGGCATTCGCCGATGATGATCCGTTCGGGGCGCATGCGGAGTGCGTTGCGGACCAGGTCGGTGGCCGTGATCGCGCCCTTGCCTTCGATGTTGGCCGGCCGCGTCTCCAGCCGCACCACGTGTTCCTGCTGCAGTTGCAGTTCGGCCGCGTCCTCGATCGTCACGATCCGGTCCGAGTTGGAAATGAAGCTGGACAGCGTGTTCAGCAGCGTCGTCTTGCCCGAACCGGTGCCGCCGCAAATGATGATGTTCAAGCGGGCCTTGATGGCTCCTTCGAGCAGCATCACCATTTCCGGCGTGAACGCCTTGAAGTTGAGCAGGTCCTCCAGCTTCAGCGGATTGGCGCCGAACCGCCGGATGGAAACCGCTGGCCCGTCCAGGGCCAGGGGCGGAATGATGGCGTTGACGCGGCTGCCGTCGGCCAGCCGGGCGTCGACCATCGGGCAGACCTCGTCCACTCGCCGGCCCACCCGCGACACGATGCGGTCGATGATCTGCAGCAGGTGCGCGTTGTCGCGGAACTCCACGTTCGTCCGCTCGATCCGCCCCCGCCGCTCGACGTACACGCTCTTGGGGCCGTTGATCAGAATGTCGCTGATCGTCTGGTCCTTGAGCAGCATTTCCAGCGGGCCGAGTCCGACCGTCTCGTCCAGCACTTCCTCGATCAACCGCTCCCGCTCGGTGCGGTTCAGGAACGTGTCCTCGGTGTCGCAGAGCAACTCGACGACCAGCCGGATCTCGCGCCGCAGGACATCCCCCTGCAGCTCGCTGATCTTGGACAGCTCCAGCTTGTCGACCAGCTTGTTGTGAATTCGGCGTTTGAGGTTGTCGAACTCCTCGGCTTTCGCGGCGTCCGCGCCGCGGCCCGCCTGCACCAGCGTTTTCATCACGCGGCCTCCCGGTGTCGGATCCAGAGCGGCGCGGACCTGTGGCGGCAACCGCGCCCGTACACGGGAAACCTAGCTTAAATATTCGAGGCCGGCGGCCGGAATTCTGATATGGCGAGCGGGGGGCGTCAGCCCCCTGTTTCTCGGCGCCGACCGCTCACTTGCGAACGGCGACGCGCCTTGGGACAGGCCAAACGCCCGTCACCACCAGGGCCGTGGCACGATAATTCCGATTGCAAATTGCAAACTGCAAATTGCAAACTGACCACTGTCTTAACCGCCGCCCGGCACCTTCGCCTTGCCGGGCCAGAAACTCAGCCAGCGTCCCGCCAGACTCGCGGCCGTGACCTCCGATTCCGCCGGCGCCTGGCCGCTCAAGGCTTCGGCCAGGCTCACCAACGATTGCGTCACGCTGGCCTTGGGGGCCTGTTCGGTCAGCGGCACGCCGTTGTTGCGGACTTCGATCATCGCCCGGTAGTCGTTGGGGATCTGCCAGAAAATCTCGCGGCCGATCGTCTCCTGCGCCTTCCGCAGACTGATCGCGTTGCTGCCCAACCCGACCCGGTTCACCACGACCTTGATTTTTTCCTGAAGCTGCTCGTCCAATTCCTCCAGCGACGCCAGCAACCGGACCACGTTCCGCAGGCAAGGCAGGTCAAGCTGCGTGACCAGCAGGACCTGGTCGGCCACCTTGAGGGCCTGCAAGTCCAGCGGGCTGTAGCTCTTGGACAGGTCGATCAGCAGGTGCGAGAAGGTGGCTTTCAGCAGCCCCAGCACGCGCTGCAGATCCTCCGGCGCGACTTGCTGGGCTTCCTGCAGGTGAATCGGGCGCGGCAGCAGGTATAGTCCGGACGCGTGCCGGGTAAGCGCTCGGCGAAGCAGCGAGAAGTCCAGCCGCGAGGCGTTCTGAGCGACGTCGATCAGCGTGTGTTCGGGAATCGTGTCCAGGAAGACATCCGCGTCGCCCAAGGCCAGGTCCAGATCGACCAGGACCACGGAGTTCTCGGCCCGTGCCGCCAGCACGCAGCCCAGATTCACCGCCAGGCTGGTGGCGCCGACGCCGCCCGTGGCTCCGGCCACGGCGATGACGTTCGAACGGCGAGCTCGGCCGGAACTTCCCGGCTCGCTCTGCCCGCTGATCCGCTCCAACGCCGCCATCAGCTCCTCGACGCCGACCGGCAACGTAAGAAACTCCCGCACGCCGGCCCGCATCGCCTGCAAGATCAACTGGCCGTCGGTCGACCTGCTCACCACCAGGATCGCGCACTGAGGCGACGTCTGCCGCAACTCCTCGATCAACTGCAACGCCTTGCGTGGATTGTGATCCACGCCCACCACCCCGATGTCCGGATTGGTCTGGGCCACCACGTCCGAGAAAAACTCGTACCGCGAACATTCCGCCTCCAGCCACAGCCGGTCCATGCCCAGCAGCAGCTTCTTCAGCGACTCGCGGGCCGCATCGTCGGGATCGACCAGGGCCATTCGCAGGACGTTGTTCATGGGAGGTGTTTCAGTTGTCAGTGGTCAGGGGTCAGTTATCAGTGGTCAGTTATCAGTAGAGTGATCCCTTCTGGCTCCCTCCCCGCTTCGAGATCGTGCAGCTTATAAGTTGTTTTGCCGAGGGAATTTGGCGTTATAACCGAGGGGTACTTGGACAGCCTCCACTTCGGCGATTCGGCGAGCGCCCCCCCTTAATATCACTCTGGCCCCCTCCCCGGCTTCCGGGGAGGGTTGGGGAGGGGCCTGTGGGCACTCGCTCCAACCTCTTGCCCCGCACCCGCGACAGTCACTCAACAACCAACAACCAACAACTCTACCTTACCTGGTCGTAGCCGGTTGGACCGAACAGGTTGGGGCCGGAGCCAGGGCGTCCGGACTGGGGCGTCGGGGAGGAGTTTTGCGGGTCGTAGGCGTTCACTTCCACCGGGGGCAACCGGGTCACTCGGCGACTCGAGGCGTCGCTGTCGAACGCTTCCACGCCGGGCGACTCGACCGCCGGACCGGTGGGCGGCAGCCGGTAGGCTTGCGGCGGGGGCGGGGGCACGGGAAGCTGCTGCTGCTGCTGCTGGGGCGGCACCGGCAGTTCGACCTGTGGCGGACCGACCTCGGCGCCCGGAGGCAGCGGTTCGTAAGCTCCCGCCGGCGGTCCCGGCTGGGGATAGTTGCGGACGGCGCCGCCGCAACCGGGCCCGCAGTGCGGAACTTCCAGGAAGCCGCGGACGTACAGGTCGTGATCGTTCGGTTCCGCCGTCAGCATGCCGGGACCGCAAGGGGGCACTTCGTGCGGGTCCATGGCGTCGACGATTTCCGGCGTCACCAGGATCACCAGTTCCACCTCGTTGTTTGACTCCTCGACCCGGCGGAACGCCGCGCCCACCCAGGGCAGGTCGGCCAGCACGGGGATCCCGCGGTTCTCGGCCTCGACGCGCGTCTGGATCAAGCCGGCCAGGGCGAGGGTCTGGCCGGCCCGCATTTCGACGGCCGTATCCACCCAGCGGGTGCGCAGGCCGGGAACGTTGACGTTCTGGATCGTGACGCTGCGCGACGGATCAATCTCGCTGACCTGCGGCCGGACTTCCAGGCGCAGGTTGCCGTTGCCCAGGACGATCGGCACGAAGTCCACGCGGGTGCCGAACTGCCGGTATTCGATCGACACCGTGCCCAGGCTTTGCGGCACAATGATCGGAAACTCGCCGCCCGAGTTGAAGCTGGCCGGCCGCCCGCTGGTGGTCACCAGGGTTGGTTCCGCCAGCAGCTTGACCATGTTGTGCTGCCGCAGGGCGTCCAGCACCATGCCGAACTGGCTCGAACCGCCGACGATGCCGAAGGCCAGCGTTTCATTGAAGCCGGTGGTGATCGAGCCGGGCGAGATGGTGTATTTCTGAATCAGGCCGCTGGCGCCGACGACCAGGCCGTCGTTGCCGTTGAACCAGGCCCAATCCACTCCCAGCCGCCGCAGCTTGGTCCGGGATACCTCCATCACCTTCGTATGCAGCAGCACGGTCTGCACGCCGGCGACCCGCATGTTGTTGATCACGTTCGGATAGTAGTCCTCGGCGACGCGGACGATCTGCCCGACCATCGAGGCGCTGGGCACGTAACCGGAGATCACGACGCTGGAAGCCAGCGGCCGCACGTTCAGGGCGGCGTCGGGGAATTCGGCCTTGAGCAGGTTGGCCAGCTCGCGGGCGTCTCCCGACACGATCACATCGACCGCGTAGACCCCTTCGTTCTCGTCCCACAGGTTCAACTGGGTGACGCCCGGCTTGAGCGCCGACAACTGAACCTGGTTGGGCGAGAGGGGCGTGGCTCGCACCACTTCCGGGTTGCTGACCAGGATCCGCGGCACCTTGTGTTCCAGCGTCAGGATGCGGCTGGTGTTGACGATCATGTCCAGCCGCTGCGACGGTCCGTGGACGCGGTAGTGGACCGGTTGGCTGTCCACCGACTGCGCGTGGGTGGAACGCGTGGCGGCCAGCGAAGACCACACGGCGCAGAATCCCAACAGGGCCAGAGCCGGCAGGCGTGTCTTGTACATCCGTGTACTTCCTTCAGTTGAATTGGGAAGACGATTTCGCTGGGGTGGCGATCCGCCGGGGAAGTGGTTTTGGGGAGGGGGCAAACGCGGCGAAAACGGCTCGTGGCGACCAGTCCCAACTGGCCGCTCACTCTGTATTCTCGGAGGAAGACGGCAGCGACCTTTCGCTCTCCAGGTCCGCGTCCGTGAAACCCACACCGTCGTCACCATCGGTCCGACTGGCACGATCCGCATCGGCCGGAAGTTCGGTACTCGAAGGCGTCGCGGGCGAGGCGACATCCGGTCCCTGCACCTCGCGCGGAGCACCACCCTCGCGGTCCCAGAGGAACCGGCTGATGCCGTGCGGCGTGAGGACCGTCATTTCATGCACCACGTCGGCGGCCGGAGCGACCGCGGGCGCGTTGAGGAATCGCAGGAAGTCCTCTTCGGGGCGAGAGGCGGCTTGCCGGCGACCGCGCTCATCGGCCAGCTCCGCCGGCCGGCCCAGGATCGACTCCACCGTGGCTTCGTTGGCCGCGATCGTTTCGTCCGGTTCGTTGGGGCGACGCAGCGACAATCGCAGCGTCCCCAGTTCCAGGGCCAGCATCAGCGGCTCCACCTGGTCCCGCTTGACCAGCAGCGACACCGTCTTGGCGGACTGCACCGGGTTGCCGTTGTTGTCCAGCTCCCGCTCGGTCCGGCTGTCCACGGCGAACACGCGCACGTCCCGCAGGATCGTCCGCGTGACGGTCCGCGGCACCTCGTTGCCTTGCTTCAGGTAGGCCACGATGTCCACCCGGTCGCCCGGCAAGACCAGGCCGGAGACGGACGAGTCCATGCTGACGCGGACCGAGGCGACGCGATAGCCTTCGGGGATCGTGATCGACGGCGAACCCAGGTCGCCCTCCAGCAGCTTGGCCGCCAGAATCACCTCGCCGGCGTACATCCGGGTGCGAGGATAACGGTCCTTGAGCTGTTCCAGCGAGCCGATGGCGTGCAGCGGAATGCGGTCCGAGGGCCATTGTTCCAGCCGCACGTTCTCGGCGTGAAACCGCTCGCCAATGTCAATGTCGGTGGCCGCCACCAGCACCGGTGCCGTGGCCACCTCGGGTGAGTCGTCCTTGCCGCGGTCCATCACCTGGCTGATGCCGATGGAGGCGATCAGGCCGCACCCCAGGGCAATCACGATCAGGACCATCGATTTGGCACGCATGATTCACTCCCCTCGCTAGGGTTCGTCTCCGAACGGCGACTACTCCAGCGTCTCGCGACGCATGACCGTCTGGGCCTGCAGACTGGTGTTGGCCAGGAACAGCGGTGACGGCAGCCAACTGACTTGACTGAAAGAAATATCGACTGCCACCGTCACCGGATCGCCGAAAGCTGCATCGCTGAGTGGATCCGGTGTGATCGTTACAGTCGCACCCTGGACCGAGGCGTTGGCCAGGTACGTGTTGACCTGCGCGGTGACGTCGCCCGCCGTGGCTCCATCCAGCACCGCTTGCCGAGCCCCTTCGCGGGAGGCGTTGGTAATGATCTGCTGGACCATGATCATCCGCCCGTATTCGATCATGCCCAGGACCAGCAGCACGAAGACGGGAGCGACCAGGGCAAACTCCACGACCGACGCGCCCCTTCGGCGCAACCCGCGCAAGCGGCCGAACCGGAACAACCGGTTCGACCGGCCTGGCGAGTGCGACTGGCGCATTCGGTGCGACTCGTACCGTCCCGCGCAGGTTCGCGGGCGACTGGGGTGAGCGTCGGAACCGTTCATACCAGCATCCCCGCGAAGGCGAAGTAGGCGATGGTCCCGATGGCGATCGGGATGCCGTAGGGCAGCAGCAGCATCGACGGCTTCCGCTCGGCCGCGATCGCCGAAAGCTGCTGCGGGTCCCGGATCGTCAGGATCTCGTTCAGGATGGCCCGCATCTGGAACCAGTGATGCCACCACGCTCGCCGGTACACCACCATCAGCACGGCCAGGATGGCGCCGACCACGGCCGAGATGCCGAAGGCGTACAGTGTGTCCGTCATGTACACCCAGGCTCCCACGCCCGCCAGCAGTTTGACGTCGCCCGCCCCCATGCCGCCGATGGCATAGGCCGGCAGCAGCAGGGCCAATCCAACCGCCGTCCCCAGCAGACTCCAGCCCAGGCCTTCCCAGCCGAAGGCCAGGGTGCTGTAGAGCCAGCCGCTGGCAATCAGGGGATACGTCAGCCAGTTGGGCACTTTCAGGGCCCAGCCGTCGATCACCGCGGCCACGACCAAGGCGATGGTCACCAGCCAGACGGGCCAGTGAGCGGCCAGTTGGCCGGCAATTCCGTGCAGCATTTCCATGTTCTTCTCCGATCCCGGTGTGCCATCCGCTCGGCCCAAGTCGCCCGACTCGGCCGCGGAAACGCTTCTAATGCCTGGCCGTCAGCAGCCAACTGCAGACCGCGGCCAACATCGTCAAACCGTAACAGACCCATTCCACGGCATGCGCGGCCCAGGGGCCGCCGGCGAATGATTGCATGGCGATTCCTCCTGCCGCAGCCAGGTCGCTGAGGGCCGAAGACACAACCCTTCGGCACCGCGAGGTGCCGAAGGGCTGTTGGTCATGCCCTCAAGTCCCCGGTGGGGAACTAGGTGCCCCCGCCGCCGGCGCCGGCAGCGTTCAGTTGGTCGGCCACGTTCTGGAACGTGGAGTTGGCGCTGGTGCCGATCGCCGAAATGGCGGTCAAGCAGACGATCACGATCAGGGCCAGCATCACGGCGTACTCGACCGCGGTCGGCCCATCTTCCGACACCAGGAACTGCCGCACACTCTTCACAAAGCTCTTCATACCTGCCTCCAGTTGTCGGCGCGCGGCCATCACTCGGCGGCCGCGGCCCTTCAGAAAGGACCCCTCGGAAGCCGCGCCGCCCGCGCCACCCAGGCGCATCGCAGCCGCGCGAACCCCCACGACGATAGAACGAACGCCTCGCCCTCACCCACAGGCGTCAGGCTGCTCGGCTGGGATCGCCCCGCCAGGGCCGACAACTGACACCCCTTCGGCAACCAGGCCACCGCATGGACCCACGTGAGCTCACGCGGCCCTTGGCTTTGCGCGCCCGCGTCCGAAGACCGGCTTGCCTTTTCGAGGATGTGAGGCTGGTGACTCGACGGGAAACTCTCCCGCCTTGCCCGCCAATTCCAGGCCGGTTCGCCCTCAGCAGACGTTCCGGCCATGGCTTCGGCACATGAAACCTATGTCACATCCCGAGGCTGTCAAATTGACGGCTTTAGATAAAATGGGATTTTTGTCGAGCGGGGACAAATTTCCTGGCGAGCGGCGTACGAAAGTCTTGGCGAGCGGCGGGCGAAGGTCCTGGCGAGCGGCGGGCGTGAGCCCGCTGTTTCTTTCCTCGGTCTCGCGTGATCCGTGGTGGCCCGATTCCCGGTTCTTCCCGCCCGGATCTGAATTACACTGGAGAGTTCGGCGCGGCGAGCTCGCGTTGAATTGGCTGCCTGGTGCATTGGACGTGGAGACTGCCATGATCGGCCTTTCGCCGCCCTGGAACCGTTGGGTGCACATCCTGCCGGCCTTGCTGCCCGGCGGGTTCGTCTGGTTCCTTTCCTGCGCGCTTTCAGTTGCCGCGCATGCCGCGGGCGGCGCACTGCCCGACGACCCCCGAGTTCCCGGATTGAAATCGCCCGCCGAGTTTTTTGGCTTCGAGATCGGCTCGCGGCATCTGCGGCACGACCAGGTCTGGGGATACTTTCAATATCTGGCCGCCGCCAGCAAACGTGCCAGATGGCTGCCGTACGCCCGGTCCCATGGCGGACGCCCGCTGGGCGTGCTGGCCATTTCCGCTCCAGCGCATCTCGAGCGGCTGGAGGCGATCCAGCGTTCCCGGCCGGCATTGACCCAGAGGCCGTCCGGCCAGGTACCGGACGATGCGTTGCTGGTGGTGTACCTGGGCTACTCGGTGCACGGTGACGAAGCGAGTGCCGTGAACGCCGCGGTCCTGGTGGCCTGGCATCTGGCATCATCCGAGTCGGATCAGGTGCGTGACTGGCTGCAAGGCGGAGTCTACCTGCTGGACCCGGCGCTGAACCCGGACGGGATCGACCGCTTCGCGAACTGGGCCAACGAAAACCGGGGGCGGCTGGCTTCCCCGCGGGACATCGACCGCGAACACAGCCAGCCGTGGCCCGGCGGCCGCACGAACTACTACTGGTTCGACCTGAATCGCGACTGGCTGCCGCTGGCGCATCCGGAAAGCCGCGGGCGGCTGAGTCTGTTCCACCGCTGGAAGCCCAACGTCGTGCTCGACTTTCACGAAATGGGTGGCACTTCCACCTACTTCTTCCAGCCTGGCATCCCGGCCCGCACCAACCCGCTGACACCGCCTCGCAACCAGGAGCTGACCAGCCGCCTGGCGGCGGAGCACGCCCGCGTGATGGATGCGGCCCAGGAACTGTACTTTACCGAGGAGCAGTTCGACGACTTCTACATCGGCAAGGGCAGCACCTATCCAGACCTTCATGGCGCGGTGGGCGTGCTGTTCGAACAGGGCAGCACGCGAGGTCTGCGGCTCCGGAACGAAGTCACCAACCGCCACTTTCGCGACACGGTCGCCAACCAGGTCCGCTGTAGTCTGTCGAGCTTGTCGGGAGCCCACGGGCTGCGCGGGGAACTGCTGGAATTCCAGCGGGAGTTTTACCAGCAGGCCCTGCGGACGGGACGAGCCCATCCGCGGCGAGCCTACATACTGACCGGTTCCCCCAGCCGCATCGCGGCTGCCCGCGACTTGCTCGCCATGCACGCGGTGCGAAGTTTTCGCCCGGCGGGACGGCCACACCTGAACGGCAAGTCGTTCGCGGCCGGGCAGGTGCTGGTGGTGCCCACGGCACAGCCGGAAGTGACCTTCGTGCGTTCGCTGATGGAGCCGTTACAGCAATTCAGGGAAAACCTGTTCTACGACGTATCGACATGGCACCTGCCCAGCGCGCTGGACCTGGATTGCTGGCCCTACGAGGCCGATCTGCCGGAGCACTGGCTGCGGGACGAAGCGCCGGCGGCAGGCGAGTTTCAGCCGCTGCCCGGCGCCGCTGGCTACGCCTTTCAGCCGACCGAGCTGGGCGCCCCGCGGTTGGTCGCCGCCCTGATGCGCCTGGGCGCCGAGATCCGCACCACCACGCGCCCCATGCGATCGGTACGGGGCGGCGCATCCTGGAGCGAGGGGACGTACCTGGTGTTGCACCAGCCGAATCGAAACCGCTGGGAACGGATCGGGCAGGCGCTGGTGAAACTCTCGGCGCAGATGGATGTCGCGGTCGAGGTGCTGCCGTCCAGCCTGACGCTGCAAGGTCCCGATCTGGGCAGCAATACGATCAAGCCGCTGCCGCCGTGCCAGCCGCTGCTGGTGGTTGGTTCCGGCACGGCGACGCAGGCGGCGGGCGCGGTCTGGCACTTCCTCGACGTCCGCCTGGGGCAGGAAGCCACGCTGGTCGACACCGACCAATTCTCCAAGGCCCGGTTGGGCGACTTCACGTGTGTCATCCTGCCTGACGGCAGTTATGGCAGTTGGGGCGATGCGCACGCGGAGATGCTCAAGATCTACGTCCGCGAAGGAGGCACCGTGGTCGCCCTGCAAGGCGCGATCACCTGGCTGCAGAACAAGGGAGTGATCGCCTCGGCCGCGGTTCAAGAGCCGCCCGCCTCCACCTCATCCGCGCCCGCGACCAGCGACGCGGCCGCCATGCCGCCGCCCTTTGGTTCGGCCAGCGACGCCAGCGCCCTGGAAGCTGTCGCCGGAGCGTTCCTGTCGACGACCATCGATCCGACGCATCCTCTGGCGTTCGGCTTTCCCGACTCCCAGGTCCCGGTCTTCCGGGACTCCACGACTCGCTTTCCGGTCCCCGGAAACCCGTACCAGACGGCCGCTCGCTATACGGACGTGATTGCCGGATACGTCAGCCAGCGGAATCGCCGGCGGCTGATTCCTTCCGCCGCCGCCTGGGTCGTCAGCTCGGGCCGGGGCCGAGTGATCGCGCTGGCCGACAATCCCGTGTTCCGCGGCTACACCCGCGGTTCGGAGCGCTTTCTGACCAATGCCATGTTCCTCGGCCCGATCATGACGGTTCCCGCGCCACCGCCCGGCGACAACTGACAACTCTTAAGCTCTGGCTGACCAGCGGTTTACGCCTTGCGAACTGGCTTGCGGCGGGCGTCGGATGTGATACAATCCGGGACGGGTGCGAGCCGACCCCTCCGACCCTGCCAGAGCTTGCGGTGCGCGCGGCCCGCTGATTTCTCTCCCGCCCGTGATGGAGCTCGAAGATGGACTTCTACGACTACGAATCGCGGTTGAGTCGCCCGGTGAAGGTGAAGATCCCCGACTTCCAGGCCGGTGAGCGGCTGAATCACGTGATTTTCGCCGACCAGTTCACGCGCGGGTTGCTGGACCGCCTGGGGCGGATCGCCGACCAGATCCGGCTGCTGGCCAAGAGCCGCGAAGGCGGCCGGTTTCTGAACGACCTGCTGCGCCACAAGCGGGCGATGCTGTACTTCACGCAGCCGTCGACCCGCACCTTCCTGTCGTTCATGGCCGCCTGCCAGATCCTGGGGATGGCCTGCAGCGAGGTGCGGGACCCGGCCGTGTCGAGCGAATCGAAGGGCGAGTCGCCGTTCGATTCGATGCGGATGTTCAGCAGCTACTTCGACGTGGTGATCATGCGCAGCAAGACGCCGCAGTATGCCGAGTGTTGCGCGTACATGATGAACGACCTGCGGGAGACCAGCCGCCGCAACATCCCGGTGATCAACGGCGGCGCGGGCGCGGACGAGCATCCCACGCAGGCCCTGCTGGATATCTACACGATCCAGCGCGTGTTCTCGTTCTTTCACAACCGGGATTCGAGCCAGTGGAAGTGGCTGGACGAATTGCGGACCCGCTATCCGAACCTGCGCAAGGGGATCGACGGCAAATCGTTCGGCTTCTGCGGCGATATCCGTCGCGGGCGGACGATTCGTTCGCTGGCCAGTCTGCTGGGCCAGTACGAGGACGTGACGCTGAATTTCATCACGCCGCGGCACCCCAAGCTGGCGATGACGCAGGAATATCGCACTCGGCTGCTGAACCGGGGCGTCGACGTGCGGGAGTACGGGTCGTTCGAGGACCGGGTGGACGGCGAACCGCTGATCGAAACGCTGGACTGCCTGTATATGACTCGCATCCAGCGGGAGCACAACCGGCCGGAGGATGAGGAGGAGTTCCGCGAGATTGACTTCGGCAACTTCAAGCTGACGCCGCAACTGGTCTCGCGGATGAAACCGTACGCGGCGGTCCTGCATCCGTTTCCGCGGGACGCGGAGTTTGGCGAAATTCCGACCACGATCGACGTCGATCCGCGCTCGCATTACTTCCGCCAGGCCCGCAATGGCATGTGGATCCGAGCCGCCCTGCTGGCCTACCTGTTCGACGTCGACTCGACGATCACCGACTTCCACTACGACTACACGCGGGAAACACAGGACTACAACGTCGGCGCGCTGTGAGGCAACGTTAACTGCACGGTTAACTGCACGACCTCGCGGGTGGAAGGTGCCGGATGCCCAGCTCAACACGGAACCGCACGCGCTTCCACGTGTTGGGCAGCGTGTTGGCCGCGGCGCTGCTGGGCGACCTGTTGATCGGCACCGTGGTCAGCTCCCGCGACGAAGCAGTCGCCGGGCTGGTCCTGGGCCTGATGTTCTGTCAGGCCACCCTGCTGGCCGTGTGGACGGCACTGGGACCAGTCCGTTTGTTTGTCCGCGCAGCCACCGGGCTGGTGTTGACCCTTCTGCTGATGGCCGCGATCTTCTTCATGGCGAAGCGAAGTACCAACCCGGTCGAGGCGTGGGCAATCAGCGGATCGCTGGGCGCGCAGTGGCTGGCCGTCCAGGTCCCCTTGTGGCTGCTGCGTTTTCCCTTTGGCTGGTCGATTGTGGACACCCGTCGCTGGGGCCACTTGCCGCAACGCGGCGAGAACCAGTTCGGCATCGCGCAGTTGATGGCCTGGACATTACTGGTCGCGCTGGCCCTGGGGATCGCTCGCCTGGTGGTGCCCGACGGGTTCAACCTGGGGTCGGCTCGCGCCAATCAGACGGCGGTGACGATTCTGCTCCTGCTGCTGGCCTTTAATTCCCTGCTGGCGTGGCCGCTGGTCTGGGCCACCCTGGCCGCGCGCGACCTGGTGCTGTGGCTGCTGCTGGCCGCGATCTGCGGCATCGCCCTGACCTGGGGAGAGAACTGGGCCTTTCAGCGCCTGGGGCCGGGCAGCGACCTGGAACTGTTCCTCTGGCTGAATGGCTGCCAGGTGGTGCTGGTTGGTAGCGCACTGCTGTTAGTGCGGGCCTGCGGATTCCGCCTTCAGCGCAGCGTTCGGGTAAACGACCTCTGAGGACGATTTGGCAAGCTGCGATAACTGCGAAAACTGGCGAGTTCTACTCAGAGGTCGTTTCGCCGTCAGCGTTCCTCTAGCTCCAGGGCCCGGATCACGGTTTCGGCTCCGGGCGTGAGGTGCCGCAGCTTGATGGCGATCGCCGCCTTCTCGGAAACGCTGGCCTTGGCCACTCGCCGCTTGAAGTGCGCGATCTTTTCCTTGCGATGCCGGCGACGGCGAAGTTCCCGCTTTCTTTCACTGGCGCTCACGCAACGGTCTCCTCATGGCAGGCTGTTGAATTGAAGTCCCCTACCAGGCAGGCCGGACCCGGTGGGGTTGGCGGGCCCGGTTGAAGCTGGCAAGCGTATCACGTACGGCGTCGTTCGTCCAGTTGTGCTGATTGACCGCCCTCGCTTCGCAGGGCAATAATCGGACCCTATCAGGTGTGCGGTCCCGATCTGGAAGCTCCATCCATCCGCGGAGGTGCCTGGCATGGAAATTCCCGAAGTCGAAGTCCTGGAACCGGTCCGCTATCGCGACGAATTCTCGATGTATGGCTGGCGGAAAGTCCTGGCCGGCCTGCTGATAGCCGCCGCCACGACGATCCCGCCCGTCATCGCCTGGCAGCATCCGGCCGCTGATCCGCCGCCCTCGTCGGGCTTTCCATCAGGGCGTTTTCCCGTTCGGGAGCGTTTCGTGCGGGATCGCGGGCAGCCATCGACGGGCAGCAAGATTCTGTCCTGGCTGGCGGCCGCCTTCCGGCACACCACGGTGGCCCTGGTCACCACGCTCGGCCTGATGCTGTACTACCCTCGCCAGGGGTTCAAGCGTTACGCCTTGCTCTGCGGCCCGGTGCTGGCGATCATCGTGCCGGCCTGCCTGTCGGCGTATCTTCAGGGGCGCGAGGAGGTGTATCGCGTGGAACTGGTGCTGGTCTCGATCATCGCGTCCCTGCCTGCCGTCGGGCTCTACGTGTGGCTGACGTGGCGCAAGGGGAAGAGGTTGGGGATGGTCTGGTAGCTGGTCTCCGGGGTAGCTGGTCTCCGCTGTGAGCGGCCGGTACGGGGGTTTTCGTCAGGTAACGGGTTGACGAGCCGCGGAGAGAAACAGCGGGCCGACCGGCCGCCGCCGGCGCCAGGCAGACCAGCATCGCCAATAGGTTGACAAGCCGCGGAGAGAAACAGCGGGCTTACGCCCGCCGCTCGCCTGCCGCTCGCCGGCGCTCGCCAGTGTTACGTGGACGACACGGCCGCCTCGGGCGCGTTGCTCTCGGCCTCGAACGTGAAGCCCTGCTCGTAGTCGATCCGCAGCCCGCCCCCTTCGGCGATCCGGCCCTTCAGGATCTCGGTGGCCAGCGGGTTCTGGATCTGCTGCTGGATGACCCGCTTCAGCGGGCGGGCGCCGTACGTCGGGTCGTAGCCCTCGGCGGCAATTTGCTTGCGGGCCCGATCGGTGACCTGCAGCGTGATGTCGCGTTCGGCCAGTTGTTTGCCGAGCCGTGCCAGTTGCAGGTCGACGATCCGCGAGATTTCGTCGCGCGTCAGCGGATGGAAGATGATCGTTTCGTCGATCCGGTTGAGGAACTCCGGCAGGAACTGGGTCCGCAGCGCGGCCTGGACCGCCTGGCGGATTTCCGCTTCGTCGCCGCCTTCTTCGGTCACTTGCTGGATCAACTGGCTGCCGATATTGCTGGTCATGACCACGATCGAGTTGGTGAAGTCGACGGTGTGGCCGTGGTTGTCGGTCAGTCGGCCGTCGTCCAGCACCTGCAGCAGGATGTTGAACACATCGCGGTGGGCCTTTTCGATTTCGTCCAGCAGGATCACGCTGTACGGCCGGCGGCGCACCGCCTCGGTCAGCTTGCCGCCTTCCTCGTAGCCGACGTAGCCTGGCGGGGCTCCGATCAGGCGGCTGACCGTGTGCCGCTCCATGTACTCGCTCATGTCCAGCCGGACCATGGCGTTTTCGTCGTCGAACAGAACCTCGGCCAGGGCCTTGCAGAGTTCGGTCTTGCCGACGCCGGTGGGGCCCAGGAACAGGAACGAGCCGATCGGGCGGTTGGGATCCTGCAGTCCGCTGCGGCTGCGGCGGACGGCGTTCGATACCGCTTCGACCGCCTCGTCCTGGCCAACAACCCGCTGATGCAGCCGCTCCTCCATCACCAGCAGCTTGGCGCGTTCGGTCTCCATCATCCGGGATACGGGCACGCCCGTCCAACTGCTCACCACCTCGGCGATTTCGTCCTCGGTCACGGCCTGCCGCAGCAGGCGCCGTTCGGCCTGTTGCCGCGCGGGCTGCTCCTCCTCGGCTTCCAGGTGCTCGCGCAGTCTCCGCCGCTGCAGGTCCAGTTCGTACAGCCGCTGGTAGTCGTCTTCGCTGACCGGCAGGCCGCTGGACTGTTTTTCCTTGATGGCGGCGTCCAACTGGCCGAATTCGTGTTCCACCTGCTCCATGTCGTGGCGGACTTTCTGGACGTCGCCCAGGCCCAGCTTCTCGGCTTCCCACTGCTCGCGCAGGCTGGCCAGTTTGTGCTTGAGCGTCCCGATTTCCTCCTCCACCTCCTGCAGTTGGTCCTTGGTCGATTCCTCGGTCTCTTCGGAAAGCTGCCGGGCGACCAGTTCGAGCTGTCGCAGGCGGCGCTGGACTTCGTCAATGTCGCCGGGGACGCTTTCCAGCTCCATCGCCACACGGCTGGCCGCTTCGTCCACCAGGTCGATCGCCTTGTCCGGCAGGAAGCGATCGGTGATGTAGCGGTCGGAGAGGCGGGCGGCGGCGACCAGGGCCGAGTCCTTGATTTTCACACCGTGATGGGCTTCGTAGCGGGGCTTCAGGCCTCGCAGGATGGCAATCGAATCCTCGACCGACGGTTCGCCCACGTAGACCGGCTGAAAGCGGCGTTCCAGGGCCGCGTCCTTTTCCACGTGCTTGCGGTATTCGTCCAGCGTCGTGGCGCCGATGCAGTGCAGTTCGCCGCGGGCCAGGGCCGGCTTGAGCAGGTTGGCGGCGTCGGCCGCGCCCTCGGCCGCGCCCGCGCCGACCACCGTGTGCAGTTCGTCGATAAACAACACGATCGCGCCGCCGGCGTCCTGGACTTCGCGGAGCACGGCCTTCAGGCGATCCTCGAATTCGCCGCGGTACTTCGCGCCGGCGATCAACGCGCCCATGTCCAGGGCGATGACCCGCTTGTTCTTCAGGCTTTGAGGCACGTCGCCCTGCACGATCCGCAAGGCCAGCCCCTCGACGATCGCCGTCTTGCCCACACCCGGCTCGCCGATCAGCACCGGGTTGTTCTTGGTGCGGCGGGAAAGCACCTGAATGACCCGGCGAATCTCGTTGTCCCGGCCGATCACGGGATCCAGCTTGCCGAGCGTGGCCCTTTCCACCAGGTCGATGCCGTAGCGCTGCAGAGCCTGAAACTTGTCTTCGGGACTCTGGTCGGTGACTCGCGTACTGCCGCGCAGCGATCGCATGGCGCCCAGCACATCCTTGTCGCGAACCCCGTTCAGCTCCAGCAGGTTCTTGGCCTTGCAGGCGGTTTTGGTAACCGCCAGCAGCAGGTGTTCGGTCGAGACGAACTCGTCCTTCAGCGAGTCGGCTTCGCGCAGCGCCGCGTCCAGGACCTGCCGCAGGGCGGCGTTCGGCTGGGGCGTGGCGCCGCCGCTGACCTTCGGCAGCCGGCCGAGTTCGGATTGGACCATCCCGGCCAGTTGTCCTAGCTGGACGCCGATCTTCTCCAGCAGCGGCTTGACGATCCCCTCGTCCTCCGCCAGCAGCGCGGCCAGCAGATGCAGCGAATCAAACTCAGGATGGCCTTTTTCCGCGGCCAGATTCTGAGCGCGAACGACGGCCTCCTGAGCCTTGATCGTCAGTTTTTCCATGCGAAACGACATGCCACTCGCCCTCCGGGTCCACCCGCAGTCCCCCCTCGATGCCGCCGCGGGCGAGACTACGAGTCCTTGACCTCGAACTCCGCGTCGATCGCATCGTCATCGGCGCTGCCGTGCGGCGCACCGGACGACGTGCCCGCGGCCCCGGCGCCGACTTGCGCACGTTCGTACAGCGTCTTGCTGAACGCCTGGGCGGCTTGCTCCAGATCGTTGACGGCCGATTTGATGGCCGCGGTATCCTGGCCCTTGGCCACTTCTCGCGTCTTCTCCACCGCCCGCTGCAGCGGCTCCTTGTCCGCGTCCGACAACTTGTCCGCATGTTCGCGGATCTGCTTTTCGAGCTGGTAGCAGAGCTGATCCGCCCGGTTGCGGGCTTCGGCCAGCTCGAACAGCCGCTTGTCCTCCTCGGCGTGCTCCTGAGCGTCGCGCGTCATGCGGTTGATTTCATCGTCCGACAGGCCGGCCGACTGCTCGATCCGCACCGACGCCTCCTTGCCGGTCTTCACGTCGCGGGCCGAGACGTTCAGGATGCCGTTCTGGTCGACGTCAAACTTGACCTCGATCTGCGGCACGCCACGCGGCGCCGGCGGAATGCCCTCCAGGTTGAACTGGCCGAGCAACCGGTTCTGGCTGGCCATCTTCCGCTCGCCCTGGAACACGCTCACCGTGACCGCCGTCTGGTTGTCGGCGGCCGTGCTGAACACGTTTTTCTTCTCGACCGGGATCGTCGTGTTGCGTTCGACCAGCGGCGTCATGATGCCGCCCTCGGTCTCGATGCCCAGCGTCAGCGGGGTCACGTCCAGCAGCAGCACGTCCTTGCGGTCGCCCGCCAGCACGCTGCCCTGGATCGCCGCTCCCACCGCCACCACCTCGTCGGGATTCACCCCTTGATGCGGATCCTTCTTGAAAATCTCCCGGACCAGTTGCTGGACCTTGGGCACGCGGGTCGAACCTCCGACCAGCACCACTTCGTCAATATCGCTGGGCGAGAACTTGGCGTCCTTCAAGGCCTGCATCACCGGACCCCGGCAGCGTTCGATCAGCCCGTCCACCAGTTCCTCGAACTTGGAACGCGAAATCGTCATCTGCAGGTGCTTGGGACCGGTCGCGTCGGCCGTGATGAATGGCAGGTTGATGTCGGTCTGCGGCACGCTGCTGAGTTCCTTCTTGGCCTTCTCGCATGCTTCCTGCAAGCGCTGCAGGGCCATCGTGTCCTTGCGCAGATCCACGCCGTGCTCGCGCTGGAACTGGTCGGCCACGTGGTGAATCAGGGCTTCGTCAAAGTCGTCGCCGCCCAGATGCGTGTCGCCGCTGGTGCTGATCACCTGAAAGACCTTGCTTTCGGTCCCTTCGCCTGGCGTTTCCGCCACTTCCAGCACCGAGACATCGAACGTTCCGCCGCCCAGGTCGAAGACCACGATCTTCTCGTCCTTCTTCCGGTCCAGCCCGTACGCCAGGGCCGCCGCGGTCGGTTCGTTGATGATCCGAGCCACCTCCAGGCCGGCAATCTGACCTGCGTCCTTGGTGGCCTGCCGCTGCGAATCGTTGAAGTAGGCCGGAACCGTGATCACGGCCTTGTTCACCTTGTGGCCCAGATACGACTCGGCGGCCTCCTTGAGCTTGCGCAGCGTCTTGGCCGAGATCTCCTGCGGCGTGAATTCCTTGCCGTCCACCTCGACCTTCACATAATCGTGCGGGCCGCCCACGACCTTGTAGGGGACCATCTTCTCCTCGGTCTGCACCTCGTTGTGACGCCGCCCCATGAACCGCTTGATCGAATAGACGGTCCGCGTCGGATTGGTCACGGCCTGCCGCCGAGCGGGTTCGCCAACCAGCGTCTCGCCGTTGTCCTTGAAGGCCACCACGCTGGGCGTCAGCCGGTTGCCTTCCTTGTTCGGGATCACCTTCGGTTCGCTGCCCTCCATGACCGCCACCACGGAGTTGGTGGTTCCCAGATCGATCCCGATGATCTTTTCACCTTGAGCCATCGTTCACTCCTTCTCTATCGCACGCCTGGCGAATGAAGCTTGTCCATCTTGTCCGCAAATCGCCTGCCGGCCGCAGGCGGTAACTTTTCAAACCCAGTGGCCGTGGGCGGTGCCCGGCCGCGGGAATCGACGTTTGGACGAGTCCAACACCCGCATTCCTCCGAGGCACCTTGTCCGACCGCCAACTCACTCGAAGCAAAGGGCGCGCCACTTGGGGAAATCCCGGCCAACAACCTCTTGGATGCCGCAAGAGTGGTGGAGTTTCAGCAGCTTTCTTCGCGGCTCGCTCCGAACCGCCCCTGGCCGCTGGCCCATCCCTGACCGCCGGACTGCCATTTTGACACTCGCGGCTCCCCTCCAGATCCCGCGGAACCGGCGCCGACCGGAGAATGATTGACACCCGCCGACGTGGGACTTACAAGAGTGCTACGCTCGGCTTTTTCAGCGGAATGCGTTGCCATGGCCAAGTCCAAGCCCACCCGATCGAAGTCGTCCACGCCGGCCGCTCCGCGCCGTGAGCGAGCCGGGCAGGTTCCGACCGTGGACGGACTGCGGAGCCTGGACCGGCAACTGCTGGAACTGCTCAACCGCCGAGCGGAGTGGTATCGCCAGTTACACCAGCCCGAGCCAGCCGGAAGCCAGGCCGGAACGTCTTCAGTGGCGGCCGGACAGCCCCCGGCCAGCGGCGTGGACGATGCCCGATACTGGGAGGAACTGGGCGAACTGGTGGCGGCCAGTCGAGGCCCTCTGTCCCCCGTGGCGGTCCAGTCGGTGTTTCGGGAACTGCTGAGCGGCTGCCGCAGCCTGGTGCAGCCAGCGCGAGTCGCCTATCTCGGGCCGCCGTACAGCTACAGCCACCTGGCGGCGCTGGAGCGGTTCGGGCAGTCGGCCGACCTGGTTCCCGTGGCAACGATCCCGGCCGTGTTCGAAGCCCTGGCGCGAGGGCAGGCCGCCTTCGGCCTCGTGCCGATCGAGAACTCGACCGACGGGCGGGTCGTCGACACGCTGGACATGTTCGCCCGGCAGCCGGCTAGAATCTGCGGCGAAGTGCAGTTGCGCATTCACCACTGCCTGCTCGGCAAGTGTTCCCGCTCGGAAGTGCAGGAGGTGTACAGCAAGCCGCAGGCGTTGTCGCAGTGCCGGGCCTGGCTGGCTCGGCACCTGCCCGGCGCTCGTACCGTCGAAATGGCCAGCACCGCTTCGGCCGCCAAGCTGGCCGGCGACCGGCCCTTTGCCGCCGCCATCGCCAGCCGGCAGGCGGGTGCCCATTACGGGCTGGACGTGATCGAAGCGAATATCGAGGACAATCGGCACAACGTCACCCGGTTCGCGGTGATCGGCGAGGTCGAGAACCGGCGGACCGGCGATGACAAGACTTGCTTAATGTTCGAACTGCGGCATCAGCCCGGCGCATTGGCCGACGCCATGGTGGTGTTCAAACGAAACCGCTTGAACCTGACTTGGATCGAATCGTTTCCACGGCCCGACACGCCCCGCGAGTATGTGTTCTTCGTGGAACTCGAAGGGCACGGCCGCGAGGCGAAGGTCAAGCGGGCGCTCAGTTCGCTCCAGGAGAAGACCGACCGCCTGATCGTGCTGGGCTCGTATGCCCGCTGCCAACCGATCGAGGCTTGAGAAGTTGTCAGTTTGCAATTTGCAATTTGCAATTTGCAATTTGCAATTTGCAATTTGCAATTTGCAATTTGCAATTTGCAATTTGCAATTTGCAATCTTCGGTTGTCAGCACGCATGACGGACGGTGCCAAGACAGAGGTCGTGCAGCTTTCAGGCGTCATCGCCGAGAGAAAACTGGACGGCCTCCGCATCGGCGAGTGCTCCCACTCGATATCCCTTTGGCCCCCTCCCCGGCTTCCGGGGAGGGCTGGGGAGGGGCTCTTATGCACCCTGTTTTGACGCACCCGGCGCCCGATGGAATCACCCAACACCGGTCGCACCCATGAATTCAGATCCTAAATTGATGCTCGACTCGTCCGAAATCCGCGTCCCGCGAGTGGCCATGCGCGGATTGAGCGAATCGCTTTGATCCATAGTCCCGCAGGCCCCTCCCCAACCCTCCCCGGAAGCCGGGGAGGGGGACAGAAGTATTGTGAGGGGGGGCCGGCGAAGTCGATCTGTCCATTGGTTTGTCATCCCAAGTTCCATACCCAAAATAACTTAAAAGCTGCACGATCTCCTTCCGGGGAGGGTTGGGGAGGGGCCTGCGGGGTTCGAGCGGACAACCATGGGATACCATTGAATTCGAATAAGTCCGCGCGGCAAACGGCCGGCTCAATGCAGTACCGGGCAGACGTCGAACCATTCGCGGTTCTGCTGCCGCATCCAGCGTGTGGAACAGGCCGGGCCCCACTCACCGAGTGGATAGTGTTCCAGTTCCGGAGCGGCCGGACTGTTCCAGGCCGCCAGGATCGGATCGACAATGCCCCAGGCCAGCTCCACTTCATCGCTGCGGGCGAACAGGCTGGCATCGCCGTTCAACACGTCCAGCAGCAGCCGCTGGTACGCATCGGGCAGTTGGCCAGAAAACTCGCGCCCAAAGCGGAAATCCAGGTCGGTCATCTGCAGCCGCATGCCGGCGTCGGGAACCTTGGTCAGGAAATGCAACTGGATGCCCTCGGCCGGCTGGATCTGGATCACCAGCCGATTAGCGTCGAAATCGCCGCGGCGGCCGTCGGCGAACAGCATCTGCGGCGGCTTGCGGAACTGGATCACGATCTGCGTGGTCCGGCAGGACATCGCCTTGCCGGAGCGCAGATAGAACGGCACTCCGTTCCACCGCCAGTTGTCCACGTGCAGCTTCAGCGCCGCGAATGTCGCCGTCTGGCTGTTGGCCGGAACGCCCTCCTCGGCCAGATAGCCTTCGTACTGCCCGCGAACCGCGCACTGAGCGAAATCGGCGCCGGCCAGCTTGCGGACCGCGCGCAGCACCTTGACCTTTTCATCCCGCACCAGGTCCGCTTCGAACCGCACGGGCGTCTCCATCGCCGTGATCGTCATCAGTTGCAGCAGGTGATTCTGGAACATGTCGCGGAGCACGCCCGACGAATCGTAGTAGCCGCCCCGCCGGCCGACCCGCACCTCCTCGGCCACCGTGATCTGCACGTGATCGATGTAATTGCGGTTCCAGATCGGTTCGAAGATGCTGTTGGCGAATCGCAGGACCAGCAGGTTCTGCACGGTCTCCTTGCCCAGGTAATGGTCGATGCGGTAAATCTGCCGCTCGCCGAACACCTGGTGCAAGGCGACGTTCAGCGCGTGTGCCGAAGCCAGGTCGGTTCCCAGCGGTTTCTCGATCACGATGCGGCGCGCGCCGCGGCTTTCGTCGGCCAGGCCGGCGGCGCCCAGTTGAGCGACCGCCGGCTCGTACAGCCGCGGCGCGGTCGACAAGTAATAGATGCGCGCGGCGGGCGAACCCGTTTCGAGCGACTCCAGCGCGCCGCTCAGCCGGCGGACGTCCTCCGCCTGCGTCACGTCGCCCGGCACGTAGTGCACAAGCTGGGCGAACTGCTCCCAGGCGGCCGGGTCGAACTCGGCTCCCAGGAAACCGGCCGTCGACTCGGCCAGCATCCCCCGCCAGGATTCGGAGGTGTAGTCGCTGCGAGCGACGCCGACGATCCGCGTCTCGGCCGGCAGCCGCTGCTTGCGCTGCAGCCGGTACAGGGCCGGAATCAACTTGCGACTCGTCAGATCGCCAGACGCCCCGAAGATGACAATCGTGTTAGCCATGTTGCTCGTTGACAGTGCAAGTTCGCTGTTCCCGCGCGGCGCGCTTGCCCGCTCGGGGCAATCACGCCTGGGGCGGCTTTCTCAGGTTGAGCCAGTCGACGTGATGCTTGCCGGGTTTGTCGACCAGCTCGAAGGTATGCGCGCCGAAATAGTCGCGCTGAGCCTGCAGCAGGTTGGCGGGCAAACGGGCCCGGCGGTAACTGTCGTAGTAGGCCAGCGCCGTGCTGAAGGCCGCCACCGGCAGACCCAACTGAGTGGCCACGATGACCACGTTGCGCCAGGCCACCTGAGCGCGCTGGACGATCGCGGCGAAGTAAGGATGCAGCAGCAGGTTTTCCAGATCCGGCTGAGCGACAAATGCGGCGTTGATGTGATCCAGGAACTGAGCCCGGATAATGCAGCCGCCACGCCACAGCAGGGCACACTTGCCGTAGTCCAGCCCCCACTCGTGCTCTTCGGACGCCTCGCGCAACTGGACGAACCCCTGGGCGTAACTGCAGATCTTCGAGGCATACAGGGCCAGCCGCACCTGCTCGATGAACACCGACGGATCGCCGATCAAATCCGCGGCGCTCGCGCCGGCTGGCCCCGGCAGCACCTGACTGGCACGCAGGCGCGAGGTCTTCATTGCCGACAAACCGCGGGCGAACACGGCGGCCGTGACCAGCGTGCTGGGAACACCCAGGTCCAGCGCATGCTGGCTCATCCACTTGCCCGTGCCTTTCGCCCCGGCGACGTCCAGAATCTGGTCGACCAGGAACCCCTCGATGTGGTGCTCGTCCACCTTCACGTCGCGAACGCTGAAGATATCGCGGCTGATCTCGATCAGATAGCTCTGCAGTTCGCCCCGATTCCACTGGTCGAACACGTCGTACAGCTCGTCGTTCGACAGGCCGACGGCTTCCCGCAGCACCAGGTAGGCTTCGCAGATCAACTGCATGTCGCCGTACTCGATGCCGTTATGCACCATCTTGACGTAATGTCCGGCGCCGCCCGGCCCCAGCCACTCGCAGCATGGGATGTCGGCGTCCGGTCCCACCTTGGCGGCGATCGCCTGGAAAATCGGTTGAATCAGCGGCCAGGCCGGCTGGCTGCCGCCCGGCATCAGGCTGGGGCCCTTCAGCGCACCCTCCTCGCCGCCCGAAACGCCCGAACCGACGTACAGCAGGCCCTGCTTCTCGACCGCCGCGGTCCGCCGCTCGGTGTCCGCGAAGTACGTGTTGCCGCCGTCGATCAGCACGTCGCCGGGGGAGAGCAGTGGCACGAGCTGGTCGATCAGTTGGTCGACGGCCTCGCCCGCCTTGACCAGCATCATCACCTTGCGGGGCGGTTTGAGCTGAGCGACCAGTTGCTGGAGCGTATGGCAGCCGACGAACTGCTTGCCCGCGGCCCGCCCCTGCATGAAGGCATCGACCTTGTCGGCCGTGCGGTTGTAGACGGCCACGCGGAAGCCGCGGCTTTCCACGTTCAGAGCGAGGTTTTCGCCCATCACGGCCAGACCGATCAGCCCAAAGTCGCAAAGCTCGCTCATCGTGCGTTCGTTCCCAGGAGACCAGACGGTTCACTGGACGCCGATTCTAGCGGTGCGTGGTCGGGGTCGCAATTGGGCCGGGCGGCGCACGGAGCCACCGAGAACACGGAGTAGTTGCCGAGGGCAGGCGTGGTTGGACGGCGAGCCAGAACGATCGAGTCGTTGATTTTCCGCTCGTGGCGGTGGTGAGTTGCGCGATCTGGTCGGCTCGCGGACCTCGCGGCCCGCCAATTACTCCGTGTTCTCCGTGGCTCCGTGCTGAAACAAACCAAATGGCGGGGCGCGGCGTATCGCGCCGCCGGTAGAACTTCAGGCAGCGCGCCGCGAACGGACGATCGCCGCGACCGGCGTGCGGATGCGACCCATCACGCGCCGGACCACTTCCTCGCGAGCTTCATCGACCAGCGTCTCGCGGCGAGCGACAAGCGCAGCGGGCCGATGAGCGAGTGCGTAGTCGGCTTTCTGTTGCACGATGGTCGTGCTGCGGACCCGGATGTACCCGCGGGCTTCGGCCGGCGTCATCACCCCGGCACGCAGCTCCACCCGGCGACAGACCGCGTCCACACTGGCCCCGGCCACCTGATCCACCAGCGAATTCCAGCGGGCCTTGTGGCGGGATGGCAAGATCAGATCCAGCAGAAACATGAGCGTGGTTTCCTGGGCGGCCAGACGCACCGGGACGCGATGCGTCGGACGGCATGCCTTCGATGTTTCAGGGGACTCGAGGTCGGCTTCCAGCCCGGCGGTCTGGCAGTCGGTACCCGCGAACTGCCGGCCTGTGCGAGCTGCCGAGTGCCGCATTGGGCAGAGCCCTCCGCGACTCGCCGCCGAACCAGTAGTACAGATCGTATGCATGGTGTCGCTTTCTCCACCCAGGACATGGCCCGCCGGCACGATTTCCGGCCCTTCGGCCCTCCGCTGACCGCTACCAGACTCAAGACCCGGGAAAAATGGGCAGCTTAGCGCAGTTTCCCAACCGCCAGGACCTGGGTTGCTTGGCCAGATCGGCTAAACCTCTTGACCCCTACAACCGATTTTCTTAATGTGCAAGGACTTCGGGCGCCGTAGCCAAGTGGCTAAGGCAGTGGATTGCAAATCCACCATCGTGAGTTCGAATCTCACCGGCGCCTCTGAAAAACAAGGGGTTTTTGAGAAGTAACCCCGCGAAGAAAAGGCGACTGGTACCCAAACTGGCACCCACGGCCGCCAGGAGTGTTCCGCTCCAGGACCGGCCGGGCCTACTTCCCAATTTCCGTTTGCTGGGCCTGTTCCGCCCTCGCAGGGTTCGCTTGCGGAATTGGCGGTGCCGCAACGGTCCGTTGCCGACTGGCCTCCAACTGCAACCGGGCGGCCTCCAGTTGCATCTTGGCGGCTTCCGACGCCCCGGCCCCATCGGGTTGCATCATCCGCGAGGCGTCCCGCATCGCGTCGATTTGCCGCAGCTCGCGGGACAGCTCCCGATGCTGCGGCGTGCCACGAAGACGGCTGAGAAATCGCGTGCCTTCCATGACCGGCCGTTCCAGCCCCGTCATGCGAACGATCTCTGCGGCGGCCAGATTCGCCCCTTGGAAGATTTCCAGCCGGCCCCGTTCGCGGTGGCGGGCGACGGTGCCCGCAACCATGGCGTCGAACAGCGCCCGCTCGGCCGCCCGGGCTTCGTCCCCGACCACGCTCCTGGCCTCGGCCTGCCGGCTGCCCCGCAAGTTCCGCAGCATTGTGTCCTGTTCAATAAACCCGACGCGTTGCCCGACCACGTTCGTTCGTTGTGCGTCCAGAATCTCACGCTGCAACGTAATAATCCCGTCCAGATTCGTCGCAAGTGTCGTAAACCCAGCTATTGCTTCATCCGTGCCCAGCAGCTTTTGCAGTCCCTTTTGGTCCAGCTGCCGGCCTTGAATCTCTCGGACCACGTTGGCAAGATTCATGCCGCCGAACTGGTCCGCATTCATTCCGATTGCCGTGAGTAGGGCGCGAACCTGTGTTCCGCCCATCTCAGCGGTTCCGGTGGCGGACGAAGTAAACGCCGTTGCGGCTAGGATTTCCTCTAGCCCAAACCCCAGCCGACCAGCGACACCAGCGGCCCGGGAGGCACCGGCAAGCAACTGCGGAACCTCAGATGGAGCATCCCCAGAAGCGGCGATGCCGGCGTTCATGATGTTCGTCGCCGATCCGGCCGCGTCACGCATCGTCGTCTGCAACGTGTTGATTGACGTGGCCAACTTGCCTACGTCGGGGACAAACTGAGTCGCGGCCATTCGGGCCATGAATTTCCGGTCCCGCTCTTGCAAGCCGGCGGAAATCAGGCCGAACAACTGCGTTGCGGCGGAGCCAAGATCGGGCGCCGCTCCGGCCGCGTACAACTGCCGGGCCTCCCGCTGGAGCGATTGAAATTCCTGGGGCGTGGTGGCCAGCTGGGCCAACTGAGCCAATCCGCCCTCGGCTCCCCGCAACGCTTCGAAGTTCTTGGACAGCTCGGCGGCGCTCGCGGCGAACGCTGGGGCCAGGCCAGCGGCGACTGCCGAGACACCAGCCAGAATGCCCTTGAACGCGGCCAGCTTCGATTGTGCTCCGGCCCCGAATGCCTTGTCGCCTTCATCACCAGCCCGCTCCGCGGAGTCGGATTGCTGCTTTCCTGCCTGGGCCAGCTCCCGGTACTTGGTGATCATCTTCTCTTGCTGAGCGATGAGCTTCTGCTGAGCGGAGAAGACTTTCGCCTCGTCGGCCGTCATCTCGACTATCAGCTGTGGAGCCATGATGCTGCCCTTTCAGTGCGGGAAAAAAGCCGGCCCGGTGGTCCAGCACGTCCACCAGGCCGGCCCGCCAGCCGCCCAACCTGGTCCAAAGGTGCGGGCCGGCGTAATTGTCGATCGAAAATGCCTGGCGGGGTTTTGCCCGCCCCGAGCGGCCGCCCCCGCCAGGCGATAGGAGCGCGGCCGCTCAGCCCGTCCGAATCCAGAAGTCTTGCAGCTCCCGCGTCTCAGCGTCGACGTCGGCGGCCAGTGCGGCGGCCTGGTCAGTCTCAAGTAGGCGAACCCGTTCCTTGAGCGGTCCGAGTTCCGCTAGGAATTCGTCGCAGACGCGTTCCCACGCCGCGTCACTGAAACCGCCATCATGCTTGACCGCCAGGTGACTGCCGGCTTTGACGGTGACGGTTTCGCGTTTGTCGTGATCCCACTTAACCACATCCTGGCCGAATCGCTTGCGGATCAGGTCGCGGCATTCGTTCGCCTGGTGGTAATTGTCGGGGTCGAGAGCCAGCACGCGAGTCAACCACTCGCAACGATACTTCGCGGCGTGCAGCGCGGCGCCGGCCTGGTCGCGGACCTTCCCGTGAATCTCGCGGATGCGCTCTTTGACGTGATTCGGCAACAGGCTCTGCAACTGCCCCATCGCGTCGGCGTGCCGGGCGACCACCTGGCGTGCCTCGTCCACCGGCTTCGCGGCGGCCAGCCGGCGGGCCTGCAACGAGGCAATCTCCTGGTCGATCTCGGCGACCTCGGATTGGTACGCTGCCTCGGCCTCGGCCAATGCCTGGCGTGCGGCCGCGCGGCGCTCGGGCGTTTCGGCCAACTGTTGCAAAACGTGAACCCGGCCGTAGCTCCGCACGAAGTCGTCAAGCTGGTAGTTCTCGATAGGCAACACGTCCAGCAGGTATCGACGCAGGTCCGACGTCAGCTTCGACACGTCGCCCCCCAAGCTGGCGAGCAACCGCCAGGCGTTGTCGAGTCGAGAGGCGAACGCGGCCAGGTCGGCCGGCGGTGCGGCGGCCGGCGGTGCGGCGGTGGCTTCGGGCGCCGGCTGAGCGGTTGCCGGCTTGCTGGTGGCG
>JAGFJK010000194.1 GCA_024102795.1 Pirellulaceae bacterium
CAAGCCAGGGCGCCCGACGGACTGGCGGCCGGCCGCGCGTGAGCGGGCCGCAGGAACAGGTCCTGCCAGCCGAAGCGGCTGCCCGACAGCAGGGCGTCCGTGCCGAAGATCCGCGCCGCCAGGCCAATCGAAGCGATCGTGTACAAGCCGGTCGATAGCACCGCCACCGCGGCCGGCACGGCCGGCACCTGGCCCTCCAGCAACGCTCGCGCCAGCAGCACCATGTTCACCAGCGGCGTGACTGCCAGCGCTCCGCGAAATTCCAGCCCCGGCATCAGGCTGATGATCCCCGGCGCCAACGACACCAGCATCAGCGGAATCAAGTAGGCCTGCGCCTCCTTGAAGCTGCGGGCAAAGCTGGTGATCGCCAGCAGCAGGGCCGAGAAGAACGCCGCGAACAGGATCAGCAGCCCGAACACCTGCGCGATGACCAGCGGCGAAATGCCCGCCGAGTCGAACAGCAAGCGTCCCCAGGGAGTCACGGTCAAAGTGACGGTCATCGCCAGCAGGTTGGCCACCGCCGTCAGCACGGCCACGGTCAGCACGGCCACGTACTTGGCGCCCAGCAACGCCAGCCGCGGGACCGGGGCGGCCATCAACGCCTCCATCGTGCCGCGTTCCCGTTCGCCGGCCGTCACGTCGATCGCCGGATAGACCGCTCCGGTGATCGTCATCAAGATCAGAATCAACGGCACAACCGTGGTCAGCGACAGCGGCGAACCGCCCGTGGCCAGCGGGCGAGCCCGGATCTCGGCCGGCAGCTCCGGCGACAGCCCGGACGCCGCCAGTTGCCGCCGGACGTAGCTGCGGTTGATCAGTTCAAGCCGCTCCGTGACGTGCTCGAACGTCGCGCGGCTCAGGGCCGATTCGTCGCGGAACCACAGTTCACAGACCAGCGGCGAGCCGAAGCCGGGCAGTTCCCGTGCCCCGTCGGCCGGCAGAACTCGCACACCGACGTCGATTTCGCCCCGTGCGAGACTTTGTTCCAGGTCCAGCACGATCGTGTCGCGGACCAGCAGACGCAGCGGCGCGGAGGGCAGCAAAGCGGAGGCCGGGTCCCCGCCAGTCGGCGCGGCACTGGGCTCGGCGTCACTTGCAGCTTTCTCGACCACTTCAGGCGGCCGGCCTGCTCGCTCCCGCTCGCCCGCCTCAACCCGCTCGCCGCCCGCGTTCTGCATTTCCGCGGAGCCGCCCGCGCGCGTGGCCGCCTGCCGCTGCCAGATCTCGTCGCCCAGGTCCAGGTAGCGCCGCACCAGCCGCATCTGGCTCTCGTTTTCGAACCCCAGGATGCTGTCCGTGGTGCCTTGCGGCGGCGCGCTGGTCAGCAGGAACTTCTGGAACGTCAAGCTCAGCAGCGGATAGACCAGCAGCGGCATGCCGATCAGCGTGATGATGGTCCGCCGGTCCCGCAGCACCTCGCGCAGCTCCTTGCGGCACAGGCGGAAGAACCGTCCCGGCCAGCCGGCGGTCCGCGACACGGGCAGCGGATCGCCATCGGACGGGGCTGACGAGCCCGCCCGCTGGGACGCGTCCGCTCCCGACTCTGGCTGGCTGGCGTCGGCGTTCATACGGGCTCGCACTGCTGTAGCTGCAGGAACATGTCCACCAGCGTGGCGCATTGAGTGGCCGCCTGCAACTCGGCCAACGTCCCCTGGTGCCGCATGCGGCCCTGGTGCAACAGTCCGAACCGGTCGCACAGTCGCTGGGCTTCGTCCAGGCGATGCGTGCTGAGAATCACGGCTCGGCCCAGTTCGCGCAGATGGCGCATGTACTCGAACACCACCTGGCTGCCGACCACGTCCAGACCGCGCGTGGGTTCGTCCAGCAGCATCACAGGTGGATCGTGGATCATGGCCCGCGCCAGGGTGACCCGCTGCTTCTGACCCGTGCTGAGCGTCGCGCAGCGCCGATCCAGGTAGCTGCCAAGTTGCAGCAGCCCGCTCAGCACTTCCACCTGGCTGGCCGCCCGCCGCGGGGCGACTCCGTAGACGTCGGCGAAGAACAGCAGCAACTCCCGCACGGTGAGCCACGGGTAGACGCCGTCGTTGGCCGAGACCAGTCCCAGGCGCGACTTGACCCTCTCCGGCTCGACGGAACTTCGCAGCCCGTCCACCTCGGAGTATCCATCATCGGGTGGCAACAGGCCCACGATCATCCGCAGGGTCGTGGTCTTGCCCGCGCCGTTGGCTCCCAGCAACCCGTACACCTCGCCCGGCCTCACGGCGAACGAAACCCGATCGACCGCTACCAGTTCCTGGCCCCGCTGCGAAAACCGCTTGGTCAGTTCGTGAACGCGAATCATCGTCCGCACTCGGAGCGGAGGTGGCGGGAGCGGGCCGCGAGCGGGCAGCGGGCGAGAGGCTTCATTTCTTCCGCGGCCGAAAGGCCACCAGCCGGGATTCGTCGGTCGTCAGATAGGGCCCTTCGATCAGGTCGATGCAATACGGCACGGCCGGAAACACAGCGTCCAGGCACTCGCGGATCGCCTTCGGCTGACCAGGCAAGTTGATGATCAGCGAGCGGCCGCGGATGCCCGCCGTCTGCCGCGACAAGATCGCGGTCGGCACTTTCTGCAACGAGACTTGCCGCATCAGTTCGCCGAACCCCGGCAGCATCTTCGAGCACGCCGCGACGGTGGCCTCCGGCGTCACGTCGCGCGGGGCCGGCCCGGTGCCGCCCGTCGTGATCACCAGGCAACAGGCCTGCTCGTCGCACAGCTCCTCCAACGTCCGCCGCACCTGCTCCACGTCGTCCGGAATCACCCGCGCCACTGGCTCGTACGCCGACGTCAGCACCTCGGCCAGGTATTCCTGGATGGCGGGCCCCCCCAGATCCTCGTACTGGCCGCGACTGGCCCGGTCCGAAACGGTCACCACACCGATCCTCGCGACGATCGATTGGCCCGCCTCCAAAGGCTGCAGTGCCTCCGATGCTTCCAACGGCTCGCGGCCCATCTCGCTGCTCCTGGCCGGGTCTTGTCGGGGAGAGGAAAAGCATGGCACAATCCAGTATGCCATGCAATAGACCCCGTGCATTCAACGGCGCGCCGCCCGCTCCGCGCCAGGACGCCACGTGACCCACCTCGGACTTGCCATCGCCCTGCAGTTGCTCGCCCCAGCGCACGTTCTGCCCGACGGCGTGGTCGAACGGGGCGTGCAAGTGACCGCATACGACGACCAGCTCGAAATCCGCTACCTGGTCGGACTCAACGACGCGACGCTGGCCCTCAAACTGGCCGAGTTGCTCCCGGACCAGACTCCGCCGATCGACCCGCAGCAGGCACTCGACCTGTACCGGCAACGCATTCTGTCCGAACTGGCCAGCGGCCTGACCGTGCTGCTGGACGACCAACCCCAGACCATACAGCCCGTGGAAACCCGCCGCGGGACCCTGCATCACGTGCAGTTGGAGTGCGTCTACCACGTGCCGCTTCCACCCGGCGGCCAGCTCATGCGGCTGGAGCTGCTCGATCGGAACTTCGCCGCCGATCCGGGCAACCACCGGATGGCCGCCAAGGGACGAGGCGACGTGCAGTTGGACGATTGCAGCGTGCCGCCCATTCTGGCTCGCGTCCCGTTGCTGGCCTTCGACCAGTTGCCCGCCGCGACCGCCGCGGAAAGCCGCCGAGTGGAGGCGACCATCCGCCGGCCCGGCGCGGCACCGGCCGCCGTCTTACCAGTCGCCGAGGTCGAACGGGCCGCCGCGGACGAACCGCTCGCAGCGACCGAACC
>JAGFJK010000208.1 GCA_024102795.1 Pirellulaceae bacterium
ATCCACGGCCACCCGGCACAGCGACGATCGGTTGGCCGAAACGGCCGCCACGCTGCCGCCGCCATCCGAGGCGACTGGTCGCGCGCCGGCAGCCGGACAGTTCGACGCCACGCTCGCTCAAGCCCACGAGCAGACTCGCTCCCAGCAGCACTCGACACCTGGCGGTGGCTTGCCGGCCCCGGCCGCCGAACCGCTGGGCGAAAGGACCTTGGGGGGCTACCGTTTGCTGCGCGAACTGGGCCGCGGCGCGATGGGCGCCGTCTATCTCGCTCGCCAGTTGTCGCTGGACCGCAACGTCGCGCTGAAAGTCATCCAGGAAGACCTGGCGCAGGACCCGCGGTTCATCGCCCGCTTCACGCGCGAAGCGTACGCGGCGGCCCAGTTGACGCATCACAACGTGGTGCAGATTTACGATCTGGGAGCGGAACGCAAGACGCACTTCTTCAGCATGGAGCTGGTCGACGGCGAGTCGCTGGGGGATCTCAGCCGCCGCCACGGGCCGCTCGAACCGCGGCAAGCGGCCAGCTACGCGCTGCAGGCCGCGCGGGGTCTGCACTACGCGCACCAACTCGGCATGGTGCACCGCGACGTGAAACCCGGCAACCTGCTGCTGAATCAACTGGGCGTGGTCAAGGTGGCCGACCTGGGACTGGTCAAGACGCGCGGCGGCCACGACGGAGATGAAACGACGGGCGAGCGCCGCGAGCTGCAGAAAGTCCAGGACAGCCATACCACGCTCCGCAACGTGGCGATGGGCACGCCGGCGTTCATGGCTCCGGAGCAGGCCGAGAGCGCGGCGGACGTGGACCACCGAGCGGACATCTACTCGCTGGGCTGCACGCTGTACGTGCTGCTGACCGGCCGCCCGCCGTTTGACGGCGCGACGGCGGCCGAGGTAATCACCAAGCACAAGACCGAGCCGGTCGTGCGTCCCGATGTGCTGGTTCGGGACGTGCCCGGCAAGCTGTCCGAGATTGTGCTGCGGATGGTGGCCAAGCGGCCGGAGCAGCGGTATGGCGACCTGGACGAAGTGATCCGGGACTTGCAGGGCTTTCTGGGAGTCGGCCAGGAAGCCAGCTTCGCCCCCAGCCGCGACGACGTGCAACGGCTGGAACGCTGTGTCGCACAGTTCAACCAGTCGCCAACCGCGCGGTTGCGAGCGGTGCTGTGGCCGGCGTTTTGGGGATTGTGCGCGCTGGTCGGCCTGGCCTGCCTGCTGCTGGGTCAATGGTCGCTGGTGCTGGCCGCGGCGGGAGCGGCCGTGCTGGCGCCGCTGGCTTACATCCTGCTGTCGGGCATGTTGCAACGCAGTTACGAGCTGGGCAAGATCCGCGAGCTGGTGTTCAGCAGCAGTTGGTCGGACTATGCGCTGTGGCTGATTGGCGGATTGTTGCTGTTGGTGGCGATCGTTGCCTTGCAGTTGATCCCGGCGGCGGTGATCGCCGTGCTGCTGGCGGCCGGATTCGCGGCGGTGATGGCCTTGATGGTGGATCGGCGGGTGGCGAGCGAGCGGCGCGGGGCGGTGGCCGAACTGAACGAGCTGCTCAAGACGGCTCGCCTGGGCGGGGCGGACGAGGACGGGCTGCGGCGGTTCGTGGCCCAGCATGCCGGAGACCGCTGGGAGGAGTTGTTCGAGCAGATGTTCGGTTACGAGGCGAAGCTGGAGGCCCGGCAGCAGTGGAGCCGCGGCGCCGATGGCAAGTCTCGGCGGCGGCACGGCGTTTGGCGGGACTGGCTGGTTTGCTGGATCGACGCTCGAGTGCAGTCGCGGCGCGAGGCGCGGCAATGCAAGCACCTGCGGCAGGTCGCTCAGGCGGAGCTGCAAGCGGACGGGCTGTCGGCCGACGACGCTCGGCGCGAGGCCGAAGCGCGCGCCGAGGCGCTGGTTCAGCAGGCCGCTCAACTGCACGCCACGCTGGCGGCCGCGGCGCTGGAGCAGAACCCGCAAGTCGCCGCGGCCCGTCGGCGCGAACGGGTCAAGGCGATGTTGGACGAGGCTCGCGGCGGGCCGAGCGGCAAGGCGGCCGGCGGATCGCGCAAGACGGGCGTCCTGGGGTCGCTGCTCTGGTTGCCGATCAGCGGCAAGGTTCGTTTTCTGGTGGGCGCCGTGTTGCTGGTCGCCTGCGCGCTGTGGCTGCAGAAGAACGGCGCGCTGGCCAACGGGCTTCGCGGCTGGCTGGACTTGCTTCGGACTGACGCCGCCGGGCTGCAGCCGCTGGAACTTCCGCTGGTGCCCGCCGTCTTGACCGGCCTGTTCGGAACGCTCAACGCCGGCGCGGCCGGCTTGATTCTGTTGCTGTCGGCCGTGCTCTGCCGAGGCTACCGCGGGGCGTTGCTGGCCGTCGCGGCCGCTGCCATCATGGTGCTGGGACCGGTGCTGGGAGTGCCCGCACTCGCCGGCTTCAGCAGCCAGTCGGTCAGCCTGGCTGCCGGCCTGGTGCTATGCGTTCCCGGCGTGCTGCTGGGCGTGCTGTTCGGCCGCCGCGCGGCCAGCGATTAGAAAGGATGACCTACGAATGAGTGCTTCCCGCCGAGCGTTGACTACTCGTCCGGCCCTGTTCTGGCTGGCCGCGCTGCCGGCTCTGGGGCTGGTTCTGCTGGTTCCGCGCGTGCCGACCTGCCAGGCGGCAGGTCTGGCCGACCGGCTTCAGCCGCTGGCCGAGCGGCACGCGGGGCAAGTGGCGATTTCCGTCAAGCACCTGGCAACCGGCGAATCGTACGGCTACCACCAGGACGAACCGATGCCGACGGCCAGCCTGATCAAGTTTCCGGTCATGGCCACGGCCTACCAGCTTGCGGCGGACGGGCGGCTGGACCTGAACCAGATGCTGACCTTGCGGGACGAGGATCAGGTGCCGGGCAGCGGGATCCTGACCACGCACTTCTCGCCCGGCACGCGGATCTCGCTGCGGGACGCCATCCGCCTGATGATCGCCTGGTCGGACAACACGGCAACCAACCTGGTGCTGGACGCCATCGGCATCGAAGCGACCAGCCAACGCATGCGCGAGCTGGGATGCGAACAGACGCGGATCCACGCCAAGGTGTTCCGCCGCGATACGTCGATCGACCCAGAGCGGAGCCGGCAGTTCGGACTGGGCAGCACCACGGCGGGCGAAATGCTGCGGTTGTTCGAGCTGCTGCACGGCGACCAGTTGGTAAGTCCGGAAGCGAGCCGGTCGATGCGCGAGCATCTGCAAGCCTGCCAGGATGGGACGAAGCTGGTTCGCGGGTTGCCGGCCGGCGCGCGGATCGCCCACAAGAGCGGCGCGACGTCGACCATGCGCTGCGACGCCGGCTTGATCGATTCGCCGGCTGGCACGCTGGCCGTCTGCGTGCTGACCAGCGACAATCGCGACCGCCGCTGGGACGCCGACAACGCCGCCGACCAGTTGTGCGCCGAGGTGGCGCGAGTCGTCTGGCAACACTTCAACGGCGATGCGTTGGACGTGGGAGCGGCGGGCGAGGGCGCGGCGGGCGAGGGAGCGGCGGGCGAGCCGTTGCGGCTGGGGGCGATGGGCGAGCTGGTCGAGGCGCTGCAGAGGACGCTGAACGCGCGTCTGGAACCGTCGCCCGAGCTGGCGGTCGATGGCGATTTCGGGCCGCAGACCGAAGCGGCCGTGCGGCGTTTCCAGCAAGCTCGTAGCTTGGAACCAACCGGCGCGGTGGACGCCCGCACCTGGGAAGCGCTGGGGCCGTTGCTGGCCGAGGAGGCACCGGTTCCGCGGCCCGAAGTGGTGAACGGCGAGCAGCTTGCCAGGCAGCCGGCCGATCCGCTGGATGGGCCACCCTGGGTGACCTGCAAGGCCTGGGCGATCGCCGACGCCCGCAGCGGCAAGCTGCTGTGGGGCGAGCGCCAGGGCGAGCCGCTGGACCAGGCCAGCACGACCAAGATCATGACGGCGCTGCTGGTCCTGCGGCAGGCGCGGGAGCGGCCCGAGGTGCTTCGCGAGGAAGTCGTGTTCAGCCGCCGAGCGGACCAGACCGGCGGCTCGACGGCCGGAGTGCGGGCCGGCGAACGGCTGAGCGTCGAGGAGCTGTTGTACGGGCTGCTGCTGCCCTCGGGAAACGACGCGTCCGTGGCCCTGGCCGAACATTTTGGGTCGCGGTTCGAACCGCCGGACGCGGATTCCGCGCCGCAGGAGCCGGGATCGCCGCAAGCTCCCGCGGCGCAAACGCCCGCTGCCGGCGCGTCCGCTCAGGACCCGCTGGTCCGCTTCGTCGCGGAGATGAACCGCGAGGCCCAGCGGCTGGAACTGAAGCAGACCCGCTTTGCCAACCCGCACGGGCTGACGGCCGCCGGGCATCACGCGAGCGCGGCGGACCTGGCCCGCCTGAGCTGGCATGCGCTGCAGGTGCCGCTGTTTCGCCAGTACGTCAATACCAGGCAGCGGGGCTGCACGTTGCAGGGGCCGGGTGGCTACCAGCGGCACGTGGTCTGGAAGAACACGAACCAGTTGCTCGGCACCAGCGGATACCTGGGAGTGAAGACGGGCACGACGACCGCGGCCGGAGCGTGCCTGGTGTCGCTGGGCGAGCGGGCCGGTGACGAACTGCTGGTGGTCGTGCTCGGTTCGGCCGCGCCCCAGGCCCGCTACACCGACACGCGGAACCTGCTGCGCTGGGCCTGGCTGCAGCGGCAGCCGCGGCCGGAGCCCTAAAGCCCTCTTGGACGCGGGGCGCCCGATGGAGTAGGGTAACGGGGGGTAACACACGGAGGTGCCGGGAGAGGGTAGATGAGCAAACGAAGAACGATGCTGGGTTGGATGGCGGTCGCCGGGCTGTTGTTGTCGGCATGTTGGGGATTGCGCCCGGATGGGACGGCCCAGGCCGAGGCGCCCGCTTCGCCGATCGGCAAGCGAATCGAAAGTTTCACGCTGCCGGACATCTACGGGCGAAAGCACTCGCTGGCGGACCTGGAGCAGCCGTTGGTGGCGATCGTCTTCCTGGGTACCGAATGCCCGCTGGCCCGGCTGTATGCCCCGCGTCTGGAAGCCCTGCGGCAGCGGTTCGAGCAGCGTGGAGTCGCACTGCTGGCCGTCGGGTCGAACTCGCAGGACTCGCTAACCGAACTGGCGGCGTTCGCCCAGCGGCATCAACTGCGGTTTCCCGTGCTGAAGGATCCGGGCAACCGGGTGGCGGATCTGTGCGGAGCGGTCCGCACGCCGGAAGTGTTCGTGCTGGATCGGCAGCGGATTGTCCGCTACTGGGGCCGCATCGACGACCAGTACGGCGTCGGGTACGCTCGCCCGCAACCGCAGCGCGAGGACCTGGCCGAGGCGCTGGAGGATCTGCTGGCGGGCCGCGAAGTGGCCACGCCCACGACGCCGGCGGTCGGTTGCCATATCGGTCGCGTGAAGACCCGGCCGGCCCAGGGCGAGGTGACTTACAGCCGGCAGATCGCGGCGATTTTCAACCGGCGATGCGTCGAATGCCATCGGGCTGGGCAGATCGCTCCGTTCACGCTGACCAGCTACGACGACACCCAGGGCTGGGGCGACACAATTGTCGAAGTGATTCGAGAGAACCGCATGCCGCCCTGGCACGCCAGCCCGGATCATGGCCAGTTCCGCAACGACGCCCGGCTGACGGACGAGGAGAAATCGCTGGTCTACCGCTGGGTGGAGAACGGCATGCCGGAGGGCGATCCGAACGACCTGCCCGAACCGCCGCGGTTCGCCGACGGCTGGCGGATGCCGGAGCCGGACCAGGTGGTGCACATGAGCGACCAGCCGTTCACGGTGCCGGCCGAGGGTGTGGTGGACTACCAGCACTTCGAAGTCGATCCGGGCTTTACCGAGGACAAGTACCTCTGGGCGGCCGAGGCGCGTCCGGACAATCCGGCGGTGGTCCATCATATCCTGGTGTTCATCAAACCGCCGGGCGAGGAGGACTTCCGCAAGTTCGGCGCGATCGATGGCTATGCTCCCGGCAGTCCGCCGACGATCTATCGCGACGGCGCCGCGCTGCGGATCCCGGCCGGTTCCAAGTTCGTGTTCGAGATGCACTACACGCCCAACGGTTCGGTGCAACAGGATCGCAGTTACGTGGGGTTCAAGTTCCTGGCTCCCGACCAGGTCCGGACGCGGGTCCACCAGACGCTGGCCGCCAACAACGATTTTCGGATCCCGCCCGAAGCGGACGATTACCAGGTAACGGCCCGGCAGACGATCGATCGCGACGTGCTGCTACTCGACCTGACTCCTCACATGCACGTGCGGGGCAAGTCGTTCCGCTACGAGGCCGTGTATCCGGATGGGACGCGCGAGGTGTTGCTGGACGTACCGCGTTTCGATTTCAATTGGCAGTTGACGTACGAGCTGGCCGAACCGAAGCGGCTGCCGAGGGGTACCGAGATCGTCTGCACGGCCGTGTTTGACAACTCGGAGCAGAATCTGGCCAACCCGGACCCGTCCCGCGAGGTGGTCTGGGGCGATCAGACGACGGATGAAATGATGATCGGCTTCTTTACCGTCATTCCCGCCGGGCGGCGGTAGGCCGTTGAGTGTATACTGGGTCGTTTGTAGTTTGCCTCTGGAGATTCCCCGCGCTGTCATGCCGAACGAACAACTGATCTGGATGGACGGAACGCTGGTGCCTGCCGCGGACGCTCGGATCAGCGTCTTTGACCACGGGCTGCTGTATGGCGACGGCGTGTTCGAGGGGTTGCGGATTTACAACCGCCGCATTCTGAAGCTGCGGACGCACTTGGACCGCCTCTGGAACTCGGCCCGTTCCATCCAACTGCGGATTCCCTACACCGAGGACGAACTGGAGCAGGCGGTGCGCCAGACGGTGGCCGCCAACGAGAAGCAGAACGGCTACATTCGCCTGGTAGTCACGCGCGGTTCGGGCACGCTGGGCATCAACCCGTATCAATGCCCGCGGGCATTCGTCTTCATCATCGTGGGAGACATCCAGGTTTATCCCGCGAAGTTCTACCAGGAGGGGCTGTCGATCATCAGTTCGGCCACGCTGCAGAAGCATCCGGCGACGCTCAGCCCGCGCGTCAAGAGCTTGAATTACCTGGCCAACGTGCTGGCCAAGCTGGAAGCGATCGCGGCCGGCGTGGAAGAGGCGGTGCTGTACAATGCGCAAGGGTATGTGACCGAGTGCGTGGTGGACAACATCTTTGCCGTCCAGCGGCGGCGCGGTGGGCAAGTGATCAACACGCCGCCGCTGCACGCGGGACTGCTCGAGGGCGTGACGAGGAACCTCGTGATCGAGCTGGCCGAACAGGCGGGCTACGAAGTGCACCAGAACGATATGACTCGGCACGATCTCTACTCGGCCCAGGAAATCTTCCTGACGGGGACCGGGGCCGAGGTGGTCCCGGTGGTCAAGGTGGATGGCCGGTCGATCGGCGACGGCAAGCCGGGTGCGGTGACGGGCGAGCTGATGCGGCTCTACCGGCAGTTGATCGAGAACGCGCCCGAGGATTGATTTGGTGGGTCAGTAGTTAGTTGTCAGTGGGCAGTGGGCGTGTGTTCGTCGTCCTGATTGGTAGTGCGGGTTTTGGGACTGACGTTTTGTTCGACCTCCCCGAAGAGATCGTGCAGCTTTTAAGTCCTTTCACAGCAGGATTCAGGACACTTTGGTCGACTATTCGATCCGGTATCCCAAACGGCTTGGGAAACCCCATTGAAATCACTTCTGGCCCCCTCCCCGCTTCGGCTCGTTGTACCACACAAGTCGACGCGGAGCCTGCTGGGTGGACCACAAGTGGGGGACTGGACTTTTTGCTGGACCGTGCGAATGAATGTAGCGTGGACTTCGGCGCCAGGGCGTCCGAACAGAT
>JAGFJK010000270.1 GCA_024102795.1 Pirellulaceae bacterium
GCTGTCTTTACGCCGCAGGCGTTGAACAACCCAGCCCAGGGTCGCCCGCTTTGGGCGCACCCTGGGAGAACGACCGCCTTGAGGCCCTTTTACGCCGAAGGCGTTGCACAAGGCGCCTTGTGGAACGACTTCGGCGTATAAGAGATATCAAAATCACGGCCACACCCAGGGTGCGCCCGAAGCGGGCGACCCTGGGCTGTGACTGTGGAACGCCTTCGGCGTACGGGAACGCCGAGGACGCTATTGCTGCGATCTAAACTCTGACGACGAAGAAACTTATAAGCTGCACGATCCCGAAGCGGGGAGGGGGCCAGAGTGTTATCAAGGTGGGAAGCTCGCCGAAGTGGAGGCTGTCCAGAAGGGACTGCGCAGTGTGATCATGCCTTTTCGCTGGTCGAGTACGGTTCACGTGTGCCGTACAAGCCTTGGCATGGATACTCGCATACGTCATGGCGAATTTAGTCGATTTCGACAATCGTCAGTTCGACGCCGCTTGCCGTTCGACGCGGCCCCACACGTGCAGGTCGCCGTCGAGCGATTCGTACCGCACGTCGGTCAGGCCAGGGGCATCGTCGAGGCGCGCGAAGCCCAGTCCGGCCACGGGGCTCAGCGCGCTGGCGCCACCCAGCAGCCGCGGCGCGACGAACACGTGCACTTCGTCGATCTGGTCCGCGTCCAGCAGACTGCCCAGCACCTGGCTGCCGCCCTCGACCAGCACGTGCGTCATTTGCCGGCCGCCCAGCAGCCGCAGCAATTCCCGCCAGCGTTCCTGGTGCGTGCTCCCGGAAGCGACCAGGACTTCGCAACCCGAATCGGCCAGCATTTGCCGCCGCTGTGGATCGCAGCCCGGTCCGCAGACCAACAGGACCGGTGCGTCGTTGGCCGAGCGAACCAGTTGGCAATCGACCGGCGTGCGGCAGCGGGAGTCGAGCACCACGCGGGTGGCGGTGCGCGGGCCGGGCGGCCGCGCCGTGAGGCTGGGATTGTCGGCCAGCAGCGTGCCGCTGCCGACCACGATCGCGTCCACTCGACCGCGCAGCTCGTGCGCCGCCTGGCGGGACCGCACGCCACTGATCCACTGGCTGTGACCGGTGCGCGAGGCGATGCGGCCATCCAGTGTCATGGCCCACTTGGCGATGACCCAGGGCAGTCCCGTGAGTACCCGTTTGCGATAGGCGGCAAGCTGCGCTTCGGCCCGCGCTTGCAGCAGTCCCACTTCGACGGCCACGCCAGCTTCCCGCAGCCGTTGAATCCCCTGGCCGGCCACCTGGGCGAATGGATCGACTTGCGCGACCACCACTCGGGCGATTCCGGCCTGCAGCAGGGCGTCGGTGCAGGGAGGCGTTTTGCCGTGGTGACAGCAGGGTTCGAGCGTCACGTAGGCGGTGGCTCCCCGCACGTTCGGCCCGGACTGGCGCAGCGCCTCGACTTCGGCGTGCGGGCCGCCGAACCGCTGGTGCCAGCCTTCGCCCAGCACCTGGCCGCCGCGAGCGATCACGCAGCCCACGAGCGGATTGGGTTCGACGTACCCCAGCCCCTGGGCCGCCAGTTCCAGGGCCCGCCGCATGCAACGCTCGTCAAATTCCGCTTCGCGGTTCACGCCAACTCAATCCATGCCGGGCACCCACAGCTTGGACTTGCCACCGCCGGCTGCCGGAGCGGTGTCGCTGTCCGGCGTCCAGAGTTTGCTGGTCGGCGCCTGGTCGGACGCCGGCAGTTCCGCTCCCGGCAACCGTCCGGCGGCACGAGCGGCTTGCTGGACGAACGCCATGAACTGCCGCACTTGTTCGGCGACACCCGGCTCGCGCATGTGCCGGCTGTTGAGTCTTTGCAACGATTCCTGCAACTCCCGCTTCCGGCCCAGACGCAGTTGATGCACCAGGCCGGCCAGCAGGAAGGAGGCGGGCGAGATGCCGCTGGCCTCGGCCAGGTCTGCGGCCTTCTGCAGTTGCTCCAGAGTCAGTTCGCTGGTGGGAGCGATTCCGGAGAGCGCGGCGTGCATATTGAGCCGATTGACTTTCGCCACCAGCGACTCGCCGCGGCGTTCCACTTCGTCCGCCAGCGGCTTCAGCAAGGGCCAGCACCGGAGCAGGAAGCAGCGGGACACCACCGGCAACAGTTCGTCGTCCGAGAGTGAATCCAGTTGGACATAGGGGACGCGCTCCAGGGGAAACCGCGCGGCATTATCCAAGGGTCCTCGGATCGTCGCCCGTTCGGGCAACCCCAGTTCGCGCCGCAAGGCGTTGAGATCAACCTGCCACTGGGCAACGAAAACCTGGAGTTCCAGATTCAGCAACAAGCCCAGCGCTCGCACCCAGTAGGCCGGGTCGCCGGCCACCTCGGCCAGGCACTTGCCATCCAGCACGGGCAAGGCCAGCCTGGGCACGGTTTCGTGGATCAGCGCCTGCTGCTTTTCCCGAATGGCCTGCTCGCTTCGGGCGGCGGGCATATCTTCCGGAATCCGCCACCGCCAGTTCAGGGCGTGTGAGATCGGATCGGTCGATTGGCCCTCGAGATCCGTTTCGGACTCCCAGTGGCCGGCGTCTCCCAGCGTGGCCTGCAAGAGCTCCTTCCGCTCATCGAACGTCGAGTCGCGGAACAGGTAGGCTTCCAGCCTCGCCTCGCGTTCGGTTTGCCTGCCAAACAGCATGGCTTCGCCGACGATGTTGGGGATCTCTCGCCAGGTGACGTCGGCTCCGGACGCCGGCGGTTCCCGATCCAGCAGCCAGAAAGCAGCTTTCGGGGGCACATCGTCCTCGTCGAACGGTTCGAAAGCGTCTTCCGGGGCAAGGCTCAGGCGGCGGCTGGACAAGAGACGTTCCAGGGCCTGGTCCGTGTTCGTGACTCGAAAGACCACTTCAGCCTGGCGTACCGAGTACTCAGGGCCCGCCGGCTCGACCAATTGCGCCATCGCCTCGGCCTCGACCGCCTCGTCCAGCGGCAGGCCGGGCAGGGCGGCAAATTGCCGCCAGGACTCGGCGGCACGCGGCAGATCGCCCAGCCGCATGTTCAGCACGCCCAGGTTGTACAGCAGGTCGGGATCCTGGGGATGGTCCTGGCGAAGTTGTTCCACCAACTGCCGGGCTTGGCGCCAGCGTCCGGCGCCTACTTGCGACAGCATCTTCTTGGTTTGTTCCGGGGACGCGATCTGCTCACCAGGCGTTCGCAACAACCGCTGATAGCGGAACAGGAATGGCACGGAGCCAAGATCGTCCAGTTGCTCCAGGATTTCAGCCGGGCGTTTGTCGGCCTGCCCGGCGATACCGGACTGAAAACGCAGCAGCGACAAGCCTCCGGGCAGGTTGCCGCGAGTCAGCATCGCCTGGGCCACCAACCCGAGCGCCTCGTACAGGATACCGGGCAGGACTTTCTCCCCCGCCTCCAGTCCGGCCTGCAGGTGAGCCATGGCGTCGTCCACGCGTCCGGCATCACAATCCCGAATGGCCGACAGGGCGTGGCTGGACGGGGTGTCGGGCGCCACACGCGCCAGGTGCTGCACCGTCGCCGGCCAGGCGTCGTGTTCGCCGAGCATCAGTTCCAGTTCGGCCTGAATGGCCAGCAAGGCGGGAATGTCGGGCCACTTCTGCCGAGCGAGCCGTGTCAGGTTGAGTGCCGCGGCCCGCTGGTCTCCGTGGATGGCCCGCTGGATCTTTTCCAATTCCGCGGCCACGGCTTTGCCGCAACAAAACTTGACCTTGCGGCCGCTGCCGCAAGGACAAAGATGGGAGACATCGTGGGCCATGAGCTGCTCGGGGGATACGGGGTGAAGGCTTGCCAACCCGGATCGTACCAAAAAACCCGGAACCGCTTCTACCCACCGCGCCACTTTCGCGGAGCGAAAGGCGACTATGCCGAAGCGAAAGGCGACAGTGGGCTATCGCGACTCGGCCAGACGCTGGCTGGTCCGGGTGAGCTGCCACTGGGTCAGCAGGGCGAACGCCGAAAATCCAGCGGACGCGAACACCAGGTCGCCCAACAGCGTGTGGCGGAAGAAAGGCAAGGCTTGCCCGTAGCAATGGACCAGCCCGGCGAACGACTTTTCATACGCGCCCATGGTCAGCCAGCAACCGAAGTTGGTGACCAGGAAAAACAACACGGACGACATCAGGCTGCAGCCGATCAGCCCGGCCACCGCCACCGCCGCCCTCGCCGGCCGCTCGCCGTCCACTGGCAGCCACCGCCGCAACAACGCTCGCCAAGCCACGGGCAAGGCCAGCATGCCATAGACAAGCGCCATCATCCGCGGGTCATAGCCGCCCAGAAACTGGTCGGACAGCAGCATGATGCCCAGCGGGACGCTCAGCGCCAGCCATGCCGAGCGGAAGTAGTAGCCGGCAAACAGGGCCAAGGCCGCCACGGGCGCGAAGTTGGGCACGTCGCGGAAGAACAGCCGGGTGGCCGTGCCCAGCAGGACCAGGGCCACCACCATCAGCCAGGGGGCGGCGCCGCGCTGTGTCCAGCCCGCATCGGTTCCCGCCGTCGCCACACTCTTGAACCAGAACCGCGGCCGAGTCATCGTTCGAAGCTTCCTGTTCGGTTGAGGCATCCGCGGGGACGTTCCCGCTGGCCATGATTGTAGAGGCAAAACGCCGCCCGCGAAAGGTGTTCAACCAGTCCGCAGGACGACGGACCAGTCGTCACCGCCACCCGCCGTCACGGCCGATATTCCTCGAATCGCCACAGCACCTGGTCGCCGTCCGCCAGGGGCACAATGGCGAAGCTGCGGTCGGCCAGTTTGCCGTTGACGTAGAACAGCCAGTTGCGGCCGCTGCCTTCGTTCTTCCGATCGTCAATCTGGGTCAACAAGGCGGTGGCGCCTTTCCCCCGGTAGGTCAGCTTGATGCCGCGAGGATGCCGCTCGGCCGCTTGCAGCAGGTCCAGCACCGTCCACTCATCCCGCCGTTGGATCTGCGTGAACCGCTTCTGCACTCCGTCACCATAGTCGATCGTCAGTTCGACAACCTTGGCCGCCGCATCCGGCGGTTCGGCCGCGCCGCAGGCCGGCGTCCGGGGCGCAGCGAGCCAAACGGCCGTCCATAACAGAACCAAGACCAGCGAAGGCGGCGCGACGAAGCAGCGCATGGCACACATCTCCCGGCGAACGATCCGAACCAGCCAGTTCCCTGCCAGACTGCCTATAATACAGCATGCGGCGGGCAGCGTTCCAACCGCCCATTCCAACGGCCCATTCCAACGGCCCGACCCAACGGCCCGGGTTTCCGGTTCCTCGCCGGCAAGCTACGATGCAGCGCGAAGTCGATCGCCGCGACAACCAGCCGGTTCGGGTAAGCAAGTCGATTCAGCCAAGAGGGTCCGAGTGATGGTGGCCGGGACGATTCAGGTCGAGATGCTGGAATCGGACATTGCCCTGCTGACGCTGGACCTGCCGGACAAGAGTGCCAATGTGCTGTCCGTCCAGGTGCTGGACGAACTGGCGGCGGCGCTGGACGAGTTGGAAGAACAGAGTGGGCTCGCGGGGTTGATCGTGTGCTCCGGCAAACCGGGCACATTCATTGCCGGCGCCGACCTGCGGGAATTCGCCGCCTCGCTGGACGCTCCGCCCGAACAGATCACGGCGCTCTGCCGCCGTGGGCAGGAGCTGTTTTCGCGGTTGTCGAAAGGGCCCTGGGTCTCGGTCGCCGCGATTGACGGCGTCTGCCTGGGGGGCGGTGCCGAGTTGGCCTGCTGGTGCGATCGCCGCGTGATGAGCGATGCTGCTCGGACGCAAATCGGCTTCCCGGAGGTCAAACTGGGCCTGTTTCCCGCCTGGGGCGGGACGGCGCGAGCGCCGCGGATGATCGGGCTGGCGAATGCCATCGAGCTGATCACGACGGGCGAGTCGCTAGGCACGCGGGCCGCGCTGGCGATGGGCCTGGCCGACGACGTGGCTCCGCCCGATCAACTGATGGCCGCGGCCGTGCGGCTGGTGCGCGACGAGCAACAGACGCGGCGCTACCTGCGAGACCGGCAAAGCTGGCAGGAACCGGTGGCGATGGACGAGACCGAACTGGGGTTTCTCGGCGCGACGGCCTCGGCAGCCATCCGCCAGCAGACCAAGGGCCAGTATCCGGCGCCGCTGATCGCCCTGGAATTGCTGCTCGAAGCGGCCGGCTGCGATGTCTGGCAGGCCTGCCAGTTGGAAGCCGGGCAAATGCCCAAGCTGTTCGGCAGTCCGATCAACCGGGCCCTGCTGAACGTCTTCTTCCTGACCGACCGCATCAAGAAGGATCGCGGCGTGGACGGGCCTCCGCTGGCGACCCGCGAGATCCGCTCGGTCGGCGTGATCGGCGCCGGGATCATGGGGCGCGGCATCGCGGCGGCCAACATCAAACGCGGCGTGCCCGTGGTCGTGACCGACGCGTCGGCCGACGCGCTGGCGGCGGGGGCCAGCGAAATCCTTCGCGAGGTGTCCTATCGCAAGGAAACCGGACGGGCCGACGTCGACCGGGCCGTGGAACTGGCCCCGCTGCTGAACACCTGCCGGACGGACCAGGAACTGGCCGGCTGCGACCTGGTGGTCGAAGCCGTGGTGGAAAACGCCGACGTCAAGCGCAAGGTTCTGCAACGGATCGAACCGCTGCTGCGCGGCGAGGCCGTGCTGGCTTCCAACACCTCGACCATCACGATCAGCTCGCTGGCCGCGGGGCTCCAACGGCCAGACCAGTTTTGCGGCATCCACTTTTTCAATCCCGTCCGCCAGATGCAGCTTGTCGAAGTAATCCGCGGTCGTCAGACCAGCGATCAGACGGTGGCCACGGCCGTGGCGTACGCCAAGCGGGTAGGCAAGCTGCCAATCGTGGTGCACGACGGTCCCGGATTCCTGGTCAACCGCCTGCTGTTCCCCTACATGAATGAATCGCTGGAACTGGTCTGTGCCGGCGTGCCATTGGAGCAGATCGAGAAGGCGGCCAAGGGGTTCGGGATGCCGATGGGCCCGCTGACGCTGTACGATGTCGTCGGTCTGGATACGGCTTTCTACGCCGGCCGCACGATGTGGGAGGCGTTTCCCGACCGCATCGTCGCCTCGCCGCTGCTGCCGGCGATGGTCAAGGCGGGGCGGTTGGGCCAGAAGTCGGGAGCGGGATTCTTCCGCTACGATCCGGGCCAGAAGCAGGGTCGCGCGGACCCGGACTTTCAGGTGCTGGCCGACCGCTACACGCGCGAGCGGCGGGAGTACAGCCTGGAACAGATCACGATGCGGCTGTTCCTGCCGATGCTGCTGGAGGCCACGCGCATCCTGCAGGAGCAGATCGTGCGAGACGCTCGCGACATCGACCTGGGGTTGATCTACGGCCTGGGATTTCCCGCCTTCCGCGGCGGGCTGTTGTTCTGGGCCGATACGGAAGGCGCGGAGCGGATCCTGGAGTGGCTCCGGCCGTTCGAGGGTCTGGGCACGCGCCTGCGGCCGACCGAACTGCTACGGGAGATGGCGGCCAGCGGCGGCAAGTTCTACCAGCAAACGCGGAGGGCCTCATGAAAACGGCGGTCGTGGTGGATGCCGTCCGCTCGCCGATCGGCCGGGCGCACAAGGAACGTGGCGTGTTTCGCGACGTCCGCAGCGACGACCTGGCGGTGGCCTGCGTCCGAGCGTTGTTGGACCGCACCGGGATTCCTCCCGGCGAGATCGCCGACGTCGTGCTGGGCTGCACTCAGCAGACGCTCGAACAGGGACTGAACGTGGCCCGCACCGTGGCCTTGCTGGCCGGCCTGCCGGCGACCGCGGCGGGTGCCACGGTCAACCGCTTGTGCGGCAGCAGCCTGCAAGCGCTGAACCAGGCGTGCCAGGCGATCGCGGCCGGGGCGGAGGACGTCCAGATCGTGGGCGGGCTGGAGCACATGCTGCACCTGCCGATGGATCATGGGCTGGATCTGAACCCCAAGCTGTTCCGTTCGACCTCCAAGGGCGCCCTGATGATGGGCGTGACGGCCGAGTTTCTGGCCCAGACGCAGGGCATCAGCCGGGCGGAGCAGGACGAGTTTGCGCTGGGCAGCCACCGCCGAGCGTCGGACGCGTACGAACGGGGCGAGTTTCAGGCTGAAATCGTCCCGGTCTACGGTCGGGACGCCGAGGGCCGCCGGGTGCTGGTGGAGCGGGACCAGTGCGTGCGGCCGGACACCAGCCTGGAGGCGCTGGCCGCCTTGCCGCCCGTGTTCATGCCCCGCCTGGGCAGCGTCACGGCCGGCAACAGTTCCCCGATCAACGACGGCGCGGCGGCACTGCTGGTGATGTCCGAGGAGAAGGCCGGCGAGCTGGGTTTGCAGCCGCTGGCCCGCATCCGGGCGACGGCGGTGGCCGGCGTGGAACCGTCCGTGATGGGTACCGGCCCGGTCCCGGCCACGCAGCGCGCCTTGCAACGCGCCGGGTTGCGGATCGAGGACCTGGACCTGATCGAGCTGAACGAGGCGTTCGCGGCTCAGGCGCTGGCCTGCATGCGCATGCTGCGGCTCGACCCCGCCAAGGTGAACGTCCGCGGCGGCGCCCTGGCGATCGGCCATCCGCTGGGAGCCAGCGGGGCGCGGATCGCCACGACCTTGCTGCATGCCATGCGCGACCGCGGCGCGACCCTGGGCCTGGCCACCATGTGCATCGGCATGGGGCAGGGGATCGCCACGATCTTCGAACGTGTCGCGTAGCCGCTGGACTGCGTGCCCCAACTTTCCGGTTCGCTCGGCGGGACGATCATGCCAGACGACCAGCCACTCGACGCGCCGAGCGAGACGCTCGCTTCGCTGCTTCGCCAGCGTGTGGCCCAGTCGGGCGACCAGCCGGCACTGACGCACTGGTCCGGCGCCGCCTGGCAGACGGTCTCCTGGAATGAACTGGCCGCCGACGTGCATCGCGTGGCGTCCGGTCTGCTCAGCCACGGCATCCAGGCCGGCGACCGAGTGGTGCAGGTCTCCGAGAACCGGTACGAATGGATCGTGGCGGACCAGGCACTGCTGTCGATCGGTGCCGTGCACGTGTCGTTGCACGTTTCGCTGGCGAGTCCTGAACTGGTCGCTCAGATCGAACATTGCGAGGCCCGTGCCGTGCTGCTGGCCGGCCCGCCGCAGGCCGACAAACTGCGGGAGATCCGTGCGGAACAGGCCGCTGGCCTGCGCTGGTTCGCCTGGGAACCGGTGCCGCGCGGTCTGGCCGGCCAGCGCGTGCTGGGCTGGCAGGACCTGCTTTCCGGCAGGCAGGACCTGCTTGCCGGCAGCGCGGCGGAAGCCGTAGCGAGCGAACCGGTGCCCGACCAGTTGGCCGCGATTATCTACACATCCGGCACGGTCGGCGAGCCGCGAGGCGTGATGCTGACGCACGGCAACCTGGCGTTCAACATGCGGCAGACGCTGTCGCGGTTCGACGAACATGCGGGAGACGTGCGGCTGAACTTCCTGCCGCTGAGCCACGCCTTTGCCCGGACCTGCGACTTGTACACCTGGATCGGCGGCGGCTCGCGGCTGGTGCTGGCCCGCTCGCGCGAAACCCTGTTGGAGGACCTGGCGCACTGGCAGCCGACGCTGCTGAACGGCGTACCGTTGTTCTACGAACGGATGCTGCGGTTGCTGCGGCAGCGCGGCGTGGCGCAGCGGCCCGGCAGCGTCCGCCAATTGCTGGGCGGGCGAGTCCGTCTGTGCTGCTGTGGCGGAGCCGCCTTGCCGGAGGAGGTGTACGACTACTATCTGTCGCAGGATGTCCCCGTGCTGCAAGGCTACGGGCTGACCGAAACGTCGCCCGTCATCAGCCTTTCGACCCCGGCACGGCACCGGCGCGGGTCGATCGGCCAGCCACTGCCGGGAGTCGAGGTCCGTCTGGCCGAGGATGGCGAGCTGCTGACGCGGGGACCGCACGTGATGCGGGGCTACTACCGCAACGAGGAAGCCGCGCGAGAAATGCTCCGCGACGGTTGGCTGCATACGGGCGACCTGGCTCGCCAGGACGACGATGGGTTCCTGTACCTGACCGGCCGCAAACGGGAAATCCTGGTCACGAGCGGCGGCAAGAACGTCTCGCCCACTCGCCTGGAAATGCTGTTGAACCAGGATCCGTTGATCCACCAGTCGCTGGTCGTCGGCGACGGGCGGGATTACCTTACGGCCCTGATCGTGCCCGATCCCGACACGCTGCGGGCCCGCATCAAGGCGGCGCGGATCCTGCTGTTCTCCCGGCGTTCCGCCCTGCGGCATCGGCGGGTGCTGGCGATGTACGCCGAGTGTCTCCGCCAGCGGCTGCGGGACCTGGCGCCTCACGAGCAGATCCGCCGCTTCACGTTGCTCGGCCGGGCATTCTCGATCGAAGCGGGCGAACTGACCCCCAAGCTCAGCTTGCGGCGGCGGGTGATTGAGGCTCATTTCCGCGCCGAAATCGAATCGCTTTACGGCCGCAGTGCCTAGAATATCAGCAAGGAGGTATCAACCCATGGCCAGGCACACCGACACGACCGATTCGCGCTCGGAAGAGCGGCGGCCCGACGAGGAAACGTCGTTCGCCGAGACGGCGCTGCGTTTGGGCGGAAAGAGCGAGGAGGAGGTTCGCCGCACGGGCGAGATGGACCAGGCGGACGAGCAGGTCGAGAAGCTGTTTCAGCCCCAGTACCAGACGGTGCACAGTCCCATCCACCGGGCGGTCTGGGACCGAGAGTTTCCGGTCGAACTGTTCGAGCAGGTACCGGTGGGAACGCCGCCGGACGTGCGGCGGGTGATGGACGCGTCGCTGGAGGTGGTTCGCCGCCATCGCTCTGCCGACACGCTGTGGGATGAGCGGCGGAAGGTGCGGGCCGAGGTGCTGGACGAGCTGGCGGCGATGGGCTATTGGGGGTTGCTGGTCGACCAGCAGTTCGGGGGCCAAGGGGCGCCGTTCCGTTGTTTCGCCCCTTTTCTGACCCGGATGGCGACCGTGGACCCGACGGTGGCCGGGCTGGCGTCGGTACATGGCTGCATCGGGGCCGTGGACCCGGTCAAGACGTTCGGCAACGAGCGGCAAAAGCAGCGTTACCTTCCCGATCTGGCCAGCGGCCGGCGATTGTCGGCGTTTGCGTTGACCGAGCCGTGTGCCGGTTCGGACCTGACCGCCTTGCGAACCCGGGCCCGCCGCCACGGCGATCATTACCTGGTGACGGGCGAGAAGCTGTTTATCACCAACGTCGTGCCGGGCAGGACGATCGGTTTGGTCTGCCTGATCGACGAAACGCCGGCCGTGTTGATCGTCGACCTGCCGGATCAGGAGAACGAGCAGTTCCAGTTGCGGCGCTATGGGTTGTACGCCTTGAAGCACACGCACAACCAGGGCCTGGTGTTCCGCGACCTTCCGGTACCGGCCGAGAATCTGCTGGTGCCGCCCAGGGGCAACGGGCTGACAATCGCCTACCACGGCCTGAACCTGGGTCGCATCGCGCTGTGCGCGAATGCCGCGGGCACGATGCGGCTGATGCTGGCCGGCATGCGGCCCTGGGCCGCGTACCGCGTGACCTACGGCGAACCGATCGCTCGCCGCGAGCTGGTCCGGCGGCGTCTGGGCCGGCTGGCCGGCATGATCGTGGGTTGCGACGCGCTGGTTGCCTGGTGTTCCACGCTGATCGACCTGGGCTACCGCGGCGAGATGGAGTGCATCGTGGCCAAGATCTTCGGCAGCGAGGCGCAGAAGGAAGCGGCGATCGAGCTGTGCATGAAGACGCACGGCGGCCGGTCGTTCCTGCACGGCCACATGTTTGGTGACCACGTGCACGAGTATCTCGCGCCCTGCATCTACGAGGGCGAAGGCGAGATGCTGGGCATGGCGTTTTTCAAGTCGCTGGTCAAGGACCACGGCATGACGTATTTCGAACCGATCGGACGGGCGTTGCAGGCGGCGGGCATCCGCCGGCCGAACCCGCTGAACCCGGCGCACGCCTGGGCGCTGCGCGGCGTGGCCT
>JAGFJK010000282.1 GCA_024102795.1 Pirellulaceae bacterium
CGCGCCAGCGTTCCCAGTTCGCCAGCCGCCCGCATGATCTGCCGCTCCCGCTGCCGCAGCGACTGGGCCGGCTGGGACTGGGCCGGCTGGGACTGGGCCGGCGCCGGACGGGGCTCGGCGGAATCGGCTCCGGTCGCGGGAGCCTCCTCCGGCTCGAAACGCAGTTGCTGGACATAGTCGGCACTCAGCTCGCACTCCAGCAGCTTGTCGTCACCACGCCGTGCCTGATCGGGGGCCAGGGCTTGGAGAAACTTGCGGGCCGGAGCGTTCTTGCTGGTCGTCGCCACTCGGAACAGCACCCGCTCCGCACCGCGCTGCAGGGCCACGCGGCCCAGTTCGGCCGCCATCGCCCATTCGACGCCGCGTCCCAGCACGCGGCAACTCAGCAGCAGCGTGTCGACCTCCAGCAGCCGCTCCCGCTGCTGAGCGATCATCAGCCCCACCAGCCCGTAATCGCCGAAACGGTCTCGAACGCGCACCGTGTGACAGCTCGACAGCGGATCGCCCAGCAACTGCTGCAACTGGCCCGCTTCGCGGCGGCGAGTGGTAAAGTTGAACTGGTTGGTCCTCAAGGTCAGTTGTGCGGCGCGGGGCACGTCCGGTTCGCTGAGCGGCTGGATGTCGACCACCAGCTCCAGCCGTTCGATAAAGTCGCGAAAGCTGACCTGCTGGTCTTGCAGTTCCTGCCGCTGGAACTCTTCCTGATACAACTGGGTGCGCCGCCGGTCCTCGTCCGTCCCCTCGTCCAGATCCAGCTCCCAGGTGTGCCGCAGCAGCCGGCAGGCCTCGTCCGCCTGCTGCGGCCACGGCAGCGTGAGCACTTCGGGGCAAGCCGCCCGCACTTCGGCACACTCGACCGGGTTATCGTCCAGGAACACGAAACTGTCCAAGCCCAGGTTCAGCCGCCCGGCCAGCTTGCGCAGATTCTCGGACTTGGGCTGCCAGTTGATCATCGCCGCCACGATCTGCTCGCGCCGCAAGCCGAAGTCCTCGCGCTGCTCGAAGACCGACCAGACATCCAACTCCTCGTTCTTGCTGCACAGGCAGACCAGCATGCCGCTGGCGCTGAGCTGGTTGAGTTTCGCGTGCAGCGCCCGGTGGCCCTCTTCGAACTCGACACCGGCCGCTCCCACTTCGCCGACCACGCCTTTCCAGAGCGTGTTGTCGCAATCCACCACCACCACCTTGCGGACCCGCGCCAGCCGGCGCTGCAGGTAGCGGGCGACCAGTGTCGACAACAGATGCAGATAACCGTCCTGATACGGCACGTGAGCGATCTTGTCCCGCAAAGGATCGTGCACGGCATCCTCGGGCACGTCGTAAGCCGCATGGAAGTCGCCGGCCACCAGGATTCCAAGTCCTCCCAGGCCGCGAAGCTGCGCGAGCAGTTGTTGTTCGATCTGGGCGAGCAGCAAGTGCTGGTCCGAACCAGGCGCCGAGTTCGACGGGCAGAGCACCAGCAGCGTTTCGACCGCCGCCCGCTGGCGATGTGCTCGGACCGCCGCCACGAACTCCTGGGCGGTTGCCCGCAGGAATTCGCTCAGTCGTTCGGCCGACTGCCTGGTTTCGTCCGGCAGTTCCCGCAGCCAGTCGGCGACTCGCAGCACCACCACGTTCAGCCCTCGCGGATTGGCCGCCATGCCGCTGGCCGGGTTGAGCAGTTCTTGGATGACCTGCCCATAGGGAGCGGTCCGCAGTTCGGCCGACCAGCCGAGTTCGCGCTTCCAGAACTCCAGGCCCGGCAACAGCGGTTCGGCAGTGAAGCTGGCGGCCAGGATCAGGTGGAAGTCAGCGGGCCGTTCTCCGCTCGCGGGCTCGTTGGCGGCGGGCTCGTTGGCGGAGCCGGACGGAGCGGACCGTGTGGCCAGCGGGGGAAACTGTTCGAGCGTTTCGACCTGCCCGGCGGTCGATGCGCTGGCCAATCGCTTCACAATCGACACGGCCGCCTGGGCCGAGGGGATGGTGCCCAACACGCCGGTGGGTGTATCGTTCCAACTGGTCTGCAGCCGCGGCGGTCGGGGTAACAGATAGGCGGCTCGTGGAAACTCACGGGCAGCGCTCCGCACCAGACCTTCCACGGCGTGTTTCAGCGCCACGTACTCCCCGAACTCCGCCGGCGGCTCCGTCACGAACGACGAGGACACGGCGACGACGGTCCCACGGTTGGCGTCCACCGTGGGCAGCAGTGCCGCCAGCGGCATCTGCACCAGCCGCAGGTTGTCGGCCACGTAGCTGCTGCCGGATGGTTGCAGAAGTGTTGCGAAACCGGTGGGATGGGGCGCAGCGCAGGCGTTCAGCACCAGGAGATCCAGCCGGCCGTGCCGAGCCAGAATCTGTTCGCGCGCGGCAACGCACCACTCCGCGTCCGCGGCATCGCCGGGCAACAGCTCCGCCTTGCCGCCGCACGCTTCAATCTCCGCAATCAGACGCTCAACCGCCTCGGTGGTGTGGCGGCAGTTGATATACACCTGGCAACCGGCCAGGGCCAGCGACGCCACCAGGTCGGCCCCCAGCCCGCGGCTGCCGCCGCAGATCAAGGCCACTTTGTCTTTCAAACGGTTCGAGCTGGTCGGCAAGGCGGCCGCCAGTTGCCGGACGTCGGTTACCACGGGGCTGAAACGGACGTAGCTCCGCAGTTCGGCGGTCGCCACCGGAGCACCAGCCGGCGTCGCCACCTCGACCACCGTATCGAGCAGGCGAAACCGTTCGTCGAATCGTTTCGTGGCGAGTCGATACACCAGCGGCGTGGCTTCGGCCGAGCGATCGTGGAAGGTCAGTTGCAATCGCGTGAACACGGACCGCAGTCCGGGAAGTTCCATGCCGACCAGATAGCTGCAGAGCCCCAGCACGTTGGCTTGCTGGGCGGTGAGGGGTCCGCCGTCGCTGGCGGCCAGCGGAACGTGCCGGTCGTACAGGCCCGTCAGTTCCAGGCCGCTCCGCATCTCTTCCACCGGGCGATCGGCCGGTGTTTCCCGGACTTGCCGCGACTTGATCCGCTCCGTCCACGTCGGACGTTCGGCCGGTTCTGCCGACTGAAGCTGGCTGTCCGACAACGGGCGCTTGCCCGCGGTCAGGATCAACAGCGTTTGCTCGCCGTCGGCGACCGTCAGCCGCCAGCCGGCGTCGGTCGCAGTCGAGCGCAGCTCGTAATCCCGGTCCGGAAACACGGGGCCGCGGAACTCGGCATCGATCGATACCAGGGGCGCGGCGTCCGGCGGATCGAGTTGCCGCAGGGCCTCCAGCGACACCAGCATCCCGTGGGCGATCGTCCGCCCGTAGGAAGTCTGCCGCGCCGCCGGCAAGTCGACATGCAGCGGATTGCAGTCAGCGGACCAGGCGGCGAATTGAGTGATCTCGGTTTGACTCAGGCGCATGACACGTCCACGATCTGCGGAGCCCGGCCCACGACGCGGCGTCGCGGAGGGGACCACGCTGGATGAAACAAGTGACTGTGGGAAAGGTTCACGCGAAGGGGGTTGCGGCGGGGCGCGCGGCGGCAGCCGAATGGGCTTGAGCGAATTCGCTGAGCGTGCAGGCGGCACACTGCCGCTCGCCAAGGCAATACTCGAACAGGCCGGTCAGCCGGCGATAGAACTCGTCCAGCGCACGCTCGTCGGGCACGTAGGGGGAGCAACCGGGAAGCAGCGACGAGCTGTGGAACATCAGGACCAGGCACGAGGCGCCCTGCCGCAGCCGGGCATCGACCAGTTGCCGCATTTCAGCAACGCTGGCCTGTTCCGGGCTGAGCTTGATGCGGCGGGCCATTCCCAGCCGATCCAGGATGCCCACGCAGCGCAACTGGCGCCAGGGTGTTCGTTCGGCCCAGCGGCGCAGCGCGTCGGCCTGGCGAAACTGCGGGCGGCTGTAGCCCAGTGTCACGGGCACTTCCAGCAGACGGCCCGCCGCGTGCGGCTGGCAGAGATCGTTTCCATCAATGTAGTACGGATCGTAGGGCGCGTGGCGAAAGTCGGGTCCGCCTTCGCTGGTGTAGTCGATGAACGGAATCACGCTCGAATCGACCTGGTATCCCAGATCCGCCAGAATCCTCGCTCCGCTGATGTCCAGGCCGTAGCGACCCGCGCGGAACGACGTGGGTCGGCGGCCGAACTGGTGTTCGATCTGCTCGGTCAGCCAACTGATCTTGCGCCGCTGCAGTGCTGCGGAAAGATTGCAGAGGTAGGAATTTCGAGCAGAGCTCTCTTCTTCCAGGGGCGGGTTGCACCAGGGGTGCACGTGGGCGCCGATCTCCGCTCGGCCATCGTCCTGCAGCGGGCGCAGCAGGCCGACGGCCGCGGCGTCGGAGACCACCGGCGCGTCGATCAGATAGGTCGGGCGAATCCCCAAGCCGTCGCACAGTTCCTGGAACCGGGGCAGACCTTGGATGTTTCGCACGGTGTTATTCGTGCGGCGGTAGGTCCCGCCCCACAGTCCCTCTTCCTCCGTGTCGATGGTGACCAGGAGGGTCGCGGGGCCGCGGGGTGGATTGCTGCCGGCGATGGTGCGTCGAGCCAACTTTTCCTAAAACAGTTGCGAGATTTCGCCGCTGGACAGGGCCCGTGAATAAAGCTGGGCCTGGTACAACTTGCCTTGCCAGAATCCGGCGGCCGACTTGCCGAACTGGACCGTTTTGCTGCCCCAGTCCGTATAGCGGATGGTCTGCCCGGCGTCCAGATTGCTGGCCATCAAAACTCCGTTGATGTAGAACCGCAGTTCGCCCGATGTCTCGGTGTTCCGGAAGGTCAGGGCCACGTCAAGCGGCTGATCCCAGGCGTTGTGCGGCACGTACAGCGCCACCGATCCCTTGGTCTGCGTGTGGATCTGGACGTAGAAGCCTTGCCCCGTTTCGCCGAACAGGCTGGAGCGGCTGCGATCCAAAACGCGGATCCCGAAGCTGGGCACCGAGCCGCCATCGTACGCCACCAGCGGCGTGAAGAAGTTCGTGCCGCTGGTCTCGAACCGCACGGCCACGGTCAGTTCGCTGGCCGGTTCCAGGGCGGTCGAGCGGTCGAGTTGCACGAAATCGTCGCTGCCGTCCAGCACCAGGGCGCCATCCTGCGCGGCGGCTCCGCCGTGGACCGTTCCCAGGTGTCCCTGGCCGCTGGCATCCAACCACCTGCCATCGGGGCTCACACGGTCGGCATTCCAGGCGCCCAGCAGGTCGTTGGTGACGGAGATCAACACCTGCCGGGTGCTGCCGGCCGTACCGTCACTGGCCCCCACTTCGATCGTATGCTCGCCGACCTGCGAGCGGCCGGGGGTCCAGGTTAGCTGTCCACTCAGCGGGTCCAGCGTGGCTCCCGCGGGCAACCCGCTGGCATAATACGTCACTGCGGCGCCCTCCGGGTCGGTCGCCCGTAGCGGGATCGTCAGCGGTTGGTTGGCCGGCGTCACCAGCGGATCGACTGCCTCCAGCACGGGCGGCCTGTTGCCGAACAAACCGGCGACTTCCGCCGCGTCCAGGGCCCGGCCGAACATCTTCGCGGCCGCAATGCGGCCGCTCCAATTACCGGCCGATGACATCCCTAGCTGCACACGCTGGCTGCGCCATGGCGTATAGTTGATATCCTGCCCGGCGTCCAGTTCCGCGGCCACCTCCTGGCCATTGACGTACACCCGCAACTGGCCCGAGGTGCTGGTGTTCGCGAACGTCAGCGTCACATCCACCTCGCCCTCCCACTCGGCGAAGGGCACGAACAGGCTTTGCGGACCATGCGTCCGGGTGTTCCACTGGATCCAGAAGCCCTGGCCCACATCACCAAACCGGTTGGCGAATCCATTGTCGAATACCATGATCGCGAAACTTGATACCGATCCGCCGTCGTAGGCGACGAGCGGTTTGAAGTAGTTCTGACCGCTGGTCTCGAAACGGACTGACACTGTCAATTCCTGTACCGGCTTGAGTGCCGTGGAATCCGGCATTTGCACGAAATCGTCGACACCATCCAGCACCAGGCCATCCGCCGCGAAAGTCGCTCCGCCATGAATCTCGGCGTGGTTGCCGTAAGCCGAACGATCGGTCAGTAACGATCCCGAGGAATTGTTGAAATCCCAATCTCCGACTCGACCGCCGTCCACCGTGGAATCAAACAGCACTTCGATGTTGAGCGGCCGAGTCGAGCTCTGCTGGCCGTCGCTGGCCACCAGTTGCAGCTCGTAGCGGCCCACCTGCTGATTGCCGGGCGTCCAGCGGAACAGCCCGGTCGCGGCGTCCAGCGTGGCACCCGCCGGCAAAGGCGACGCCGAGTAGATCAGCGCGTCTCCCTCCGGGTCCTCGGCGATGATCGAAAACGCGAGCGTCGTGTTGGCTCGCACCTGCTGGTCGGCCAGCGGTTCGAGCACGGGTGGTTGATTCGCTCGGCGGAACTGCGAGCGGTCCTTGACGGGCAGGCGGACTTCGAACTGGGCGCCCTGTCCCGTTTCCTGGCCAGCGGCATCCCGCAAGGTGGCCACCACCGGATAGGTTCCGTTGCGGATCTGGCTGATATCGATGGCTCCGATCAGGTCCGTCGACTCGAACAGCTCGTCACCCACGCGCAGCGCGACGCCCGCCACTTGCTGGGAATTGCCAGTGACTGCATAGTAAGCCAGTTTGACGTCGCCCTGCTGCTCGAAGTTGACATACAGCCGCGGCGGCTGCAGCCGCGTGCCGGGCGTCTCGTAGACCAGGCCGCTGATCCCCAGGGCCCGCGCCCGCAGCGCGCCCAACTGCCCGTCGTCCCCGTCCAGTAGTCGCGAGGGAGCGAGCTCGCCGGCCGTGGTCTGGCCATAAGCATCCCAGCACTGCTGGTTGGTGACCCCGGTCTCGGCCTGGCAACTTCCAGCGGGCATCACGAAGTCGGGCGCTTGCTCCTCGTAGTAAATGCGGAAGTCCTGACCGGGGACCCCGTTAAAGCCGCTGACCGTCACCGACTCGGGCACGATCAGTTCCGGCGGGTTGGGCGCCGATCCACTGGTCACGAACGTGTTGTTGGCGCCCGGGTTCAAATGGTCGCCAAAGATGACGTCCTGGACCTGAAAGTCCCGGCTGCCGTCGATTGGCCGCTGCGAGAACTTCCAGATCGCGATGTTGATCAGGTTGTCCAGGTAGGAATCCCGCAGGACGATCTCGTCGGCCACTCCGCGCCCGCGGTTCAGGTACCCGATCTCCATTCCTTGAATATCGGCCCGCCGCACATCCGAGTACGCGGCCCAGGCGCCGGCGTGCGTCATCGCCGCTCCGGTTGCCGGATTCAGCGGGCCGCCCTCCGAGACCGACGCCCCGATCATCCGCGGGTCGCCGCGATGAACCCACCCGTCGATTTCGTAGGCCGCGGAATAGTAGAAGCGGATGCCGATGCCCGTCACATGCCAGACCCGCATCTCCTCGACCCGGTTCGGGGTGGCCGTGTCCGGGAAATTCACCCGGTCGCCAATCGTCCAGAACTGGACCGCGGCCGTCGTCGCCCCGTAAACCTCGTTGCCCGCGAAGTCCTGCTGGCCCACCGTGCGGACGTTCACGAGGTCCCGCTGATCAGGATCGCTCAAGTCGGCGCCGGGAAACTTGGGCACGAATACGTCCTGGTACAGGCTGCTGTCGCGCGAGTCCGGGATGTTGTCCGGGAACACGACAAAGCCGTTGCGGTAAATGTTCGCCGCGACGTTGTCCTGCACGATGTTCAGCGGGCCAGCGAACCAGAACGCATCGCCCTGGTCCCCCTGATCCTCGTTGGCTTCCCCCATCCCGTTGAACTCTCCGCCGCCGCCGTTGGTGCGGACCACGAAGTTGTGCCGGAATTCGTTGTGCGATTCGCTGCCGTCTTCGGTGGCCACGGCCGAACCGTCGATGTTGTAGTACACATTGTCCAGCAACAGGCCGTAGTGCGTTCCGTGCAGCGCGGTGGCCCATTTCAGTCCGCCGGTGAACGAGTTGCCCACCTCGATCAACTGGTACGATTCGCGCGCCTGTCCGGGCGGCGCTGCCAGTCCGCCAACAGGACCCCACAAATGATGATTGTGGCTGGAATACCGGCCGACCTGATTCGTGCCAATGTGAATGATCCGTCCCTCGGCATCCCGCCGGGAATTGTCGATGGCAGCCGCCTCGGTGCGGCCCAAGTCGCGGAATTCCACGTACCGGATGTCTTGCGCCGTGCGGTGAAAGAACTGGGTGTGCCCCCGCACGCCGTCCGGATTCTCGGAACGCAGCACGACATTCCGGGTCAGGTTCGCCACATGCGGCAGAAACGCCGTCCCATCCGCCAGCCGAGTCGGAGTGCCATCTGCATCGCGCGCGCCCAAGTGATCGAACTCCAGCACCTCTTGCAGCATGACCCGCGGGCCGTCAATGGCCGCGATCGTCACCTCTTCCCACTGCGGTTCGTAATCGTGGTAGCCGGGCTGATCCACCGGATTGATCTGCCGGGTGTCGGGAATCACCAGCCGGTCCCCCGCCTTCCACCCGCTGACCGGCTGCTCCAGCGTCAGCGCCTGATCGCCCGCGCGAGGTTCCACCGCCAAACGCACGAAGGTCTCGCTCAACGGAGCCCCGTGCATCGTCACCTCGCCGTCGAACACCAGCAGCCCGTTGCCGTACTGAAATGGATCCACGCCCGGCTGCGCCACCGTACCCGTTTTGAAGTGGCGCCCCAACTCGTCCGGTGTGTCCGTGAACACAAGCTCCGCCGTGAACTGTGGCAGTACCGGCTGCTGCTCGGTGCCAATCACCAGCGCGGCACCCGGCAGCACGGTCAATTCATTCAAGTACAAGCTCGTGTCGCGGTCCGTCGCGAACTCCAACCGGCCCAGCACCTCCACCGCATCCAGTTCCACGCTGCTGGCCAGGTCATACGTCACGCGGGTTCCATGCAGAATCCGCACCTGGTCGTCCGCGCCGGGCACGGTCGACGTGGACCAGATCGCTGGATCCGACCAGTTGCCGCTACCCACGTTGTACATTGCCTCGGCAGCCACGAACCGGGGCACGGTATCGTGAGGTGCCCGGATTTCGGAATCGGTCACCTCAACGCCCGCATGCCCGCCATGCAACAACACGCGTTTCTCCAGCCATTCCAACTGCAATCGTCGCCGATGACGATCCGCCGCAGGAACACGACGCCTCGATTGCGCACTGCTGCCCCGATGCCCAAACATATTCCACCCCCAAAAAGACGTGATTGCGAACGCAAGACGTGATTGAGGGCGGGATTCTACACTAAGGCAGTTGTTCTTTCGTTACGGATTGACCTCTTGGCCCGCAAAAAATTTCACAAAATCTCGTTCGCGACCCTGAAAATCCTTCCAATTGGCACGCCATGCGCACCGAAAGGGAGGAGTCCGGCCCCAGAAGTGTCGCATCCGGTCCGGCTTATATGATTGAGTCCGTCATGTGGGAGCCAACCATTCGGCGGGCTGCGAAACTACCAGATCGCGGCGCAAGTCGAACACTCGACCTGGAAACGTCGCCAGCTCGGGCAGACCGTCCGCTACGTCGGTCCCGACGATCAGCAATTCGGCATGGTCCCACAACGCTTCCGGACGTTCCACCAACAGCGCGGCCAGGTGCGGCAAGTGGCGCTCGATGTAGCTGAGGTTGCTGCCGACCAGACCTGGCACGCGGACGTGAGGATCATAGATCCGCAAGTCGCAGCCGCGCCCCAACAAGGTTTCGGCCAGCAGCACCAAGGGGCTTTCCCGCAAGTCGTCCGACTCGGCTTTGTAACTCAGACCGACCAGTCCCAACTTGCGGCTCCCATCGGCGCGGAGGGCCCGCAACGCCCGCTCCAGGTGCGCCTCGTTGGACGAGAGGATGGCGGCCAACACATCGCACGCAACCGCCTCGCGCTGGGCAAAGCGCTTCAGAGCTCGCACGTCCTTTGGCAGGCAGGAACCGCCGAAGGCGAAGCCGGGTCGCAGGTAGGCGGCGGACACATTCAACCTGGTATCCTGGCAGACCAGCCGCATGACTTCCTGTCCGTCGATGCCGAGCGACCGCGAAAGGGCGCCGATTTCGTTGGCGAACGCCACCTTGAGCGCGTGGTAGGCGTTGCTGGCGTATTTGAGCATGGCGGCCGTGCGCGTGTCGGTCAGCACCCGCGGGCCGCTGACGCCCTGATACAGTTCCAGCACTCGCCGGCCGACGACCGGATCGCTTGCGCCGACCACGACCAGAGGCGGCTGATCATAGTCGGCGATGGCCGTCGTCTCCCGCAGGAACTCGGGGTTGTTACAGAGCTGTACCTGGCCGGCGGGTTCCCAACCCAAGGCCTCGTCCAGGCAAGACGCCAGCCGCTCCTCCAGCAGGCCCGGCAGCAACGTCGAACGCAGCACCAGCGTATAGGGGCGTGGCGCGGCGCGCAGCGCCTGGCCGATCGACCGCACGACGCGCTCGACCTGCCCGGTTTGAACGCTGCCATCGTCGGCCGATGGCGTGCCAACCGCGATCAGCCCAAGTTCCGACTCGCGAACCGCCTCGCGCGGGTCCGTCGTGGCCCGCAACCGGCCGGCGGCCACCTGCTCGCGCACCAGGGCTTCCAGCCCGTTTTCGAGGACGGGCGAGCGGCCCTGGTTGACCGCATCCACTTTGCCGGCGTCGACGTCCACACCCACCACCTGATGCCCGTCGCGGCTCAAGCAGGCGGCGGTCACGCAGCCGACATAACCCAGTCCGAACACGGCGACTCGCTGGTTCACGCGCTGCTCCGTTCCCAACCGCCCGCCGCGGTTGTCTCAGGGTGACAGTCCGGTTCCGGCGCCGGCGCGGAAGGCGCCCGTGCCGCGGCAACCACTTCCAGACAGATGCTTTCGAACTGGCGCGCCACGCGCTCGCTGGAGTATTCGCGGCGCACCAACTGCTGGGCCCGCTCGCCGAGCTGCCGTCGCGCCGCACCGTCGCTCAGCAGCTCGTTTACCTGCCGGGCAAACTCCGCCGCCGAGTCGCCGATTCGCAGATGTTCTTCGGACGCGACCCGCAGACCCTCGGCTCCCAGCGTGGTGCTCACCACTGGCTTGCCCATGGCCATTGCTTCGAAGATCTTGAGCCGCGTGCCGCCGCCGACCCACAGCGGCACGACCACCACCGACGCCGCTTGCCAATACGGCCGCACGTCGGGGACGGTTCCCTCGACCCGCACCCCGTCGACTCCATCCAGGCGCCGCACGCTGGCGTCGGGTCGGCGGCCGACGATCTGCAGCGAGGCTCGCGGGTGTGCCGCGCGGACCAGCGGCCAGGCTTCGCGGACGAACCATAGCACTCCGTCCACGTTGGGCAGCCAGTCCAACGAGCCCACGAACAGCACGCGTCCCGGCTGTTCCGCAGTTCCGTCCGGGGCAAAGTACGCGGTATCGACGGCCGTATCGATGGCCTGGACATGATTCCAGCCATAGCTCCGCTGAAACACGTCGCGATCCCGCTGGCTGACCGCGACGACGCGGTCGAAAGCGCGCCCCGCGCGGGCTTCGAACCGCCGCATCTTGCGCGCCTGGTCCGCCATGTAGCAGCGGCGAATCCAGCCGCGGTCCTGCCGAGCGTGCCGCTCCAGGATCTCCGCCTCGACGTTGTGCTGCAGCAACAGCTTGGGGCAACCGCCCAGGTCGAGCACATGTCGCGCCATCTGCACAAAGTCGCAGATCAGCAGGTCGAACGGTTCGGTCCGAAGCAACTCCGCGGCCCGTTGCCGCAGCCGCGGATCATAGTTCTTGACGACGGTGTACGGCAACGACGAAAACAAGTTGCGGGCCAGGTCGCGGTAAAAGTCCAGGCCGCCGCGACGCACGTCCCGCCAGGGAAACGCCTCCAGCCGGACGCCCAGCGCTCGCATCGGTTCCAGCCCGGACTGCTCGGAAGGCAGCACATTGCACAGGTACGTGACCTCGTGCCATTGGGCCAGATGCCGCACGATGTTCAACGTGCGGATCTTGCCGCCCGAGTCGGTCGGGAACAAGGGGCGCTTCTGGAGCAGCAGCAGCTTCACTGGGGCCTCGCGTTTACGAGGGTCGAGCGGCCAGTCGCCAACCCGACGGGACAGCCGCGGAAACGCCATGCGGCGCGCTGACGAGCCAGTAATCCGGCGCAACTCATGTCGGGCCTCCGCCTCCGCACGCCTTGCAGGAAGTCAATTCACTCAGCGCCGGCACCTGGCGAGCCGCTCGCCGCCAGGTGACGCGCTGGGCATTGACCAGTCCCTTCAACGCTCCCACGCTCATCGCCAGATGGCTCAAGGCAAAGTAAAACAGCACTCCGCCCAACCAGGTTTGGCGGAAGCCGGGCCAGCAGGTCGCCACGGCCGCCAGCAGCCAGAGGCCGACCTGTCCGACCAGGAACAGCGGATAACCCCATCCCGCGTCCTGCAGGCAGACGTTTCCCCACAGCAGCCCGACCAGCCACACGGGCCCCAGCCAGCGCAGCAGTTTGTGAGACACATACTGCCACAGCTCGACCGGCCGCCAGAGGGGCGGCCATTGCGCCCGTTTCAATGTCTGGATGGCGCCCGCCTGGACGCGCACCCGCCGATGGAATTCGTCGCTGGCCAGCAGCGTCGCGTCCTCGGTGGCGATCGCCTCGGGCACATAGACCACGCGGAACCCTTGCGCGATCACGTTCAAGCTGACGACGAAATCGTCCAGGATGGTGTCGGGTGGCAGCGGCTGGCAGAGCTGCCGCCGCACGACGTACAGGCCCCCGTCGACACCGATCATCGATCCGCACAGCGACTCGCCGGCTTGCATCGCCCGCTCGATCCGGTAATACGCCCGCTCGCCCTGGCCGAAGCTGGTCTGGTGGCTCTGCAATTGCACGTCGCCGCTGACGGCCCCGACGCTCGGTTCGGCCAGCCGAGCCACCAGCCGACTCAGGGCATCTGGCCGAAGGTCGACGTTGGCGTCCGAGAAGCAGATCAGTTCACCCCGCGCCGCGGCAACCGCGTCGTTCATCACGGAGGCCTTGCCCCGGCGCTGGGGGAAATCCAGCAGTCGGATGCCGCGCGCGGAATAGCTGCGGGCGATTTCCGCCGTCCGGTCTCCACTGCCGTCATTGGCCACCAGCACCTCCAGTCGGTTGCGCGGGTAATCGAGTTCCGCGGTATTGTGGAGCTTCCGGGCCAGGACTTGTTCCTCGTTGTGAACCGGAATCACCAGCGTCACACGGGGACAACGCTCTTGCGGGCTGGCAGTCGCGCATTCCGGGCGCCGCCGGCCGATCCAGACCAGCATCATGCCGGCCGGATAGACCACGTGCGTGTAGATCAGCACGGCGGCCGAGACCCAGAAAATTGCCTGCCAGACTGTCATTTCGATTTCAGGCGCGGGACGCCGCCTCGCAGCCAGGCTGCGGGGTTCGCTGTGGAGTCCAGGTGGCAAACCGCCTGCCCGTCAGCGTCGCCAGAATTCCCAACCCGGCGGCCAGGTTCACCAGGCAGAAATAATACGCCACCGACACCGGTCGGAGCTGCCGCAGGCGGGGAATCAACCCCAGCAGGGCCAACCCGTAAAACGCCAATTGAACCAGCGACAAGAACTGATACAGCGGAAGCCCCAGCCCCGCCAGGACGGCCGCGGACACCAGCGCGCCGGCCAGCCAGACCGGCACGAACCAGCGCACCACCTTGTGCGCCAGCAACTGGTAGGCGAACAGGCCCACGCGCAGCGGATTCAGCGCGGAGGGCACCCGGACCACGGCCAGCAGGCTACGGCTGACGATCCGGATCTTGCGGCGAAACTCCCCCGCGAAACTTTCGGCCGTGCGTTCGAAGCACACCGCTTCCGGATCGAACACGCCCCGGTAGCCGCCGGCGACAATCCGCAAGGGAATCACGAAGTCGTTGATGTCGTCATGCCGCAGCGGCGTGAACAGCTCGCTGCGGATCGCGAATATGGCTCCGTCGCCGCCCACCACCGAACCGCAACGGCTCTCCAATTGCTTGAGCCACGTTTCGTAGCGCCAGTAAAGCGATTCGCAGTCGCCCGACGCGCTGACGCCATCCGTGTACCGCTGGTGGCCCACGACGTACCCGATCCGCGGATCGGCGAAGTGCCGGGCCAGCTTCCGCAGGGCGTCCGGCGCGTAGATCGAGTTGGCGTCGCTGAACACCAGGAGCTGGCTGTCGAACCGGGGCACGAAGGTCGTCAGTCCCAGCGATTTTCCCCCCCGCGGCTCTTGCCGGCAGAGTGTCACGCCGTTGCCGGCAAAAGAGCGGACGATCTCGTCGGTGCCGTCGGTCGAAGCATCCGAGATGACCGCCACCGACAGCCGCTCGCGCGGGTAGTCCAGTTGAAGCGAGTTGTCCAGTTTCTGCCGGATGACGGCCGCCTCGTTGTAAGCGCTGATCACCAGGGTCAGGTCGGGCAACTCCCGCTCGCTGGGTTCGACGCGCCTGGCCCGTGGCAGCCAGAGCAGCGTCAGGGGGTAGAGCAGGTAGGTTGAGACGATCAGCAGGGTACTCATCCAGAATATGATTTCAAGCGTGGTAGTCATGGCGTGCGGGCAGTGCCCCGTCCAATTCCTTGGGCAAGTGTTCCGGCGTCCCGCTGCCCACGGGTAACCGGACGGATGGAAGTGCTGGTTCAGGCCAGCGAAGTCACAAAGTCCTGTTTCTTGCGGCTGGTGGAGCGGAGCGAGGCGTTTTCCGTCAGGGTGACCTCGAGATCGCCGTGGAAGTACTTCCGCAGCTCCTGCCGTAACCGTTGGCGGGAATCGTCATCGAGGGAGCCTTCCAGTTTCAGCTCCATCCGCCCCGCCTGGTGCTGCACGGCCTGGTAGTTCAACAGCAGGCGATGCTCCATCGCGAGGTTCTTGAACACGTAGTACAGCGTCAGGCTGGGATACTTCTGCTGGTGGCCAAAGATCGGCTTGCCGATCCGGCCCGTCACTTCGTGAATGATCGGGTGTTCGCGGCCGCACACGCAGCGCGTCGACTCGTCGTACTGGATATAGTCGCCCAGCTCGTAGCGCAGAATCGGAAATGAATCGGAGACCAGATTGGTGACCACGATCTGCTGGTCCACCGACTCGACAAGGCACGTTTCCAGGTTGACGTGCATCCGGCCGCTTGGGCATTCAAAGGCGATGATCCCGGTCTCCGCCGCTCCATACTCGCTGGTGATCCGGCGGCCGAACGCGGCCACCGCCTCCTGCTGATACGACTCGTAGATTTTTTCGGACGTGCCCTTGACCAGCTTCAGGCTCAGTGGCCGGTCCGGCGGTCCGTGCTGATTCAGCGCCTTGGCCACCTCGTAGATCATCGACGAGTAACCACCCAGGAACGTGGCGTGCCGCAACTTCCGGGCAAAGCGGCGGATCTCCTGGTCGTCGTAGGAGAACAACCGGAAGCGATTCTGCAAACCATCCAGCAACGCCGTGCGAGCCCGCTTCCAGGGAGAGAAGTTGTAGCCCCACAGATAGCCGTTACGATCCCAAGGCTGGACGCCATACCACGAATAGCCGCGAAACACCGAGGCGCGGTGCCAGGCATCCCATTCCTGATTGCGATGGAAGACCAGGGGCTGGCCCGTGCTGCCCGACGTTTCGGAGTAGAAGTGCGTTTGCCGCAGGTCGCGGAGTTGAATGCGGCGCCCCTCCGCCAGCAACTCGCTCTTGGAGACGCAAGGCAACTTGACCAGGTCGTCCAGGCCGCGAATGTCCGCGGGATGGATGCCGGCCGAGTCGAACTTGTCACGGTAGAAGCCACTCTTGTCGTAAGCCCGCCGCACGAGGGCCCGCAACCGCTCCAACTGCCAAGCCTGCAGTTGCGCGCGACTCCAGTGCTGGGACTCCAGCAGGAACTCGAGCCGGCGCAGGATACTGGGGTTGCGCCAGGCCAGGCCCAACTGATATATCTGCCTGGAAGCGATCAAGGCCGGGAATTCTCCATCGTGGTTATCGGCTCGGTCGGGCGCGTGGCCGCGCCTCGCGGGCCGCCGGTGCCCCGCGTACCTGGGAGCGCATGCGGAACGCCCCGGGCCGACACCGCCTGATACAGGTCCACAATCTGTTCGGCGTTCTTCCGCCAGGTCCGTTCGGCCAGCACGTGCCGGCGAGCGTTCTGGCCCAGCCTTTCGCGCTGCCGCGGATCGGCCGCCAGCTCCCGCAGGCACGCCAGCAGTTCGGTGACGCTGCGGCGGGTGAACAAGCGACCCGTCTGGCCGTCCTCGATCAACTCCTCAATGGGCCCCAGGCGGGGCGCCACCGTGGTCTTGCCCAGCGCCATGTATTCCAGGATTTTCATCGGCGACCCGAACTCGTTGGAGTCTGGCATGACGGTGATGTCCATGGCCGCGATCAGCGGGAACACCTCGGCGTGCGCCACTCCTCCGGTCAGAATCACCCGGTCCCGCAGTCCCGATATGCGCACCTGCTCCCGCAGTTCGTCGGCCAGTTCTCCCGAGCCGACGATCAGGAACGCGATGTTCGGATCCTCATGGGCCAACTGGCGAGCCGCTTCGGCCAGCAGGTCGACTCCATGCCAGCGCCGCAGCGAACCGACAAAGCCCACGACGGTGCGGTCGTCCAGTTGCAGCCGCCGCCGGACCTCCGCGCGGGCGGCCTGCACGTCCAGCGCGGCGATCACTTCCGGGTCGATGGCGTTGGGCGAGACGCGGATCTTCTCCGCCGGGATGCCCGATTCGATCAGGTCGTCGCGGAGTGCCTGGGAAACCACAACGATCCCGCTGGCCTGGTTCAGCACGTAGCGTTCCATCCGCCGGGCCAGCCCGGGAAAGCACAAGACGTGCCGGCTGCCCCATTTGCCAGTGTGCGTGGCGTTGACTTCCAGGATCAACGGCGTGCGGGCGTGAGCCGCCGCCAGGACGCCTCCCACGCTGAAGCAACTGTACCGTTCGTAAACGAAATCCGGCCGCTCGCGGCGCAGCGCGCGGCGCGAACGGCCGTAGGTCACGAGGTTGTAGGCGATCTCGAGCAGACGGCGAAGACTCTGCGGCAGCCGCATACTGCCTCGCCAGGACCAGGGCGACCGGGAAGTCTGCCCGAGTCCCGCTGGCCGGCGCGCGGCCGCGGGACCGATCAGCGTCACGTCGTGCCCAAGTTGCTCCAGCGCGCGCACGATCTCTCGGATGTGGATGCCCTCGGCGCCGTCCGCCAGCGTCCGATGTTGGTATACAATGCGCATTGGTCTGTTCAGAACTCCTGGCAAGCTGTCATCTCAGGCGCTCCTGGCGGCCAGGCGGGACCGCATGAAGCCGAGCACACGGGAGGCCACTTCGGACCAACCGATCTGTTGCAGCCGGCGGGCAATCCGCTGACGATCCCAATTCCGGCCGAGGGCCTCGGTCAGCGCATCGGCCCAGGCGGGAACGTCGCCAATCGGGACCACGAAGCCGTTCTCGTCCCCGTCCACATAACGCGCGTTGTCGCCCGCGGGCGTGACCACCGCGGGAAGGCCGCAACTGATCGCTTCGAGCAGGGCGTTGCAGCAGCCCTCGCGGTAGGTCGCCAGGGCGAATACGTCGGCGGCCCGCAGCCAGTCGCCGACCTCGCGCGGCGGTACCGGTCCGGCCAGGTGCACGGCCGACCGGAGTCCCAGTTGGTCGATCTGCCGTTCCAACCGCTGCGGGTAATGGGACTCGTGGGATGGTCCACCCACAATCACCAACCGAGCGGACCGATGCACGCGCCGGGCCGCTTGAAACGCCGGCAGCAGGTCGTGGTAGCCTTTTCGTTGAATCAGGGATCCCACCGAGATCACGAGGGGCGCATCCAGGGGCATGCCCAGTTTCCGGCGCGCGGCCTCCCGCTTACCCGGATGGAACATCGCCGCGTCGATCGCATTGGGTATCATGGTCAGCCGTTCGGGATCGACGCCCGCCCGCAAGGCCACTTGCTGCAGCGATCGGCTGACGGCAATCACGCCCGCGCAACCGCACAGCGCCTCCCGCAGCAACGGGCCACGCCGGCGATCGTTGATCTGCTGCGATTCGACGCCGCGCAGGGTGATAAAGACGGGAATCCCCAGCCTCTGGCCAAGCCGCCAGCAGCCCACACCTGTCGGATAGCCGAAATGAGCGTCAATCAAATGCAGGCCGTGCGACTGATGCAAACCCCGCACGACCGGGGCAACCGCCCGCCGCAGCCACCACGCATCCAGTTGCTTCAGCACTCGCGGCAGATAAAACATGCGGCAGGGTAGCACTGGGAATCCGCCGTCGGCGATCGGCGGACTGGTCCTGGTCCACAGCGGAAACCACGGCTGTGGCCGCACGGCATGGACATCGGCCATCTGAGCCATGGCCGCCAGCCGCCGCTGCACGAACACCCCATGCTCCGGCTTGTCCGCCGTGGGAAGGTTCGTGCTCACGCTGGCGATCCGCAACACCGCGCCGCCTGCCGCGGGTCGCCCGACGCGCGCGGTGGCCGAGCTAGATTCGGTATGCAGAATGTCCATTGGGCTATGTCTTGCGGGCGACAACAAAGTACGAGGACGCGCAGGTGGCGTCGCGCCGGACGAGCAGCGGATCCAGATACTTCCACGGTTGAATACACCAGGCGGCCGTCCACCGCGCGAGGAACCCCAGCTTGCCGGGCAGCAATGCATCCAGCGCCCGCTCGGCGAAGTGCCCGATGGTGGTCACCGGGCCCGTGGCTGGGCCGACGGTTTCGATTTCCAGGTCCCGAAACACCGAACGGTAGCCTTCGGGCGTAAAACGAAAATAGTCGTGGGGGTGGCCGTGCACGGGATATGCGAAGGGAGCCGTGCACCATAGTCGGCCGCCTGGCTTGAGCACGCGGGCCATTTCCCGAGCCGCCAGGAACGGGTCGCGCAGATGCTCCAGGACACTCACGCTGTAAACGGCGTCAAACGACCCGTCCAGAAACGGCAATTGATGCGCGTCGCCTACCACATCCACGTTATGGTGCGGGTGGATATCCAGGTTGACCCAGTTCGCTTCGCCGTGGATCTCGCACTGCCCCGAGCCCACGTTCAGGATGGCTCCTGGACCGACGGCATCCAGGAAGGCCCGTTTCGCCGGTTCCGAAATGCGCGTCACGTTGGTTGGCGGCAGGTAACGCGCCTGCCGGTAGCTCTTTGCCGGCGTGCCCCGCCGCTGGCTCGGCCGCCAGTCCGCGAACTCCGCCTCGTACAACTCGGACGTGGCGGCAAGCAGGATCGGCACGGTTCCCCCCGCGGCGACCAGGTACAACTGGCCGCAGGTCGCACACCGCAAGCCGGACTCGACTTCGTCCAGCGACGAGCGGCAAAGCGGGCAGGCCAGACGCTGCCAGACATCGGGCCTCCGCACGTCATAACTGGGAAGCAAACTGGTCGCGCTGCGCATGGTGGTGAAGTCCCTAGTCGGCCGAGGGCGTGGGGATCGAGGCGCGGCTGCCTGTCATCTGGCACGGCACGGCGGATGGCGTGGCGGGCCGGCGAACCAGGCGACCAGCCATGAACTCCACGGTTCTCCGAGCAACCTCGCTCCAGCCGCCGCGCGGCAGCAGCGAGGCGATCGCCGGCGGATCCCAGCGGTGCGCCAGAGCGTTGTGCAGCGCCCGATACAAGGCCTCCGCGTCATCGACCGGCACCAGAAATCCGTTGACGCCTTCTTGAACATGGCGCTCGTTTTCGCCGACTCGCGTCACAACCACGGGCAGCCCGCAGGCCAGCGCCTCGAGGACCGCGTTGCAACTGCCCTCGCGGCAACTTGCCAGAGTAAACAGGTCGGCCGCCTGCAGGTACGACGGCACGTCGGCGGGCGGAACGGCTCCCGTCAAGCGGACCGCGTTCCGCAACCCCAGGCGGGACGCCAGTTGGCGGAGTCGATGAGGATAGGTTGGTTCGTACTGCGGCCCGCCCACGATCAGCAGTTGCGCGTCGGGCGAGGCCTGCCGGAGCCGGGCGAACGCCTCCATCAGCAGGTGGTGGCGTTTCAGCGAGACCAGGTTGCCGACCGAAACGATCAGCGGGCGGTCGAGCGGCAGACCGAGCCGCCGCCGCGCCTCGTCGCGATCGGCCGGGTGGAAGCGTTGCGTGTCGACCGCGTTGGGTATCACCTGAATCTGCGAATCACCCACTCCCGCCGCGACTGCCGCCGCCTTCAGTCCCTCGCTGACGGCGATTACCCCGGTGCATTCCCGCAGCGCCTGCACCAACTGCGGACCGACGCGAGGCTGCCCGAACTGCACCGACTCGACGCCCCGGACCGTAATGAACACGGGGAGCCGCAATCGTCGAGCCGCCCGCAGGCAACCCACGCCGGTCGGATAGCCAAAGTGGGCATCGATCGCGTCCAGGCCGCCCTCGTCCAACCGTCGGCGGAGGGCCGGGGCGACACAGGCTTCCATCCAGCCGCCGTCCCATTGTTTCAGCACGCCTGGCAAGTAGAACATGGCCCGGTCCCGCACCGCCAGCGTGGACCCGGAGGCCTGGCGCGGCAAGCGGGCAGGACGGTAGGGACGCAGCAGCGGGAAATATGGCACCGGCCGCAGCACGTCCAACTCCGACAACTCGGCCAGAGCTTCCAGCCGTCGCTGCACGAATACGCCGACTTCGGGCCGGTTTTCCGTGGGCAGCAAGGCCGACACGCTCAACAATTTCAATCGTTCAGACGTCACTCGCCACCTTTCCCGCGGCTACGGGGCAGGAGTTCGAATCGGGCCAACCCGGCGGCTCCGATCCTCCGCCGGCGTGGCCTGCGGTATGCGGCGGCTCGTGCCCCAGGAGCGCCACTTCGTTCAACTCTGCCTGGCACACCCGCTCGTAGGACACGGCCAGCGCGAACCACCAGAAAAACCATTCGCCGTCCAGGCTGCTGATGAAGATCGAAACGACCATTTGCGTCAGCAGCACCGACTCCAGGCAGGCTCCCAGAAACACGTCCCGAGGCCTTCCCAGGCGGGCGGCTTGCCGCCGGATGCGTCCCACGCGAAGCCAGCACAGCAGAATCGTCAACAGGTACAGGCTGAGACCCTGGATGCCCCACGAAGCGCAGATATCCAGGTAGCCCTGGTGGACCGCGCGAAACTCGTCGTTCCGCAGGTGGGTGATGTACCGCATGCCCTGGTTGGACTTGAAGGCCGCCTCGCCGCCGGAGCCCAGCGGGTAGTCGCCGATCATCCGTACCGCGGACACCCAGTAGTCGATCCGCGACTGGGCTGACGAATCGCGCTCCTCCTCGGCTGCGAATGTCGTCGTGAACCGTTCCAGGATGCTCTGGTCCTTGGCCATGAATACCACGGCCAGCAAGGCCAGGACCAGGCCGGCAAACGCATACCGGCGGGCCTTGCCCGTGGAGACGACAAACAGCCAACTGGCGGCAATCAACAGCGCCAGGAAGGCGCCTCGGCTTTTGCAGCGGAGAATCACCTCCACGTTGGGCACCAGGCACACCAGCGCCAGCGCCTGCTGCCACCGCTGGCCCGTCAGCAGCCAGCAACCGGCCAGCGGCACCGCAAAGGTCAACAATCCGGCCAGGTAGTTGGTTTCGTTGGCTCCCGGCGTGCCGATGCCCACCAGCCGACCCTGCTCCAGCGTGCCGCGGTCGTTCACCACCACCTCGTAGCCGATGTACAGCGTGCCGACGAGGATCGCGCTGATGAAGATATTCAAGTCCTGACGGTTCTGAACCACGATGGACAGCAGGAACGCCAGGCCGACCTGCTTCCAGATCATGCTCATGCTGTCCAGGCTCTTGGCCGGATTGGCCGCGAACAGATAGTGGACCAGCGTGGCGTTGACCACGTACAGCAGCAGCAACAGCAACAGCGTGCGCCGCGCCTGCGAGCCGTCTTTTAACCGGCCCCAGTGCAGAAACGTCACGGCCGCAAAAATCAGGGCGGTCAGCAGGTTGATGCGGTTGGTCAGTTGCACCAAGGGACCACCCCACCACCAGAACGCCGGTGAGAGGTAGAACGTCAGCAGATACAGGCCCACGCCCCACACGGGCCGCTGCAAGGCCAGCAGCGTCAGCGTCAGGTAACAGGCCACCCAGGCCAGGGCCGTGATACTCATCGGCGCACCTGCGATTCGCGCGCCGCACAGACTTGCGCATACAGGCTGTCGTATCCGTCCACCATCGACTGGATCGAAAAGCAATCGGCATGGCGCCGCTGGGCGTTCCGGCCCAACTCGTCCCGCAGTCCCTTGTCGGCGGCCAGGCCGGCCAGTTCGCCCGCCAGGGCACTCGGTTGGTTCGGGGGGACGACCCGACCACACGGCGGCGGTCCGGCAACCATCCGCGCGTTGTCTCCCACGTCGGTGGCGACGACCGGCAGCCCCAAGGCCATCGCTTCCAGGATCGAGAGGCTCATGGCCTCGCCGAGACTCGAGTTCACATAGATGTCGCACGCGCTCAGGCAGTCGCCCACATCCCGCCGGTAACCGAGGAAATGCACCTGCCGCTCGACCTGATGCCGCCGCGCTTGTTCGGCCAACCGTTCGCGCTCCGGACCGTCGCCCACCAGCAGCAGGTCCGCCGGCGTGCCGCGGCGATTCATCTCGGCCAGAGCCGCGATGGCGGTGCCAAAATCCTTGATCGGAGCCAGCCGACCGACGCTGCCCAGCAGTAGGCGATCCGCGGGTACCTGCAACTGCTCCCGCAGGCGCCGGCGCGAGGCCGCTGCGTGCTCCACCGGCGGCGCGCCGACCCCGTTGGGAATCCAGTGGACGCGGTCCGCCGAAAAACCCCAC
>JAGFJK010000307.1 GCA_024102795.1 Pirellulaceae bacterium
GCTGTGCGTATGGATGTTGCCTTTCCACCACCGCAGCGGCGGGTCCGCGGGGATCGCGTCATCGGCCAGACCGCGCGTGCCGCCAGCCAGCAGAGGTACGATCAGCAGCAGGCAACGTGTCGTGAAAACGCTGTAGGAACGGCGGGAGCGCATGGCGTGGGGAACTCCAGGGGTGTCGGGATGACGGGGTGGCGGGGTGGTGAATCAGGTCAGGCCCGGCAGCGTGCCGGTGGCGTCGCGGAAGCGGTCCGAATCCACTCCCATTTTCTGAATCAGCGTCAGCAGCAGATTGGCCAGCGGCGGATGTCGCTCCTGGTCGAACGCCAGGTGTTGCCCGTGGCGCAGGCCCAGTTGCCGACCACCGGCCACCAGCGTGGGCAGGTTCTTGGGCGAGTGTTCGCCGCCCTGGCCGGAGTTCATCCCGGAGCCGTACAGCACCATGGTCCGGTCGAGCATCCGGGCGTCGCCGTCGGCCGTGTCCCGCAGCAGGTCCAGGAACCGTGCCAGGCGCTGCAGGTGGAAGCGGTCGATCGTGGCCAGCTTCTTCAGCATCCCGTCATCGCCGCCGTGGTGCGACAGTTCATGATGATTCTCGCCTCCGCCGCCATAGCCCCCCGCCTCGCGCGACCACTGGAACGTGATCACGCGCGTGGTGTCAGTCAGCAGTGCCAGGTAGGAAACCTCCAGCATCACATCCAGCCACATCGGCCGGTCGTGCGCGTTGTGCGGCTGGCTGTTGAGTTGCAACTGCGTTCGATCCACTTCCGGCTTGGGGACATCGACCCAGCCTTCGAGCCGCTCGACGCGCTGTTCGGTCTCACGGACCGAACCGAGATACTCGTCCAGCTTTCGCCGATCGCTGGCTCCCAGCCGCTCGTGCAGAGCGGCGGCTTCGTCCAGCACGCTGTCCAGGATCGACCGCCGCTGGGCGTAACGCCGCAGCGTCGCCTCGCGGTCCCTGGCCGTGTCGGGCACGAACAGCCGCTCGAACAGCCTTTGCGGGGAATCCTCGGCGGGAATCGGCGTCCCGCCCCGATCGAACGACAACGTGTGCGAATGGCCCGCCGATCCGGTGCCGCTGTTGTCCGACAACTGCAGCGACGGAAAACGGGTCTGTTTGCCGTGCAGATCGGCCACCACCTGGTCGGCCGAGACCGAGTTGGTGTAGTCGCTGCCCGGCGTGGCGGCCAGGTCGGCGCCGGTCAGCCAGGTATCCGCGCCGCTGTGCCCGCCCTTGGAAGCCGGATGCCCCAGGCCGGTGACCACGGTGAAATCGTCACGATGCCGAGCCAGTTCTTCCAGCGTTGGCGATAGTTTGTAGCCTGATCCGCTATCCCGCGGCATCCACTCCAGGATGTTCACGCCGTTGGGAATGTAGCAGCAGACCAGCCGCGGCTGGACGGCCTGCGATTTCTGCCAGGCTTGAAAGGTCGACGGCCGAGCCAGCACGGTCGGCAGCATCGCATCCAGCAGCGGCAGGCTGAGACACACTCCCAGTCCTCGCAGCACGTGCCGGCGTGATAGCGGTCGTTCGGCAAACGAAGTCATGCTGGATTCCTCTTCACGTCGGAACTGGCCATGATGAAACCGTTACGCTCCGCGCCATAGTCGCCTTTCGCTCCGCGAAAGTAGCGGGCGCCGGGTCAGAGCCTCGCCACAAGTGCCGGGCCTCTCGCCAGGAGCCTCTTTTCACTCTGCCTTTCAACGCTACTTTCGCGGAGCGAAAGGCGACAATGTGAACTACCGCGTCCGAAACGGCTCGGAAACCACAATATAATGGATCAGCGAGCGCAGCGTCCGCTCGTTCGCCTGCATGTGCCGCACGGCCGCCTGAACGTGCAACTGATCGGCCACTCCCAGTTCGCGCCCCAGGGCGTAGGTGATCAGCTTCGAGGCCAGGCAATTCAGGAACAGGTCCTCTTGACGCAACAGCACCTGCTGCAGGCCTTCAACGCCGACAAACTGGGTGCCGTCCAGCATCCTGGCCGAGGCGTCGATCGGTGGATCGTCCCGGCCGATGCGGCCCTTGTAGCCAAAGCCTTCGCGGTCCCTCCACTGGCCGGCCGCGTTATAGTTTTCCAGGGCGAAACCCAGCGGATCGATCTTGTTGTGGCAGCGGGCGCACTGGGGCAGTTGGCGATGGATCTCCAGCCGCTGGCGAACCGTGGCTTTGTCGATGCCCGGCACCTTGGGAGCGATGTCGCCGGCGTTGGCCACCGGCAGCCCCGGATCGATTCCCAGCAGGTTCTTCATGACCCAGGTCCCGCGTTTGACGGGTGACGTGCGCGTGCCGTTGGAGGTGATGGAAAGGACCGAGGCCTGAGTGACAATCCCGCCGCGGTGGACGCCGGGCGGAACGGGCACGCGCCGAAACTGGTCGCCCCGCACGCCGGGAATCCCGTAGTAACGGCCCAGCCGCTGGTTGATCACGACGAAGTCCGAGCGGACGAAGTTCATCACGTCCAGGTCGTGCTTCAGTATCTCGGCGAAGAACGCCTGCGACTCGCCGACAATCGACAGCTCCAGGTGCCGGTCGTAGCGGGGATACAGGTCCTCGGCGGGCGGGTTCGCGCCGACTTCGCGCAGGCCCAGCCACTGGCCGCTGAAGTTTTCCACCAGCGCCGCGGACTTGGGATCGTCCAGCATCCGCTCCACTTGCCTCGCCAGCTCGCGCGGGTCCGACAGTCGCCCGGCCTCGGCCGCCGCCAGTAACGGTTCGTCCGGCATGCTGCTCCACAGGAAGTACGACAAGCGGCTAGCCAGTTGGAAGTCGTCCAAGCGTTGTGTCGGCGCGGTCGATTCTCCCGGCAGCGGCTCGCTCAGGTAAAGAAAGTGCGGCGAAACGAGTACGGCGATCAGCGGCGTCTTGATCGTTTCGACCAGCGACGGCGAGTCGTCTCGGACCTGGTCCCACAGCGCCAGCTTCGCCGCGACCTCCTGGTCCGTCACCGGTCGCCGGTACGCTCGGCGCATAAACCGCCGCAGCACGTCCCGCACGTAGGCCCGCGGGTCGCGCTCCCGCAGTTCCGATTCGAACAGGATCGCACGATGGCTGGCTGCCGGCCAGGAGTCGTACGCGGGACCTTCGATCTCGAACCAGTCGACCCACAGTTCGGGCCGAGCGAAATCGTCGCCGGTCTGGAACCAGAAGTTTTCCAGTTCCCTGGGGATGCTGTAAGCGTATTCGATCGTCAGTCCGGCCGACTCGCTGGTGAAGCGCGCCGGAAACTCGTAAATCCTGGGCTGCTCCAGCGGCGCGTCAATGTCCAGCTCGGCCAGCACGCGGGGCTGGCCGCCGAGTGTCTGGATCAGCTTCAACCGCGGCGGGCCGTAGTCATACATCGGGTCCGAGAGGAAGTGCCGCAAGTCCTCGTCGAACTGCTCGCGGATCCATTTTTGGCGCTGCGGATTCTTCTGCAGTTCCCGTTGCATCCGCTGTTCCAGATACGTGCGAGCCGACTCGACGACCTGCTCCCTGGTCGGCACGCGCCCCGCGGCCCGCACGCGGATCACATAGGGGCCCGTGTAAGGTAGCCGAAAATCGCGCGCATTCAGCTTGCGGTCCCACGACTCGTGGTGCATCACGCAAAAGCCGTCCTCGACACGGTTCTTGCCACCGTTGACGATCACCCGCTGCCCGTCGTAGGTGACGCGGTTGGCATCGGAATCGCCGGAGTCGGGTTCGAACCGCCAGCGGAGCACCGGGGGCCGCTCGCCCTCGACCAGCGCGCGGTCCAGAATCTGCCGCGCGGCTTCCATGTACAGTTCGACGTGCAGCGGCGAGATGGTCAGCGCTCGGCCATTGTTATCAAAACCGCCCGCCGGAGGATCTTGCGGGAATCCGGCCGGGTCGAAGTCCACGCCGGTAAGGTCCCGGATCGTGTGGCGATACTCGGCCCGGTTCAATCGTCGCAGCACGATCTCGGTATCCCGCCGAATCAGTTCGGCCCGCGCCATCTGCCGCGTGATCCAGTCGACCACTCCCGCCACTTCGTCCGCGTCCGGCTGCGGCTCATCGTCCGGCGGCATCTCGTGACTGTTCAGCACGTTCACCACTTCGGACCAGTGGCCCTTGGCCGCGCGGTCCAGAAAATCGTTCGGCAATTGCTGATCGACCCGAAACTCGCCCTCGGCCACCTCCGGGCCGTGGCAGCGCAGGCAGTGGCGGCTGAAAAACGCCGCCGTCCGCTGGTAGCCGGCCCGGTCCGGCTCGAACCGCGGCGGCTCGTCGGCCAGCAAGCCGCTCGGCAGCGCGAGTACGAGCAGTGCGACCGCGAGCAGCTTCCAGATCGGAACTTCAATCATGAATTTCATGCCGAGTTAAGAACTCACAGCCTGGGAGCGAGCGACGACATTGGGGTGAGCGAGGGACGACTTTGGCGGGCTACCACAGGCGCGCCAGCAGAGCGCCCAGTCCGAGGACGACCGCGCCGACCGCGACGACCAGGGCGATCCACACCAGGCGGGATCGGCCGGCCGACTCAGGGGGCAGCTCAAACACGCTTTCTCGGAACAGCTCCTCCAGAGCCCGCTGGTAGGCTGGATCCTTGGACAGCCCTTCCAGGCGATCGAACGTGGCCTTGCTCATGAAGCCGCGAAAAGCCAACCGCCGTTCGTCGGCCTCGTACCACATTCGCCGAGCCAGGTCCTCCGCGAACCGGCACTCGCCGGGCAGTGCCGCCAGCGCCGCGTAATGGATCGTGCCACAATCCGGTGCCACGCCGCGCGAATCGCCGACGGTCGTGCTGGAAGGAGATTTCATGGTTTTTTCACTCCGATGTTCTCCGCCGCTGACAATTCTGGCCCATTCATGTTCAAATTTCAACATCGTTCCCAAGGTCTCTCGCGCTTTATCCCGTACCACGGAGCACTCTGACATGGCTCGCAAGCCTGCCGCGCGGCACAAACGCCGCAAACCGCGGATCCACCGCCACTCGGCCCCCGGCGCCGCGCCCGGCACGCTGCTGGTGGCTCCCGATGCCCGGCGCACCGTCGTCCGCGTCATGGCCTACAACGAACAGGAGCTGGTCCAGTATGAGTTGACCGAGATCGAGCAGGTCCGCCCGCTGCTGGCACGTTACACTGTCACCTGGATCAATGTCGAAGGCCTGGCAGACACCCGGTTGATCGCCCGCGTGGGCGAACTGTTTCAACTGCATGCGCTGGCCTTGGAGGACGTCGTCAACGTCCATCAGCGGCCCAAGATCGATCCCTACTCGAACCATTTGTTCATTGTCACGCACATGCTGCGCGACGTGGGCCACCTGGACTTCGAGCAGGTCAGCATCTTCCTGGGCCGGAACTACCTGATCACCTTTCAGCAGAAACCGGGAGACTGCTTCGATTCGATCCGTGAGCGGCTCCGCCACAACGTCGGCCGGCTTCGCAAGACGGGCCCCGACTACCTGGCCTACTCGATGCTCGACGCCATCATCGACGCCTACTTCCCAGTGGCCGAGAGGTTCGCCGATAGCCTGGATCGGCTGGAAGACCAATTGGCGGGCCCCTCCAGTCCAAACATTCTGGACGAACTGCACCACGTGCGGCACAATCTGCTGCTGCTGCGGCGCTCGGTCAGCCCGCAGCGCGACAGCCTGAGCCAGCTCTTGCGCGACGAACACCCCTTGTTCACCGAGGAGACCCGGGTCTTCCTGCGGGATTGCCATGACCATACGTTCCAGTTGATGGAGCTGCTGGAGGTCTACCGCGAAATCTGCCTGGACCTGCGCGACTGCTACCTGTCCCACGTCAGCAATCGCATGAACGAGATCATGAAACTGCTGACCGTGATCGCCACGGTGTTCATGCCGCTGAGCTTCATTGCCAGTCTGTACGGGATGAACTTCGACCCCAACGTGGCGGGCAACATGCCCGAACTGCGGCTGCCGTACGCCTATCCGGTCGTCCTGCTGGGGATGGTCGCGCTGTCGCTGGGCATGCTCTACTGTTTTCGCCGCCAGAACTGGATTGAACCCCTGCGCAAGCCGGCGGCAGGCAACGGTCAAGTGAGTTCGCCCCGGGGCAGCAACGCGGCGGACGGCAAGGTACGATAATGCCGCCGGCCAGGCGTTCCGCTTGTCGTGAAGCCAGGTTTGTGATTCTCTCTACGAGGCACCATGCGATGGACAAACGCACCCTGCTCGAAGTCGGGCTGAAACTGATCGGCGTCTACTGCGGCGCCGTGCTGGGGTTGCCAGCGCTCGTCTCGGCACTCACTGGCATGGTGATCGCCTGGCCGGCCCGGACGGTGCCCGGCGGATTTGTGCTGATTGTGTTGTCGAAGATCCTGGCGTTTGTCATGCCGGCGGTGTACCTTGGCATCGGCTACGTGTTGGTGCGAAAAACTCGCGGTTGCCTGGACTGGACCCTGGGAGACGACACGCCATGACTCGCGTGCTTTGTTTGTCGCAGTGGTTGCGCCACACAGGTCGCGTCGGCCCGGTTCTGCTGTGTCTGCTGGCCGCTGTGCCGCTGGCCGCTGTGCCGCTGGCCACGGCGCCGCAAGCCAGCGCCCAAACGCCGGCGGCGGACGAGCGGCCGTTTGGAGCGGACTTTCCCGACCTGGATTCGGATGCCACCGGAACCTGGTGGAAACCCACGGGAAACCGGCCTCCGCGGCTGCTGGTACCGCGCGACCAGGTGCTGGCGTTCGCCGTCTACACGCACGACCGGGGCGTGTTGAAGCTGACCGCGCAGCTCTACCCTTTGATGCCCGACGAACCACGGCAGGTGCGGCTGGAATTGCAGCGGGACGGCCAGTGGCGGGAGGCGGCGGTCGAACCGGTCCGCGAATTGGGCTGGAGCGCCCACTTTCGCCTGGCCGACTGGGACAACACGCAAAGCGTGCCGTACCGTCTGCGGCACGGGGAGCGGGCGGAATTTCAGGGCCTGATCCGCCGCGATCCGGTGGACAAGGACGTGATTGTCGTCGGTTCGCTGTCGTGCAATTCCAGCCGCACGCCCGGCCCGAGGGCGCGGATTGTCGAAAACCTGAAACTGCAGGACCCCGACCTGCTGTTCTTCGCCGGCGACCAGTCGTACCACCACACGCAGCACACGTTCGGCTGGCTGGAGTTCGGCGTGCAGTTCCGCGAGGTGCTCAAGGACCGGCCCGTGATCACGATTCCCGACGATCACGACGTGGGCCAGGCCAACATCTGGGGCGAAAATGGCAAACGGGCCTCCACGCCTCAAGGCCCCGACGGTGGCTATTACTATCCGGTGAAGTACGTGAACATGGTCCAGCGCTGTCAGACCTGGCATCTGCCCGATCCGTTCGATCCCGCTCCCATCCGCCGCGGCATCGGCGTGTACTACACCAATCTTCGCGTGGGCGGCATCGACTTCGCCATTCTGGAAGACCGCAAGTTCAAAAGCGGCCCCGAAGGCAAGATTCCCAAACTGGGACCGCGGCCCGATCATATCAACGACCCCACCTACGACCGCCAGGCCATCGACCTGCCGGGCCTGGAACTGATGGGCCAGCGGCAACTGACGTTTCTCGAGGCCTGGAGCCAGAACTGGGAAGGAGCGCAAATGAAGTGCGCCCTCTCGCAAACCGCCTTCTGCGGAGCCGTCCATCTGCACGGCACTCCCGATAACCGGCTGCTGGCCGATCTGGACTGCAACGGCTGGCCGCAAACCGGGCGGCGACAAGCACTGGCGGCGATTCGCCAGGCGTGGGCGCCACACGTCTGCGGCGACCAGCACCTGGCCGTCGTCGTGAAACACGGCATCCAGCGGCACGGCGATGGACCGTATGGCTTCACCAGCCCGGCCATCGTCAACACCATCTACGGCCGCTGGTGGCACCCGGAAGACGAACAGCCCGGTCCCAACGCGGTTCCTGGCAGCCCGCTGGCCTGGACCGGAGACTACGAGGACGGATTGGGAAATCGGATCACCATGCTGGCCTACGCCAATCCGGAAGACCGACGCGATGAAATGAAGCGGGCCGACGGCTACGGCATCGTCCGCTTCCACAAGCGGGACCGCACGATCACCTTCGAATGCTGGCCTCGCTTCGCCGACGCTCGGCAAGGCGACAGCCAGCAATTCCCCGGCTGGCCGATGACCGTCGCCATGCGGGACAACGACGGCCGCGAAGTCGTGGGCTGGCTGCCGGAGCTAAAAGTGGCGAATGCCGAGTCGGCGGTGGTCCAGGTGGTCGCCGAATCGTCGGGCGAAGTCCTCTACACCGTCCGTTCGCCCGGCAGCAGCTTTCGCCCGCCCGTCTACGCGCCCGGCAAGTACACGGTCCGCATCGGGCGTGATCGGCCCGACGGCCAGACGCTGAAGGGCCTGGAAGCGAAACCGGCCGGCGATCAGGATGCGATCCGGGTTGAACTGTAGGTGTGCTAATTATCCCGGTCCAGCCGCAGCCGGGGCAGTGGTTCCATCGCGCCCCTGGGCCTGCCGGCCTCGGCTCGCGGAGCCGCTTCCGGAGCAGCACCATAGGCATACGCGATCGGCCGGATGCGCAGCGTGCCGGAACCGTCGACGTTCACCTGCGCGGCCAGCGTCAAAACCTGCTGCTGGTTCCAAACGCACAGCACCCGCTCGCCAGCGTACAAGTTGTAGGTCTTGGAGAACCCGCGCGGCAGATCTTCTTCCAGGTAATTGCCTTGCCCGAAGCGGACCATCTTCACTCGGATCGGGTAGCCCATGTCGTTGACCAGCCGCACCTGGTAGTACGGCTGGCTCCGCTCGATCGGCAGAATCCCGACCTGGGCCCAGGCCTGGCGAGCTTGAAAGGCAACCAGCGCTCCCAGCGCGGCGGACAGCAGCAAAGCGATTCTTACCGTTTTCATTCTTGCATCTCCCCCTGAAACAAATCCGTGTTGCACCCGCTCGCCGCATGCGGCCGGTCGGTTCGGCTGCCCGATCGCCGCCGCGGCCCTCTCGCTTCATCCTAGCCGAAGTCGCTGCCTTCGACAGCCCGCGACAGCAGCGGCGTCCGTTTTCGTGAACGGCGCCACTTTCCAGTCCAACTGCGCCACAAGTGGCGGCAAACAGCCTATACACAACCCGCGAACTCACGTCCTCGCAGCAACCGGTAGGCGGGCTGGGGCCGAGCGGGATCGGTCCAGCGGGAGCGAGCGGACATGTAGTGCACGGCCAACCCGCGGCGGGACCGATCGGAAAGGTTCGCCGCCGACCGGTGCAGCAGCAAGCTGTGATGGAACGAGCAGCTACCGGCCGGCATTACGACCGGCAGTTCGCGGCCCAGGTCCAACCGGTCGAGCGGCACCTGCATGTCGACGCGGTCGCCCACCAGCCAGTCGCGGGCGTGACCTACCAGGCCGCCGCGGTGCGAACCGGGAATCACCCACATGCAGCCGTTGTCCAGCGTCACGTCGTCCAGCGCGGCCCAGCAAGTCACCAGGTCCGGCGGCTCGATCGTAAAATAAGCCGAATCCTGATGGTACGGCTTGGCAATGCCACCCGGAGGCTTCATGAAACACTGGCTGGCATACAGCTTGATGTCCGGCCCGATCAGCGATTCGATCACATCCAGAATGCTCGGCTCCGACGCCAACTCCAAGAACACCGAATCGTTCTCGGCGCAGCGGTTCAACTTGCGGACCGTCGCCAGCGTCCGCCGCTCGGCCCCCGGTTCCAGCTCGATGTCGGCGCTGGGAAACTCGGGCACCAGCCCTTCGGCAATGTCCTGCGTCCGCTGCCGCAGCCGCGCAAGCGTTTCGTCCGAAAGCAAGTCTTCGACCACCGCGAAACCCTGCTGAGCGTATTGGTCGGCGAGAGTCCGATCGGCGGCATGCATGGGAGGGACTTTCGTGAGAACCCGTTCGGGGTGGGAGCGTGGGTGTGATTGACAGGCCGGAGCGAAAGGCGACTATGCCCGCTACTCTCGCGGAGCGAAAGGCGACTATGCCCGCTACTTTCGCGGAGCGAAAGGCGACTATGTCAGGGATTGGCTGGGACGGATGGCGCCGCGGACGCACGCAACAGCTCGGTGTGCCGACCACGCTGTTCGGCCTGCTGGCCGGCCAGCGTTCCGTAGCGTGTCACCTGGTCGTAGTCACGATCCGCCGCGACCAGACCCTGGCGGTAGGTTTCCATTTTCCGGTCGATCGCGGCTTGCAGCGCGTCGATGGCCGCCTGCTCAGTCGCCCGCGACTCCCGCAGTTCGCCCCGCTCGATCGCCGTCTTGATCCCGGCTTCCGCCCGCTCCGCCCAGATCTGAGCCAGGTCGAAGTGCCCTTGCTCGTGGTCCATCAGCCGGCGATCCTCCTTGCGGAGAATCCAGCATTCATCGCGCTTCAGCACGGCCACGGCATCCAGCTGCGTGAGCCAGGCGGTCCAGGTTCGGTCACGGCGAACCAGGCGATAGCGGCAATCGTACCGCAGTTCCGTGGCGGTGTACGCCAGCGCCGGCAAGTTACCGCCCGGCAGCTTCGCCTGGTCCGGCGGCTGACCACGAAAGTCGTCGGCCGTGAGCGGACCCTGGGCGTATGTTCGAACGGGTTCTGGCTGCTGGCCGACAAGAGTTGAGCTGTAAGTCGAACAGACCAACAGTGAACCGAGAACTCGGAACAGCGTACGAAGGCACCTGGGTTCCACGTTGCACCATTATCCTCCGCCGATCGCCGGCAGAAAATGCACTTCGTCATCGGGCCCGACCGGTTGCAGCAGGCCCAGCGTGCTGACGGCGCCGCCAACGCAGACCGCCAGACCGGGACGCAAACCGTCTCCCTGGCACAGGCCTGCCTGCACCCCCGGATGCCGCCGTTCCAGTTCAGCCAGGATCTCGCGCACCGTGCTGCCAGGCATTTCCAGCGATTCCTGGCCACCGGCCAGCGACCGGAGTGCCGGCGGCAGAAACACTCGGGGCATGACGCGAATCTCAGTCCTGGAATCTCTGGAGGATCTCGGACAGCAAGTTCGGTGGCGACATTGGCAGCCGGCGCATCCGCACTCCCACCGCGTGATAGATCGCGTTGGCAATCGCCGCCGGCGGCGGGCAGATCGGCACCTCGCCCACGCCGCGCACGCCGTACGGGTGCTGCGGATCGGGCACCTCGACGATCATCGTTTCGATCATCGGCACGTCGTAGCAGGTCGGCAGCCGGTAGTCGAGGTAGGTGGCGTTGCGCATCGTGCCCCGGTCGTCGTACCAGTACTCTTCGTTCAACGCCCAGCCAATGCCTTGCACGACCCCGCCTTGCATCTGTCCTTCGACATAACTTGGATGGATGGCCGTTCCCGCGTCCTGGGCGATCGTGTAGCGCAGAATCTGTACCTTGCCCGTTTCCGGATCCACCTCCACGTCCACGCAGTGCGTACCGAACGCGCCGCCCTGCGTGGCGCTGCTGGAGGTGCCGCTGCCGATGATCGGGCCGCCCGTCTGATGGATCTCTGCGGCCAGTTCCTTGAACGTGAACTGTTTTCCGGCGGGCCCCAGCAGCCGGCCGTCGTCGTACTTGACCGCCGCCGGATCCACATCCCACAGCAGGGCGGCCCGCTGGACCATCTGCCGCTGAATGTCCCTGGCCGCCTCGACGGCCGCGATACCGGTGGCAAACGTCACTCGGCTGCCGCCGGTTACGTCCGTATAGCCAATGCTGTCCGTATCGACCACCGTGGGATTCACATCCTCGGCGGCGATCCCCAGCGTTTCGGCCAGTTGCATGGCGATGCTGGTCCGCGTGCCGCCGATGTCGGTCGAGCCCTCAATCAGCGACACGGTGCCGTCCAGGTTCACGGTGGCAGTCACCGACGACTTCATGCCCACGTTGAACCAGAAGCCCGAAGCCACGCCGCGGCCCCGGCAAGGTCCGGCGAGCGGCGACTGGTAGTGCTGGCTGTCGCGAATCGCCTGCACGGTTTCCACCATGCCGATCCGGGGGAACACCGGGCCATCCACTCGGCGAGTGCCCTCGCGCGAGGCATTCTTCAAGCGAAACTCCAGCGGATCGAGCCCCAGTTTCTCGCAGATCTCGTCCACGATCGTTTCGATGGCAAAGGCCACATGGGTCGAGCCCGGAGCGCGATAGGCGTTGGTGCGCGGCTTGTTCACGCAGACGTCAAAGCCCTCGACCCGGCCGTGCGGCACGTCGTAGCAGGCGAAGACGCACATGCAGGCCATGCCGACCGGCGAACCGGGATAGGCGCCCGCATCGAAGGCAATCCAGGCCTCGCCCGCCGTGATCCGACCGTCGCGCGTGACGCCCAGCTTCAGCCGCATGTGGGAACCGGGAGTCGGCCCGGTCGCCTCGAACACGTCCGCGCGACTCATCTGCAGCTTGACCGGCCGCCCCGTCTTGCGCGACAGCAGCGCGGCCACCGGCGGCAAATACACCGAGATCTTGCCCCCGAATCCGCCGCCGATCTCCATCGGCACCACCTTGACGCTCGACACCGGCACGCGCAACAACTCGGCGGTCTGTTGCCGGGCGGTGAACGACCCTTGGGTGCTCATCCAGATCGTGATCCGGCCATCGGTGTTCCAGAGCGCGGTGGCGTTGTGCGGTTCGATGTAGCCCTGGTGCACCATCGCCGTATCGAATTCATGCTCGATTACCAGATCCGCTTCGGCGAACCCCTTAGCGACGTCGCCCTTCTCGAACAGAAAATGCTTGGCGATGTTCGTGGGCCGGGACTGGTCCGGCGACTGGGGCGCGGCTCCCAGCGACTCGGTCCGCACGTCGTCGTTCAGGATCGGAGCGTCGTCGCGCATGGCGTCCAGCACGTTCATTACCGGCTGCAGCACTTCGTACTCGACGCGGACCAGCCGGGCGGCCTGCTCGGCGATATGCACGTTGTCGGCCGCGACGGCGGCCACGGCATGGCCGCGGTACAGCACCTTGTCGCGGGCCAGGATGTTGGCCGTCAGGTGCCGCATGTTGGCCGCCCCCTCGCCCAGCTCCACCACGCGATCGCCTTGCGCCGGCATGTCGGCCGAGGTGACGACGGCGCGGACTCCCGGCAGCGCCTCGGCCTGGCTGGTGTCGATCGACACGATCCGGGCGTGCGCGTGCGGGCTGCGAACCATCGCTCCGTACAGCATGCCCGTCAGCCGCATGTCGCCGCCGTATTTCGCTCGACCCGTCACCTTGTCGGCGCCGTCGTGGCGCACCGGCCGGGTCCCAATCACCTTGTAAGGCCGCTTGTCGGCGGTAGCCATGTTCTTACCTGTTTCGAGGATTCGGGACGTGTTCGGACCTGGGCGTCAGGTGGTCGCCAGCCGTTTTTGGGCGGCCGCCTGCACGGCCCGCACAATCTTGTCATAGCCCGTGCAGCGGCACAGATTGCCGGCCAGATAGAAACGGATTTCTTCTTCCGTCGGATTCGGATTCGCCTGCAGCAGGGCCTCGGTCTGCATGATGAAGCCAGGCGTGCAGATGCCGCACTGCAGAGCGGCTCCCTCCAGAAACGCCTGCTGGACCTCGTCCAGATGCGAGCCGCGGGCCACGCCCTCAATCGTGCGAATCTCGCTGCCGTCGGCCTCCATCGCCAGCACCAGGCAACTGACCACCGGCCGGCCGTCCAGCAGCACCGTGCAAGCCCCGCAATTCCCGTTGGAACACCCTTCCTTGGTGCCGGTCATGTCGAGCGTATCGCGGAGCACTTCCAGCAGCGTCTGGCGGGGTTCACATAAAAACTCGACGACTTCGCCGTTGATCGTCGCCGAGACAACTCGTTTCTTCGCCATGCAAAACTCCGTGATGCTTTTAATGTCCCGGCAGATATGTGAATGCTTCGCCTCGGGCCCGTGCGACGGCCGCCCGCAGCACACGCTGGACCAGCACGCCCGTGACATGAATCCGATACTCGCGCGTGCCCCGCATGTCGGTAATCGGCGACACAATCTTGCGAGCGGCCTCGGCGGCCCGAGCGAACTGGACGTCGTCGGCCGGCTGCCCCGCCAGCAACGCTCCCGCTTCCTCGGCCCACAGCGGCGTCGGCGCGACCGCGCCCAGGCCGATCCGCGCGGCACGAATCGTCCGTCCGCTCTCGTCCAGCTCCACGGCCGCCCCCACGCCCACCACGGCAATGTCCATCTCGTTGCGGGGAATCAGCCGGCGATAGTGCGAACCGCTGTGAGGCGGCCGCGGCGGGAAGCAGATCTCGACCAGCAGCTCGCCCGGCTGAAGCACATTCTGGCCCGGTCCCGTGCAGAACCGCTCCACCGGCACCCGCCTGGTGCCCGCGGGACCAGCGATCACGCAAACTCCCTGCAGCGCGATCAGGCTGGGCGTGGAATCGGCCGCCGGACCTGAATTGCACAGGTTGCCCCCGACGCTCGCCCGGCTCTGAATCTGAATCCCGCCGATAATCCGGCAGCTATCGACCAGCGCCGTGTACTGCTGGTTCACCAGCGGTTGTTCCACGATCCGGCAGCACGGCACGGCCGCCCCCACATGCAAACCGTCCGCGTCGGCGGCCAGCACGTTCAGCTCGGCAATCCTCTTCACGTCGATCAGCGCCCCCGGCTGGTGCCGACCCAGACGCATCTGGTCAATCAGGTCGGTCCCGCCGGCCAGCGGTCGAGCGTGGCCGTTATGCCGCGCCATCAGGCTCAGCGCCTCCACCAGTGACACGGGCCGCTCGTAATCAAAATCGTGCATTTCGTTAATTCTTCCTCGCTGACGCTTCGATCTTTACGGAACCCGCTTCGACGTGCCCCCTCAAACGCCGGTTTGCGCCCTTCCAGTTTCGGCGAGAGCTGGGCAGGGGCTCTTTGCACCCTGTTTTGGCGCAGCTAGCACCCGATGGAATCACCCAACAACTGTCGCACTCAAGAATTCAGATCCTCAAATGATGGTCGACTCGTCCGAAATCCGCGTCCCGCGAGGGGCCGTATGCGAATTGAGCGAATTGCTTTGATCCATATTCCCGCAGGCCCCTCCCCAGCCCTCCCCGAAGCGGGGAGGGGGCCAGAAGGAGCTGTTTGCTTGCTCGCCCGCCATTTGAATGCCAAAGTCAAACGAACGTTTGCACACGTAGTCTAACGAAAACCGGCCGCTCCGCAATTTCCCCTGAGTGGTTGGGGCGATCGGCGACTACGGCTTCTTCAGCGTGGCCAGATACTCCACCACGTCCAGCAGCTCCTGCACGTTCATCGTCTTCTGCAGGTCGGCCGGCATCAGCGAGATGTTCTGCTTCTTCTGCTCCTCGATCTCGCTCTTGTTAAACGTCCGAGCAATGGCGTCGGCCGACTTGATCGTGATCGTGTCGTCCGTCTGGCTCACCAGGACTCCGGTCACCACGTTGCCGCTGTCCAGGGCCAGGGCCCAGGTCTCGTAGTTGTGGCTGATCCCGGCGCTGGGATACAGGATCGATTCGAACAGCGCCTGGCGGCTGAGTTTGCCGCCGATTTCCGACAGATCCGGCCCGACTTCCTTTCCCTGTCCGCGCACCAGGTGGCACTTGGCACATTCGGCCGACTTCTCGAACACCAGTTTCCCCCGCCCGGCGTCGCCGGTGCGCTTGAGCAGTTCGCTGATCGGCGGCAGCGTTTCGTTGTTGCGGGCCGGAGGCAGGGGGAACAGGCGAGCGGCGGCCGAGCGGACTTCGGCATCAGCGCTGTTGTTCAGCCCGAAAGCCGCCGACTCCTTCAGCGAGTCGTCCAGACTGTTTTGCTGCGCCAGCTCCAGCAACCGCTTCGCCCCGTTCGTGGTGGCAGCCACCGCGCGCGTGGCCTGCCGCCGCAGTTCCGGATCGGCCTGCGCGTCGCGGATCAGCGGCAGCAACAGTCCGACGGTCCGCCCGTCCTGCGTATTGCCGAGCGCGCGGGCCGTGGCCGCCGCCAGCACCAGATCGTCACCTTGTAGAGCGCTGGTCAGAAGCGGTTGCTGGTCCTTGCCCAGCAGCGCTCGGACGGCCTGAATCCCCAGCTCCTCGTCGGCATGGGCCTGGGCCAAAGCCAGCAGTTCGCCAAAGCGCGCCGCCAGGTTGAACTGAGCCACTAGCTCGACAAACTGCGAGCTACCCCGCACGCTGTCGAGCACCCGTTCCAGCGCCGCCGCATGTTGCGGATTGCGGCTGACGTCGAAGCCCTTCAAGCGGGCCAGCGCTTCTCCTGTAATCAGCCTGGTGCGCGGCGAGTCGTCGGTGGGACCGGCGAAGGCCAATTCCACTAGTGCCGCCGTCCGCGGCTCGCCGGCCTGGAAATCAAACGCCCGCAGCAACCGCGGCAGTTCGTCGTCCGGAGTCTGGCCGCTGGCGATCAGTTGCGCGAGCAACTGGGGAGTGGCCGCCGAGCGCGAACGCCAGACGATGTCGCGGCCCGCCGATGCGTTCCACTGCTCGCCCGCTCGCCGCCGCCAGGCTTCCAGATAGCGGTCCCACTGCCCGTCCGCCCCGATGCCCAGCGCCTCCAGGTACCAGCGATCCTGGCCATCGTGCTGCAGAGCCAGTTCCGCCCACAAATCGGCCGCTTGTCCCGACTGCTGGTGCCGCAGGGCAATCGCTGCCTCGGCCCGCACCGCGGGCGAAGCATCGCGCACCACCCGCTCCACCAGCGGAATCAAATCCAGTTGCAACTGCCTGGCCAGCCGCAGTCCGACAATCCGCAGGTCAGGATCCTGGTCAGTCAGAGCCTGAGCCACATAGTATTCGCCGCGGCCCGGCAGCTTGCCCAGCACCCAGAGAGCCCGTGCGCGCAGTCGCGGGTTCGACTCCCGCTGAAACATCTGCTGCAGGGCCGGCTCGGCCTGCGTCCCCAATTCCTGCAACCGCGTCCAGGCCAGGTAGCGAACTGCACCATTGGGGTTCTTCAACGCTTCGATCGCGCCGGCCACCGACTCCAGGTCCAGCTTGGGCGGCTGGTACTTGTGTCCGGGCGGAGCGATGCGGAAAATCCGCCCGCGATCCAGATCGCCCTGGGCATGACCGCCCACGCCCGGATCGTACCAGTCGGTCACGAACAGCGACCCGTCGGGAGCCACGCACACGTCGGCCGGCCGGAACCAGTTGTCGCGGGCTCCGTGCAGCAGGTCCACCATCTCGGCTTCGTAACCCGCTCCCACGCGCCGCGCCGGATACGCTCGCACGATGTTCGGCCCGGCATCGCAGTGAATCACCTGGTCCCAAAACGCCTTGGGCAGCAGGCGTCCCTCGTAAACGCAGATGCCCGTCGGCGAGCCGGCGCCGGTCTGCAGCAGGTTGGGCACCACGCCCGGATCGTTCAAGTGCCAGTGGCGCAGCGGAATCTCGTCCTCCAGGTTCGTGCGGGGCGTGTTCCAGCCCGCGCCGGTCATCTCGTCGCGGTAACCGTAGTTGCCAAACTCGATCACCCAGTTGATCCGCACGCCGCGATTGCCGTCGTCGTCGTTGTCCGATTGCCAGAGCGAACCGAACGAATCGACCGTTACTTCGTAGTTGTTGCGGAAATTGTGCCCCAGCACCTCGAACTGGCTGCCGTCCAGGTTGCAGCGAAAGGGCATCCCACCAAAATACGGCTTGCCGTTGTCCACCACGCGGTTGCCCGCCAGGTCCACCACCGGGTTGCCGTCCTTGTCATGCACCGCCTGGCCCGTGTTGCCAAAATTCCAGTACAGCTTGCCGTCGGGACCGAACAGGAACGAGTGCGACGAGTGGTCGTGCTGCGGCTGGCCCGTCTTGGTAAACAGCAGTTCCTTCTTGTCCGGCACGTCGTCGCCGTCGGCGTCGGTGAAGACCAGGATGTTCGGAGAGCAGGAGACGATCACGCGGTTGCCGAGCACGCAGATGCCCATCGCCGAATCGACGTCGTGGCCCTGGTAGAAGACCTTGGTCTTGTCCGCCACGCCGTCGCCGTCCGTATCCTCCAGAATCAAGATCCGATCGCCTTCGGGCCGCTGGCCGTTGTTGCGGCGGTAGTTCACCACTTCGCAGACCCAGATCCGGCCGCGTGCGTCGATATCCAGGTTGGTCAGGCTGGTGATCGACGGTTCGCTGGCGAACAGCGTCGCTTCCAGCCCCTCGGCCACGTCCAGCCCGGAGACCGCGTCGTCGGCTTCCCGGCTGCCGCCCCCCGCGCCGCCGGCGCGCGAGGCGATCCGCTGAGGCTCCTCGGTAAACACCAGGAACTGAACCGACGCCGACGCGCCGCAGTTGCCCTGATCGGTGCCGCCGTTATCCAGACCGACACGGGCGCGAAACTTCGTAATGCCGGCGGGCAGATCGTAGGCGATCACGGAATTCGCGTGCGTGCCGATGCCGAATTCGACGGACTTGCCGGCGATCCGCAGCGGACCGCCGGAAACGTTCTGATTCACCCGCACCTGGCCGAAGTCGGTGGTCGCCGACTTCCACCGCAGCTCGGTCAGCTTCAGCCGCTTATCTTCTGGTCCGATCAATTCCGGCTCGGCCCAATCGGCCCAGTCGCACGAGAAACCGTTGCCGGCGTCGGTGACCATCAGGAACAGTTGGCGAGCTCCCTGGATGTCGGCTTCCAGTTCCACGGCATGGCCCGGAGTCTGCGGGGTAATGATCGGCGAACGAGCGATCGGCTTGGGCGTGGGCCCGCGGCGGCCGGGCGCGGCCGACGATTGTTTCGAATCGCCGGCCGCTCCCAGCTTGCGGCGAATCACGTCGTCGTTGAAATTCGCCGGCGGAGTAAAGTCCTGGTTGGCCTTCAGGTCGTCCACCGTCGGTTGCTTGTCCGACACGCCGGCCGCCGGCACCTCGCCGCCCGCCACCCAGACCAGCGCGTTGAGCACCACTTTGCGGAAATTGTCGTCGCCCCAGTTCCAGTGAAAATGGCCGCCGGTAAAACCAAAGCCGCGGCCGCCGCCCTCCCGCTCGGCCGCCCACGCCACATGCTGCGGCTGGCCGGCCGTCTTGCGGACGTGCGGATTGCCGCTGTGAGGGCCGTCGGGCCGGCTGAGCGTGCTGGCCGGCGGCACGGCGGTCAGGATCGGCGTGACGCCCCGCATCTCCGGCCGAAACCGCATGTGGTAGTACCATTCGTCCTCGATCGCAAACGGCTTCACACCCCGCGTGATCGGATGCTCGGGCAGCTCCTTGAACTCGGCCACCCAGTGCGGATTCACCGACCAGTGGGCTTCGAAATAGCCGCCGATCCAGTCCAGCAGATGATCGCCCGGCTCGCCTTTGGGGATCTCGACCGCGTAATGAATGCAGGCGATGCCCACGCCCTGATTGGCCAGCCGGTCCATCTCGGCCAGGTGAGGCATCACCGGATGCCCGCCGCCGCCGTCGGCATACATCACGATCGCGTCCGCGCCGTCCAGGACCTTTGCATCGGCCGGCCAACCATTGCGATGCACTTCGACGTCGATGTTCGGCATCCCCTGCTGCAGCGCCTTGGCCAGCAGCACGCACCCGGCGTAATGTTCGTGGGCCCCGTAACCATGGCTGGGCCGCCCGGCCAGAAAGATTACCTTCTTGCGGCCCGCGCTCTCCGCGGACGCGTCCTGACGATCGGCGTCCGGCTTGTCGGCCGCCAGCTTGCGGTAACGGATGTTGCGGAATTGCACGGTCATCGGCGGGCCGGCGTGAAGCTGCAGGGCCAGCAGACCCGACATGCTGCGTTTGTCTTCCTGATGGTCCGTCACATCGACGGTCACCAGCCCGTTGACCGACTGCACCAGGTGGTTGCCTCGCGCGACAATCGTGTAGTCGTTCCAGTCCTCCTTCTTGATCGACGCCAGGATGTCGGCTTCCGCCGTCGTGTTGCCCACGGCTTTCTTCTGGCCGTCCGCGGTGATTTCCACCTTCGTGCCGCGCTTGGCCAGGACACCTCGTCCCCGCTCGTCGTACAGCGTCCCGGTCCAGCCGCCGGCGGCGTCAAAGTCGGCCTGGTAGCCGCCGATCACCCACTTGCTGACCTCGCGGCTGCGGTACTGAATCCCCGAATTGCCGCCGACGATGCGGAACTGCAGCCGCAGTTCGAAGTCGCCCAGTTCGCCGCCCCGGTAGACCAGGAACGTGTTGCCCGGCGTGGGATTCTCGGCCGTCGTGCGTCCGGTGAGTGCCCCGTCCTGAACGCTCCAGAACTTCGGGTCGCCGTCCCACTTGCCCAGCGTCTGGCCGTCGAACAGCGATTCAAAACCCTGTTCGTCAGCGGCAGCAGTCGCACCGGCGGCGGATGGCTCAGCGGCCTCGGTTTCCGCAGGCGAAACCCAACCGAACAGGCTCGTGGCAATCAAGCCGCAGGCCAGCAGGCACCACTGGCCGTGGCGGAGGAGAGTTCGAACCATGGTCATCGTGCTTGTTTCCTTGAAAGTCCAGTGAGGTGCCGGCATTCCAGACCAGCCGCTGGCTGGCGGACGCAGGTGTTGCGTACCGGGCGGAATCGCGCGCCGCCGGGCAACCGGAAAGGTCCGCCCAGCTTGGACGCAACGATAGCGGTCCAATCAAGTTCCGTCAATTATCGTGCCTTGATCTCGCGCTGAAACCGTTCGCGGTAAGCGCTGAACGCGCCGCGGCGATCTGTTCGAGGCTTGAAGTCTCGTCCCGCCGGTTCCGCACGCAACGCATGCAGCCAGGTCTCCGGATCCAGGCCACTTGGACCGGCAGCCAGTTCCTCGGCCAACCGCCCGCGGTCTTTCATCCCTTCCAGCATCGCCTTTTCGCTGCCGCTGGGGCGCAGCAGACGGATGCCCAACCCATCGGCCAGCGTTTGCAACAGGTCGTCGTCCCTCGCGGCTTTGCCGCCAACAACCAACACGTCGGGCAGGGGGCCACCGGCCGCCAGAGCCTTCAGCCGCAGCTCGATCGACATCACCTGCTGCATCCAGAGCAGCCGCCAGCGCCGGCCGCGCGTGGCGCCGTCGGGAGGCGGCACCACGATCTGGCGGTTCACTCCCAGGCTGGGATCGGCCGTCAGCATCGACAGCGCGAAATCGCCGCCGCAATCCGCCGCGTCGCTCTCGGCCTCCCGCCCCAGCGTCTGAAACAATCGACCTTTGTCGCCTTGAAACTCGGGGGTCCGCAGCAGTTGCTCGAACAGAGCGTCGCCCGTGCGCATCCCGTTGGCGTACAGTCCCATGTTCAGACAGTGCCCGTGGCTGCTTTGGAACGGATCGAACTGCCGGCCGGCCGGCCGAGCGGTGGTTTCGGTGGTCACCACGACCGACGTGCCCAGGACCAGTCCCGCGTGGTGCATGCGGCAGCCGAGCCCGTCGCGGCCCGCGCCCTGGTCGCCGCCCGGAGCGGCCACGACGGCGCCGCAGGCCCACCACGCCGGCACTCCCAGCCAGTTGCACCCCGCCTCGGTCACCCGCCCCAGATACTGGTCGGGCGCCAGTCGCGGCGGCAGCAGATCCGACAAGGGAAAGTCAAACACGGCCGCCAGTTGGTCGCTGATCCGCCCCGTTTGCGGATCGTTCACTCCCAGCCCGCTGTGCTCGCACGGATCCAGCCCGTGCCGCCCGGTCAGCCGGAAACCGAGCAAGCCCGACTTGGTCGTGACCGTGGCCACTTCGCGGCGGAACGCCACCGGATCCCGCTCCCACTCGCGGAAAATGTGGGCCACCGTCACCCGGTCGGGCACGCGCCAGTCGACAAGCTCGCGCAGTCGAGCGGCCCAGGGCGCGGCCGCCGCACTGTTCCACATCTGCATCGGGCGAGTGATCTTGCCGTCGCGCTCGACAAACGCCGGAGCGTGCATGTGGCCGTCGATCCCGATCGCCCTCAGCCGATGCTGCAGCAATTTGGGATCCCTTTCCAGCAGCTTCCGCATGGTCTGTTGCAGTGCCCACTCGCCGTCGCGAGCCGCCAGCAGCACGTGCGGCGGATCGTGGCTGGTCTGGGACGTGTAGTATTCGGTCTCCAGCGGCACTTCGCCGATCCACTGGCCATCGTCCAGCGAGTACAGTTGCGCGCGTACGCTGCCGGTCCCCGCATCGACGGCCAGACCCAGCGGACGAAACGGCTGGCCGCGGTATCGTTCGGCGGCGGTCGACAGGCTCATCAGGTTCGCTCCCTCATAGGTTCTACGCCAGCAGCGGTTCCAGCACCTGCCCCCGGCTGATCGGCAGGGGCCGGCCTTGCGGATCGTGGACCAGGGTTTCCGGCGCATAGCCCAGGCAGTGGAATACCGTGGCAAGATAGTCGGCCGGCCGCACGGCATCGCTCAGCGGTTCGCCGGCCAGCCGATCCGTCTGGCCCAGGACCACGCCGCCACGGATCCCTCCGCCCGCCAGAGCGATCGAGAACACGCGGCCCCAGTGATCGCGGCCCGCGCGCCGGTTCAAGCGGGGCGTATGCCCGAACTCCGCCACCCAGCAGACCAGCGTCTGGTCCAGCAGCCCGCGCTGCTCCAAATCCGTCAGCAGCGTCGAGTAGACCTGGTCCATGACGGGCATCAACCAGCCCTTTAAACTCTCGCTGTGCTTCTCGTGCGTGTCCCAGCCGCCGCCATTGGGCTTGGATTTGTCGGCCGACGCCCAGTGCACCTGGACCAGCGACACGCCCGATTCGACCAGCCGCCGCGCCAGCAACACGGTCTGCCCGTACTTCGTGCGGCCATACTGGTCGCGCAGCGTATCCGGCTCCTGCCGCAGATCGAACGCCTGCCGGGCCTGCCCGCCCGCCAGCAGCTCCAGCGCCTGCTGCTTGTACGGGTCGAGCTGCTCGACGGCCGCCGAACGCTGCAGATGGTCCAGGTGCTGGTTAAGCTGCGACAGCAGCGAGCGGCGACGATCGAACCGCAGCGGGCTGAGTCCGTCGGGAAACGCCGCGCCGGGCACCGCGAAATCCTCCGCCGACGGATCGCACTCCAACAGCCACGGGTCCAGGGCCCGGCCCAGGAAACCCGCATCCGTACCCGGCCAAGGGTCCTGCCCGTTGTTGTTGGCCAATCGCCGGGGCAGGGCGATTGACGAGGGCAGCCCGCCGCGTGGTGGTCGCAACGCTCGGACCAGGGCGTTGTACGACGGCCAGTCGTTCGGCTTGCCCGGCCCGGCATTCTCGCGGTTCAGGGGCACGTGGGGCACGCCGGTCAACATCTGGTAGCCACTGGTTGAATGGGCGTTGTCGCCGGTCACCATGCTGCGAACCACGGCGATCCGCTCGGTTAGCTCCGCCGTCTTCGGCATCAGTTCGCCCACCCGCAGACCGGGCGTCCGAGTGGCGATCGTGCCGAAGTCGCCGCGGACTTCGGCCGGAGCATCCGGCTTGGGATCCCACGTTTCGTGCTGCGGCATGCCTCCCGTGTTGAACAGCACGATCACCGCGCGGGCCGGTCCGGCCGAACTCGTTTCGCTGGCCGCGGCCCGCAGTTGCAACAGCCGCTCCAACGTCAACCCGCCCAGTCCGATCCCGCCGATCCGCAACCACTCGCGGCGCGTCAAGCGGTCGCACAGCGTCGCGGATTCACCCAAAATTCGCAGCATCTGGCAACCTCATTCCAGTTCTTGATCGTGAGGGGCGATGTCCTGTCGGCAAAGACGGATCAGAGACCCGTCCCGCGTGGCGATGATAATGTATCAGGTTTCGCTCCCTCCCGGGTTTCGCGCCCCCCAGCATAACGAACCGGCCGGACAGGTTCCAACGGCTGCCCGCCGCGGTGCACTCGGTCGCCGCTGGCCGCCTGCACCGCGGCAAAAAGTCGCTGTGCCGGAGCGCCTCGGTCGCGCAGTTGATATGCTGGCGGAGTCGCTGGCGGACCGGTATTCGCGCCAGGATTCGCAGCCCGGCGAACTACTTTGACCAAGGAGCCTCCCATGCCACACCGGATTGCGGCGGGCCTCGCGTGGACCTTGCTGAGCGTACTGACTGTGACTGCCGCGGGCCAGGAGCCGCCGTCGCGACCGCAGCCTCCGCTGGCGCCCGGCCGCTATCCGGGCTTCACCGGGTACGAGCGGACCGTGACTACCGCTTCGGCCGACGCCCAGGCCTGGTTCAATCAGGGCCTGCAATTGCTGTACGGGTACAACCACGACGAGGCGATCCGCTCGTTCGAGCGGGCGGCCGAAGCCGATCCGTCCTGCGCCATGGCCTGGTGGGGTTCGGCCTACGCCCGCGGCTTGCATATCAACAACCCGCTGATGACCGTCGAGCAAAGTAAACTCGCGCATCAGGCGGCCGAGAAAGCGGTCGCCGCGCTGGACGACGAAACGCCGGTCGAACAGGCACTGGTCCGAGCGGTCAGCCAGCGCTATGCCCTGCCCGTGCCCGAAGACCGGTCGCCGCTGGATCGGAAGTATGCCGAGGCCATGGAAGCCGCCTGGCACCAGTTCCCAGACGATCCCGACGTCGGCACGCTGTTTGCCGAATCGCTGATGAACCTGCAGCCCTGGGACCTGTGGACTGGCAAGGGCCGCCCCAAGGGCCGCGCGCTGGAGATCGTGGCGGTACTGGAGCACACGCTGGCCCGCTGGCCCAAGCACCCCGGAGCGAACCACTTCTATATTCACGCCGTGGAAGCGTCGCCCTGGCCCGACCTGGCCGTTCCCGCCGCCGAACGCCTCGGGAAACTCGTCCCCGGCTCAGGCCACCTGGTCCACATGCCGTCGCACATCTTCATCCGTGTCGGTCGTTACGCCGAGGCGGCCGCCGCGAACCAGCGGGCCATCGCCGCGGACGAAGCCTACTTCGCCCGCGCTCCGAAACCCGACTTCTACAGCTTGTACTTCCTGCACAACATCCATTTCCTGGCCTACGCCGCCATGATGGAAGGCCGCTATCAAACGGCGATCGACGCCGCCCGCAAGATCGACGCCACGATCCCGGCGGAGTTCCTCAAGAACTACGTGACCTTCGCCGACGGCTTCACCACCACCTCGCTGCACGTGCTGATCCGCTTTGGCAAGTGGCACGAGATTCTGGCGGAACCGGAGCCGCCGGACTGGCGGCTGCTGAGCCGGGCCGAGCGGCACTTTGCCCGCAGCATCGCCCGCGCGGCGCTCGGACAGTTGGATGAAGCGCGGCGCGAACTCGATCTGCTCGACCAGGTGGCCAAGGAAATCAACGACGAGTGGAAGATGGGAAACAACTCGGCCCGCGACGTGCTGGCCGTCGCGCGAACCATGGCTCAGGGCGAACTGGCGTTTCATGCGGGCGAGCGCGAGGAGGCGTTTCGCTTGCTGCGGCAGGCGGTGGCCCTGGAGGAAGGACTGCGGTACGACGAACCGCCCGGCTGGATGCAGCCGGTGCGCCACGCCCTGGGCGCCCTGCTGCTGGCCGACAAGCGGTACGCCGAGGCCGAACGGGTCTACCGCGCCGATCTGGTCCGGCACCCCAACAACGCCTGGTCGCTGCTGGGCCTGCAGCAGGCGCTGGGCCTGCAAGGCAAGACCCAGCAGGCCGACGCGCTGGCGGCCCGTGTAGAGCGGGCCTGGGCTCGCGCCGACGTCAAGCCGGTCGCCAGTTGCTACTGCCACCCCGACGCCCTGCTGGTCCCGCCGGGCGAACCGGCAAAGTAGCCGTCAGGCTGCGTCCAGCTTCGAATCCCGCCGGCTTGCCCGGCGGATCGTTCGGCTTCCAAATACACCGCACGCCGTGCGCTCCCCGCTTCGAATCCCGCCGGGCAAGCCGGCGGGATTTGGGGGAGGGGCGCTCGCCCGGCGTGTTAGTGAAACACCGAACCATCCGCCGGGCAAGCCGGCGGGATTTGGGGGAGTGCGCTCGCCCGGCGTGTTAGTGAAGAACCGAACGATCCGCCGGGCAAGCCGGCGGGACTCGCGTTCCGTCCTGGCAAGCTGGGAAGTCTCTGGCGGCCCGCAGAATCGCTGTCAGGCGTACAACCCCTACCGTCCGACCATTTACCAAGGAGGAGTCACCGGAGAGTTCCACGCTGCGCCGGGCTGGTCTCCTGGCCGCGGTCTGTATTGAAAGTCGGTCTGATGTGGCAGCGATCAGTCCTGGCTTGTTGTGTTCTGACCACGCTCGTCGGAGCGCTCCCGGCCCAGCACGGCGCACCGGCAGGCGCCCCGCGACCGGCGGCCCACGCGCTGCAGGACGACCAGCCCCAAGCCACGCTGCCG
>JAGFJK010000324.1 GCA_024102795.1 Pirellulaceae bacterium
CGGCCACCGCGCCCACCGCCGTGTTCAGCCAGGTGCGGGACTTGAGCGGCGTGTAGACCCAGGCGTACAACAACCAGGTGGCCAGCGCCAGCAGCGTGGCCGTCAAGCCGACCAGCAGCAGCAATTCGGTCGTACCGGCCAGCAAAGTGACCAGGGCGAACGCCAACACCTGGCCGCCGCCGAGCCGTCCCGCCGGCAACGGCCGGTCCGCCGTCCGCGGCATGCGGCTGTCGCTGTCGCGTTCCAGCCACTGGTTCAGCGCGCTGGCACTGGCCGAGACCAGCAAGGTCCCCAGCAATGCGTGCATCAAGAGCCACAGATCGGGCCGCCCGGCACCTGCCACATAGGCGGCCATGGCGACGGTCACCAGGATCATCACCGAGATCTTGGGCTTGGTCAGCTCCACGTAATCGCTGGCCCAGGCCAACCAGGCGACTCGACGGCGAAAGGCCAGCACCAGGGTGCTCACAGCAAGATCCCCCACGAAGCCCGCAGGCGCGTCTCGCTGGCCCGGGCTGCAACCAGCCGCAAGCTGCGCAGGGCCAACACCATGCTGGTTGCCAGAATCAACGAACCGGTAGCCGCGTGGCCAGTCACGATCAACGACTGGGCCAGCCCATCCGCTTCAATCACGTGCCGGGCGATGAACGCATACCGGTCCGCTCCCGCCGGCCAGCCGTACTTCATCACCCAACTGCCCGCTCCCAACAGCAACTGGCAAACCAGCAGTCCCGACAGGAACCCGGCAGGCCGCGTCAACCAGCCTTCGCTGCGGTAGCTCCGGGCGATCGTGGCCACCAGCAGCACCAGGTGCCCGGCCAGCAACGCGGCTCCCAGCAGGTGAAAGACCAGATACACCCGGAATGTGTCGGGGCTGGCGTGCACCGGCAGATGCCGCAGATGAGCGCCTGCCACCAGTTGCAGATACGCCAGACCGACCGTCAGCAGACTCAGGCGATGCAGCGCTCCGCCCCCCTCATGCCGGACCACCGACTGGGCCCAGAAGCGCGAGGTCAGCACCCACATCACCGTGGCCAGGCCAAAGAAGGCCGGCCCCGTGCAGCCGTGCAGCAAGGCCAACTGCCGATCGTCGAGCAGCACGCGCATGCCACCCAAGCCGCCCTGCAACAGTACCATGACCAGGGTGCCGACGGCCAACCAGCGAACCACCGACCGATCGTCCCGCCGCCAGACCGACACCAGCAGCCCGATGGTGAGCAGCCCCACCAGGGCTCCCAGCAACCGGTGCCCGTGCTCGATCAGCAGGTCCCACGGTCCGAAAATCCAGGTCTGCCACGGATACAGAAACAGGTTGTAACCGTATGTTCCCGGCCAGTCCGGGACGGCCATGCCGGCGTCGTAGGTCGTGACCAGGCCACCGACCCAGATCAGCGGGAAGGTGGCGCAGACCAGCAGCGTCGCCCAGCGATGGGGGCCGCGGCTGTCGGTCTGGCGGGCCTGCTGCATCACGCGAAAACCTACGCCTTCTTTTCCGGGTTGTCCTGGCCCGCGCCGCCATCGCCCGGCTTGTCGGGCGGCGGCTGCCACTGGGGATAATTCTCGGTCTCCACCTCCGGCGACCCGTACTCGTACGGCCCCCGGTAGACGATCGGCTGGAAGTCGAAGTTGCCGTGGCCCGGCGGGCTGGGCGCGGCCCATTCCAGGCTGTTGGCGCCCCACGGATTCCGGCCGCACGGCGTGCCGTAGAACATGCTGTAGATGAAATTCACCGCGAAGATGAACTGCGAGGCCACCATGCCGATCGCGCAGATCGTGATGAACTGGTTCATCGGCTGCAGGTGGGCGAACGTCTGGTAGTCGTACGGATCGGCCAGGCGGCGAGGGAAGCCCACGGCGCCCAGGATGTGCATCAGGTAGAAGGTGCCGTTGAGGAAAACAAAGGTCAGGAAAAAGTGTACCTGGCCCCACGGCTCGTTCATCATCCGGCCGAACATCTTGGGGAACCAGAAGTAGATCGCCCCGAACACGGCCATCGCCGTGCCGCCGAACAGCACATAGTGGAAATGGGCCACGATGAAGTACGTGTCGTGAATGAAAATGTCGACCGGCGTGGCGGCCATGAAAATGCCCGACAAGCCGCCGATGATGAACATCGAGACGAACGACAGGGCGAACAGCATCGGCGTGGTGAACGAGATCTTGCCGCCCCAGATCGTGCCCAGCCAGTTGAACACCTTCACGGCGCTCGGCAGGGCGATCATCATCGTCGAGACCATGAAGGTCATGCCCAGCATCGGGTTCATGCCCGACACGAACATGTGGTGGCCCCAGACGATGAAGCCCAGTCCCGCGATGCCCGAAATCGAATAGACCATCGGCTTGTAGCCGAAGACCGGCTTGCGGGCAAAGCAACTGATGATGTCCGACACCATGCCCATCGCCGGCAGGATCATGATGTACACGGCCGGGTGGGAGTAGAACCAGAACAGGTGCTGCCACAGCAGGGGCTGCCCGCCGCCGCTGGCCATGTCGTTGTTGTTGACGATCAGGCCCTCGGGCAGGAAGAACCCGGTGCCCAGCACCCGGTCGGTCAACTGCATGAAGCCGGCGGCCGTCAGCACGGGCAGGGCGAACGCCTGCAGCACGGCCGTGATGAACATCCCCCAGATCGTCAGCGGCAGGCGGAACATCGTCATGCCGGGCGCCCGCATCTGGATGATCGTGGTCATGTAGTTGACCGAGCCCATCATGGACGACACGCCGACGAAGGTGATCCCCAGCAGCCACATGGTTTGCGCCATGCCGCTGCCCGGCGCGGCCTCCCAGACCGCGGACAGCGGTGGGTAGGATGTCCAGCCGGAAGCCGCCCCGTTGCCCGGCAGGAAGAAGCTCGACCCGATGCAGATGAACGCCGGCCACATGAACCAGTAGCTGAGCATGTTCAGCGTCGGGAACGCCATGTCGTCGGCGCCGATCATCAGCGGAATCAGGTAGTTGCCGAACGCGCCCGCCAGGATCGGGATGATCACGAAGAAGATCATCACCGTGGCGTGCATCGTGAACAGCATCGTGTAAAACTCAGGCGCGATCTGCCCGCCCTCGGTGTGGAACAACATCCGCCCGATCACCGGCATGTCGCTCCACGGCCAGGCCAGTTGCCAGCGGATGCCCAGGGCCAGCAAACCGCCGACCAGGAACCAGAGCAGCGTCGAGAACAGAAACTGCAAGCCGATGATTTTGTGGTCGCGCGAAAAAACGTAGGTGTCGATGAACTGGCTGACCGACATCTGCGCACCGGCCGCTCCGTGCGACCCGACCGTCGTGGTACTCATGTAAACTCCCCTAGCGGGACGTCAAAATGGTCTGATTCTGCTGCTGGCGGAGATCCTCCAGCCACTCGTCGAACTCCGCGCGAGTGCCCACGATCATCCGCCCCCGCATCTTGTAATGACCCCAGCCGCACAGCTCGGCACACACCAGGTCGAACACGCCCGTCTTGACCGGTTTGAACCAGACAAGCTGCTTCATGCCCGGCACCAGGTCCTGCTTGACCCGCATGTTGGGCAGGAAGAAGCTGTGCAGCACGTCCATGCTGGTCACCTCGATCACGATCTCCTCGTTGACCGGCAGGAACAGCGTATTGACCGTGTGCACGTCGTCTTCCGTGCCGATCACGCCGTCCTTCCCGGCGTAGCGGATCCGCCACTCGAACTGCCGCCCGACGACTTCGACCAGCGGCGGCTGAAAAATGTCGTCCAGCGTACCTTCCACGCCGTCCGCGCCAGGCGAAACCAGCGGCCGCTTCATCTTGGCGTTGGCCCAGGCGTCCATCTGGAAAATGGCGATGAACACCAGCGTCGCCGCGGGCAGGATCGACCAGACCACTTCCAGCGTGTGGCTGCCGTGGCTGAACTTCACCGGCTCGCGATTCCGCTGCTCGTCGTACTTCCACATGAACCAGAACAGGGCCACGCCCGTTCCGACAAAGATCACGCCCGTCAGCCCCAGGATGAACAGGAACAGGCTGTCGATGATGCCGCCGTGCGAGTTGGCGTTCAGCGGCAGCCAGTGCTTGTACAACGGGCCGATGTCGGCCATCGCCAGCACGAACACCAGCGTGCCCAGCACGGGCACCAGCAGGAACAGCAGACTCCAGAGTCGACCCACGTTTGATTCCCCCCTCGGTTTTCTCTCGGTTACAGCCTGTCGCGCTGGAAGGCCGCGTCGCGAGGCGGCTGGCTGATCGGTTCATACGGCAGCGAACGCACGTACGCCACCAGAGCCCAGACATCCAGGTCGGTCAGCTTGCTTGACGCGGCCGGCATCGGCGTGCCGGCGATTCCGTTCTTGATCCGCAGGTAAATGTCCACGGGCCGCCGCCCGCCGCGATAAATGCCCATCCGCAGGTTCCGCGGCCGGATGTTCCGCGGCGGCAAGGCGCCCAGCGCGCGGAACGCGTCCACCCGGTTGATGTCGGTCTTGGGATTGATCGGAGGGTTATTCTTGGTGGTCCACTCGGCCGTCCATTCGTCGTAGTCGGTCACCTGGCCATCGCCCAGGGCCAAGGTTCCATGGCATTGAGCGCAGTTGGCCACGTTGCCCGAGAACAGCTCCTTGCCGCGAGCGATGTATTGCTCCATCAATTCATCCAGAGGTTTGCGCTCCTCCACATCCGCGACCGCGACCCGCTGCGTCTGCCCGCCGGCCGTTTCGACCACCAACTCGCCATCCGCTTCGGTCACCTTGGATCCCACCAGCACTCGGCCATCGGTCGTCAGCACGGACCACTGCCCGGCGGCCTCGGCGCGCTGGGCTTCCTGGCCCTCGGCGTGCCAGCCGGCCGGAGCATTCGGCACCGGCTGCACCAGCGTGTCGGGATTCTCCCACCGCTTCAGCTCGCTCTCCACCTCGCCCAGGATAAAGTCCAGTTGCGACTTGAACTCGGCCGGATCCGTCTGAGCCAGCGCGAAGTCCAGCAAGTGCATGTCGGGCTCCAGTTCGCTGACCGAACTGCGGATCAACGCTCGCTCCACGCGCCCTCGAATCGCCAGGTAACGCACATAGTGCACCAGCGCCTCCAGCTCGTCGTCGTCCAGCAGGCGGAACGACGGCATCGAGGTGCCGTTGATCCCCTCGATCAACACCCGCTTCAGATCCGCGTGAGTCGGCGGGTTCTCGCCAGGTGTCGACTTGAATTTGAACGTCCCTCGGCGGTAGTCGCGCGGATACGGATTGAGAAACTCGGCGGTCGGCCCGGCCCCGTCGCCCGTAACGCCGTGGCAATGCACGCAATGCTTGCGATACAGGCCGTGCGCCCGCCCCAGTTCGTCGCTGCCCACCGCCCCGGCCGCCTTCCGCAGGTAGTCGGGATTCATGATCGCCACGGCGTCCACGCCTTCGAGCTGCGGGACTTGCGGATTGTCCGGAGTGCCGAACAGACCCTCCAGGGCGTCGGCCAACTCCTGCACCTGCGTCTCGGTCAGCGTGCCGTTGCGTTCCTCCGCCTTCAGGTACACCAGGTTCAGCTTGAAGTCTGGTGGAGGTGAACTGCAGCCGGCGGCCAGCAACGCCACCACCGCCAGCAGCCCGGCGGCAACCGGACGAGCGAACGGGTTCGCCCAGAATCCTCTCATGACCATCACCATTTCATTTCCTGGCCGTCCGCGGCCGCGAGCCAACCAGGCCCGCGGGTCCGCCGGATCGGCGACCCTTGGATTATTCGAACTGAGCGGCATCGACCTGCAGGGACAACGTCTGCGGCGCGTCCTTGGCCAGCTTGAGCATGAACTTGCCGCCGCTGGCGGCGGCGCCGTTAAGCGTGAACGAGCCCAGCTTGCTGCGTTCGTGCCAGACGCGAAATTCCAGATCCACCCCGGCCGGCACCTTGGGAATCGTAAACGATCCATCCGGTCCGCTGACGGCAAAATACGGATTGCCGCGCGTGATCATCCAGGCCTTCATCCAGGGATGGATGCTGCACCGCACCTGGAACGGCGTCCGCGTTTCCGAACCGGGAGCGAAGAACGTGGAATCGTTGGCGCCGATCGTCTCGTTGAAGCCGAATTCGCTGATGTTCGTGTTGTGCCCGATCGGATCGCTGTTCAGGATCTGCAGCCGCTGGGTGCTGCGCATCGCGAACACGTGCGGCAGGAACACGCAGAATTTCTGGTCAAACGCCTCTTCGCCCGTCAGCTCGCTGGCCTTCCGCGCCTGGTGGTCCGGATGCTCCCAGGCGTCCGAAACCTTGCTGGCCACGAACACCAGGACGTTGGCCAGTCCGCCGTCGGAACTGACGATCATCGATTCGTCCAGCACCGGTTTGTCGCCCGGAGCACACACCTGCCCGTCCTTGGTGATCTCGAGCGTGCTCATGGCCGGAGCGGAACCCTGCAGCTTGATCGATCCCGTGATGTCGGCCCAACCGTCGGCCTGAACCGCTTGCGCCACGCTGCCGCCCGCCGCCGCGCCGCCGCCCGCCTTGGCCAGCGCATCCCTGAGGATCTCGGCATTCGCCTGGTTGCCGCGGGTGTACTGTATCCGCTTGGAAGGATAATTCGACGCCCCCGGTTGCCCGGAGGCCGCATCACCTCCGCCGCAGCCCGCGGCAGCGGCCAAACTCGCGGCGGCGGCGATACCCAGCACGATCGCTGTGATTCTCATCAGGAAATCAACTCCGGGTCCTGGTCGTCATTAGTCATTAGTCATTAGTCACTAGTCACTAGTCATTAGTCACTAGTCATTAGTCACTAGTCGTCGAGTCAATTTGCAATTTGCAAGCGTCAATCAGCTTCGTCGTCCCACGACACCGGTGCTGACCGGTGGGAAGCCTGTCAACTCGAACCATCCCAGACCGCTCTTTTCCACTCAGTCCGTAAAATTCTCCGGCGCCACTTTGATCGTTCCCAGATCCAACTCGCCGGCTTTGATCTCCAGATCCACTCGGCCTCGCTTCCATTCGGTCGCCTGGCCATCCACGGTCACCTGGTCCACGAATCCGCTTCGTTCCTGCCAGAACTGGAAGGTCCAGGTGCCGGCCGGAACGTTCTTCAGCTCGAAGTTACCGTCCTTATCCGTCACCGCGACGTATGGATGGTCCTGAACAACCAGCCAGGACTTCATCCAGGGGTGGATCGAGCATGACACGGCCGCCGGCAACCGCTCGGCCTGCTCGTACTTCTGCTCGATCTTCTGCCCCGACGGCACCGTGTAGTTGATCGGCGGGTTGACGAACGTATCGATCTTCGTGTTATGCCCCACCGCGTCGCTGTTATGAATCTCCAGCGATTGCCCGGCCCGCAGAGTGACCACGTGGGGTTCGAAGCGGCACATCTTGTTGTCGATCTTGATCCTGGCGCCCTTCGCCTCTTCGAACAACGGATGAGCGGCAGGCGGCGCGTCGCCCGTCTTGACGTAGATCCAGATCACCACGTTGGCCAGGCCCGCATTTTCCGGGTTGACCGTCAATTCCTCGTCGACCAGGCCGAACTTGCCGCAGAACTCGACGTCCTTCGTCACGTTGATCGGAATGGCCTTCGGAGGCGTGCCGTCATAGACCAGCCGCCCCTTGAGCGAGCCCCATTGCTGGGCCTCGACGCTGGTCGCGGACAACAGACAGAAAATCGCGGTGGCCGCCAGGCAGGTCCAACTTCGCATCATCGTCCAACTCCTCGCCCGCCGCATCACGTCGCTGTTCGGCGGCAGGCATTCAGTCTGGAAGGCCCGCTTCGGCTGCGGGCCACTGGGGGTGGGAATTCCGAACGGTTCGCCGGTCCGGAAGGGACGCCGGAAGCCGTTCAGCAACAAGACTGCCGTCGGGCAGCGTACGGGAAGGTCGCCGCTCATTATAGGCACAACAACCGCCCCGCTCCAACCAGCATCGCCCGCTTCCCTCCCGTGAGCTGCACTATTACTCAAACGTTACTGAATACCCCGCGCCACTTGGGAACCACAGTCAACCCGAAACGTATGCGAGCCACAATCTTACGCGGACTTCGCCGCGTGTTCGTCGACGTGGTCCGCCATCAGCCCGCAGGCCCCTCCCCAGCCCTCCCCGAAGCGGGGAGGGAGCCAGAGGGACTTTGATCGCTGCGCCAATGCCTGTTTGGACCCCGCGATAGCACTTGTGTGAGTACCCAAGTCGCGCTGCACAACGAATTACTCGTTCCCGCGGTCCGCCCGCGTCGCTTCGCCGACACTTGACTCGTTTCCACCCGCCGCCGCATCGCCCGCCGCCGCGTCACCGGCCGCCGCGTCACCGGCCGCCGCGTCGCTCGTGGCTTCCGCGCCCGTGGCTTCCGTGGCTGGTGCGGCGGGCGCTGCCGGCGGAGTCGCCTGCTGGACCATCTCGGCAAACGACTTCTGCTGCTCCAGGTACACGTCCCAGTTCATCAGCAAGTCCACGACGGCGCTGAGCTGCTCCAGACTGTTGCCGTGGTAGTAATCCTGAGGCACCTTGGTGCCCAGGTTGGGCAGCGATTCGTCGTAGGCGATGTTCACCGGCATCGCCGTGTAGGGCAGGATCGTCTTGGGATAGGCGATCCAGTTGCGGACGTATTCGGCCCGCAAACGGCGATTGACGTTCGCCAGGTCCGGACCGTGGCCCACCGGCTTGCCTTCCGGGTGGAAGTCGCCGATCTGGTGGCACTGGGCACAATACTGCTTCTTGTCCACGATGATGTTCATCGCGTCCCGCAGCCGCTGTCCTGGCCGCGGGTGGTCGGGGTCAAGCTGCTGAGCGTACGCCAGATCGGCCGCCCTGAGCCGTTCGGGTTGCCGCCGGATGTCAAATTGATACGGGTAGTCGGCCTGATCACGGGCCGCGAAGTAGTGAACCAGAGCCGTGGCCTCGGCCGGAGACATATTGAACCTGGGCATCCGCAGCACGACCGCCGGGCGGATCGGATGCGGGTTCAGCAGGAAGCTGTGCAACCAGTCGGTCTGCACCTTGTTCCCCTGTCCGACCAGCATGGGAGGCACCCAGGACCAGGCCTGCGTTCCCAGATCGTTCCCGACTCGAGCGGTGAGGTGCGGCAGCAGATACTTCGCCAGGAAGCCTCCATCCGACGGATGGCTGCTTTCGATGATCGTCGACGGCACGCGCAGCGAGGCCAGTGTTGAATAGGCGTTCCCACTGATCGCGGTCGGTCGCAGCAAGGACGTTTCGAACACGACGTTTCGCGGATCGTACTGGCCGCCCGGCGACAGATCGCCTTCCGGCACCAGTTCCTCGTCGTTCCATTCCTTGACGACCGGAATGCCATCGCGGGGAGCGAGGATCGGCAGGATCGCCAGTTCCGCCTGGTGCAATCCCCGGCGATCCGGCTGTTCCGACTGCGCCAGCACTTCCGGCGGCATTTCCAGCCGCAGGAACGGGAACAGTTGCGACTTGTTGGTCGATTCGCCCGTGAACAGTTCCCAGCCGGGATCAAACGCCAGGTTCCACTTCTCGGCTTCGAGCAAGTGGCAGGAGCCGCAGTTGTATTTATCCAGAACCTGCCGGCCGGCAATCAGGGCCGACTGCCGGTTATCGGGCGAATAGACATATTTCTCGCCTGGCGGGTCGGCCACCAGCCCCAGCACGAACGTGACGACCGCCTCGCGCTGCTCGTGGTCGAAGTTGAAGTGCGGCATCCGCAGCCGTTCGCTGTACTTCTTGTTCCTCGTCTTGTGATAGTCGTAGCTCCGCGGTTCGCGCAGTTTCTGATAGATGAAGCCTTCGCGATGGCCACCCTCGATCTGGTGCTCGTAGAAGTCCGGCAGTTCGCCATAATCGTTCCCGTGGGCCGCATGCCCGGCCGCTTCGCCCGCGGGCGCGTCCTCGGCGTGCTCCTCGTGGCCGGCCGCCGAAGGTCCGCCGTGACCTCCATGTCCGTGGCCGCCGTGCAGGTACTGCACGATATGCTCGAAGGCCAATTTCGCAGGTTCCTTGCGACCCCAGTCGGCCAGCCCCGTGCCGATCGGCTTGGCGTCCTCAAAGCCCGGAATATCGTGGCAGGCGTAGCAGCCGTAGCGGGCGATCGTCTTGCTGCCGACGTACTCCAGCTTCTGTTGCTGGCCGAGCGTGCCGCCAGCCAGGATCAGTTCCCGTTCGGCCCCCTTGAGCAGCGCGCCCTCGGCCGGCGGGATCCCGGACTGGAGCACCTCCTGGGCCTTGGTCACGTAGAACGCATCCTTGAGGTATTCCAGTGTGAGCTCGTCCAGCGCTGGCCGCAGTTCAGGCGACAACTGGGCAGGCGCCGCCGGTTGCCAGTCCGACTTGGAGGTGACCAGCAGCCAGGCCACGATATCGGCCACCGGGTCGGTCTGCTGCGTCGTGCCGTCGGCCAGCGTGGAAGTGACCGGATCCAGGTACAGGTCCGGCATCACGGTCCGTGCGTGATAGCGGGTTGGCTGCTTGATCCAACTGTAGAGCCAGGGTACGCCGCGCGGGTTCCGCTGGGGCGCGAACTTCGTGCCAATCGCCGACAGGTCGGGCCCTTGCACGATGGTTCCCGCGTCCCGGAATCGTTCCGCGTCGGCGAACTCAGCGTGTTCGTGGCACGCCAGGCAGCCCCGCTCCTGGAAGGCCTGGCGGCCGCGAGCGACCATGGCCTGCAGCGTTTCGTCCAGTTCGCCGGCGGACAACTTCGTCGCCGTTTCGGTCGTCAGTTGCGGCGAGTCGGTGGCGGGCTGTTCCAGGTAGTCGAACTGCTGCGAATTGGCTTGCAGGTAGGCCGCCATGCCCAGCACTTCGATCGGTTCGAACCGCTGGCTGATTTCCAGGCTCGGCTCGTCCAGGTGCTCCCACATCCCGAAGAATTTCGGCATTCGCGTCGAGGGCCGGAAGTGCCGCGGATCACGCAGCCAGTCGGCCAGGAACGAATCGTCCAGTTTGTGCGAGAGGAAACGCAGGGCCGGGCCCGAACGGCGCATGTCGCCGGGCGTCTCGACGTCCCGGAGCAGCGGCGCGATCCGCTGGTGCACGTCGGTCGACAACAGCGGCTGCTCGGCCCGTTCGTCCTGCACAATGAAGTTGTACAAGTCGTGCCGCACGCGATTGCGATCCGGATGCTGGATCAACTGGTCGATCCAGTCCTTCTGCTCGGCGGACAGCTTGTCAAACCCCGAATCCGGTTCGCCCCGGATCGCCTGGGCGGCGGCGAAGTAGTTCGGTTCCAGCCGCATGTCGGGGCCCACCCGCTGGTCGGGACCGTCGTAGCCGTTGATCTCGTGGCAGCCGTAGCAGCCGTACTTCCGCATCAGGTGGTAGCCGTGCGTGACCGTGGGCGCGGGCGGGTCGGGGAACCTGGGGCTGGGCTCCAGCTCGGTCACCTCGTGATGGCACTTCAAGCACGCGGCCTCGGCCAGCCGCCGGGGATACATCGGATAGATCCAGTGCGGATTGTCGAACCAGCCGTACTCCTTCATCCAGTCGCCGCGCTGGGTCAGATCATTGGGAGCGTGCGAGGCCCACTTGAACGACGTCGCACTGCCCTGCCCGTCGTGGCAGACCGTGCAGGCGAAGTCGGCCAGCTTGTGCGGGCTGAGCGAGCCGACGAACAGGTCCAGCCGCGGGTGGCTGGCGTACGGGTTCGGCAAGCCGCGACGGACGGTCAGCCGGACCGTCTTTCCCGGGCCGCCAGCCGTGGCATCCAGCAACCGGAGACCGGCCCGGCTGCGTTCGTGCACCGGATCGCCGTCGATCGCCACGATGACGTCGCCGACCATTAAACCAGGGGTCGGCACGTCGTGCGCCGGCACGCCTTCGGTGCCCAGGGCCGTGCGAGCGGACTTGAGCAGGTTCAGGCGGATCTGGTCACCTGTCTGGGGCGGGAGGTCGTCGGCAGCCAGCGTGGCGCGAGCGGCCAGGGACTCCGGGCGGACGTAGTCGATCGTCACGTCCTCGAGGTCCAGCAGGCCTTCAGCAGCAAACTGCAAACCGTACACCTGGTCCAGTTGCTGGTTCAGGCGGTCCGCCACCGAACCGGCCGCGGTTTCGCCTTCCGCCGGCCGCTCGGCCGGCACCTGCAGGACCAGTTCCACCAGCCGCTCGTGCACATACGCCGGCTCGGTGGCCGACCCGGGCAGCGTCTTGTCAATTGCCTGGTGGCACGTGGTGCAGCGGTCGAACCGCCGCACGCGGCTGAAGTTGTAGTCCTGAGTCAAACCGTCCGACCAGAGATTCTCGATCTTGCGGGGTGAGTTGAACGCGTCGAGAATCGGCATTTCGAGCCACTTCTTGCCGGGCAAGGGAAGCATGCCCCAGAATTCGAAGTAGTTCGACCGGCGCGCTTCGACCGTGTCCGCCAGTCGCTGCAGATCCCGCTCGGCGTCCGCCCGCTCCTTGGCCAGTTGGTCCGCCTGAGCGGTCATTTCCGCGATCAGATTTTGCAGCGTCTGCCGGTGCGCGGCGGCGGCCTGGTACTGCAGGGTGAGCGTTGCGACTTCGGCGGTCAGTTGATCGACGCCCGCTTGCAACTCGTCCTGCTCGGCCGCCGGCTTGTTGTCGCGGACCGCCAGCCCCAGCGTGGCTTTGGCCGCGTCGAGCGTGGCGGACTTGAACTTGCGCCGGGTCAGCAGGTCGTTCTCGCGGAACCGGGCCCGAGTCAACAGCGGCTCCAGTTGGGCGCTCAGCACGCCCCGCTCATAGCCGCCTTCGTCGCCGCTGAGCCGGTAGCGATCGATCCGGCCTAAAATCCCTTCCACCTGGGACTCGGACATCGCCTCGCGGTGAATCGTCTTCTCGTCGTTGCGCCGCTGCTCGGCGTCGGCCGTCACGGCGGCCTTGAACTGGTCGATCAGACCGGCGGGGATCGGCGCGGACTTCTCGGCGGCCAACTGATCGTCCAGCGCCTGCAGGGCGCGGCTGGCGGCTTCGGATTCATACTGCGTCTTGCGCCACTCGGCCAACTGGATCTCCACCCGGTTGGCGTTCCGCTGGAACGGTTTCCATTCCCGATTGTGGTCCGCGACGAACATCCAGATCGTGGAGACGAGCAGGATCACGCCCGAGATCGCGAAGATCTTGTGAAGCAGCGTCAGATTGCGCCAAGTCTGTTCATTGGCGGGCATCGCTGACTCCTGGCAGAGTGAAAGGCCGACGGCCCAACGGTCGGCGGCCGTGTGTCATGGTCCGTGGATGGTTTAGAGATTGGTCAAGTATTCCGGGATCGCGATGAAATACTTCATGTTCAGCGGCGACCAGCGGAATATCATCTTGATCGGCAGCAGAGCCATCATCAGCAGCAGGTTGGCCATCACCATGTAGCGGATGAAGCCCATGTGGGCGAACAGCCGGCGAAAGAACTTGCTGTACAACACCAGGGCCGGCGGCACGACGATGAAGTACAGCAGCAGCGCGATGATGCCCGGCGCCTCGCGGTACAGGATGAACGCCAGCTTGGTCGCCGTGGCCGATCCGGCGGGCGCCTGCGGGCGAGCCTGGCCCAGCAGATAGATCCAGAAGTATTCGGACAGGTCGACGTTGTTCAACGCCTCCACCTTGTGCGTGTCCCAGGTCTCGTAGACGCCGAAGAAGTTCCAGTTGGGACCGCGGAGGAACGTGCCCATCACGATCAGCGTGATCCACAGCACCAGGAACCCGAACTGGAACGTCAGGTAGGCGAACATCCGCTCCTTGATCGTGTAGTAGCCGTTGCCCGCCTTGTTGTAGTCCAGGAACGGGATCGCCATCAGCCCGAAGATCACCAGGCTGGGCAGCACGACGCCCGCCATCCAGGGATCGAAGTACACCAGCATTTCCTGCAGACCCAGGAAGTACCAGGGCGCCTTCGACGGGTTGGGCGTCTTGACCGAGCTGGCCGGTTCCTCCAGCGGAGCCTGCAGGCCGATGGCCCACAACAGCAGAAAGGCCGTCAAGGCCACCATGCAGATCAATTCGGTGTAGACCAGGTCGGGCCAGACCAGGATCTTCTCGTTGTTCAGCGCTTCCAGCGACGGTTCGCCCCGCTCCTTGCGCTTGTCGTTTTCCACCGCCCGGTAGGTCGCCAGCCAGGTGAAGAATCCCAGCAGGAACACCAGGCCCACGATCGGCACGTTGTCGGGCTTGGTGACGATCGCCGCGAAGTCCACGTCGGTGATCGACAGGCCCATCAACAGCAGCGACAGGTTCAGCAGCCCCCAGGCCACCACCGGCTTGACGAAGAATTCGCGGGCCAGAAACATCAACAGCAGGACCACCATCGTGCCCACCGTGTACACCACCGGACCCATCAGAAAGTCCGCCAGGTCACGGAGCGGCTGCGGAATCGAGGCCAGCCGCATCCATTGCGGATCGCCGCTCATCGCAATCGGCGCCAGGAATAAGAACACCACGCTGACCGCCAGCCAGAGCGTGGCCGTGGTGAATTGGTTCTTGCCCACGCGAAACAAGACGGCCGAACGCTTGGACTGCCAGAGGTAATATGCGGCGATCCCGTTCATGGTCGCCAGCGTCAGGTAGTAGACGCCCAGGAAGCCGGAAATCTGCTCGAGGAATTCAGGTTCGCTTACGTGACCGTGCATTGCACCAGGGCCGTTTCCCGACTTGATTGAGGTTTCGTCCGCCGCCGCCAAGTGTCCGCGTGCCGCCAGTTGTCCGCTGGCCGGTCATGCCTGCCGGCCGTGCCGCCCGCCCGCTACAGCGGGCCGCTGATCCCGCCGTCCTTGCGCACCCGCCAGAAGTGGATGGCCAGCAGCAAGGCCACCGCCAACGGGATGGCGATGCAGTGCAGGACGTAAAACCGATTCAGGGTCTCCTCGCCCACGAAGCGGGCGCCGAGCAGCCCGAACCGCGCGTCCGAGGCGTTGGTGATCATGTCGATGCCGTCCACCGTCAGCAGTTGCGCGCCCGGACCCTCATAGCCCAGGAAGGGAGTGGCGCGAGCCATGTTCGATCCGACCGTGATCGCCCAGATCGCCAACTGGTCCCAGGGCAGCAGGTACCCGGTGAAGGATAACAGCAGCGTCAATAGCAACAGGACCACGCCCACGACCCAGTTGAATTCCCGAGGCGGTTTGTAACTGCCCGTCAAGAATACCCGGTACATGTGCAGCCAGACCGTGATCACCATGGCGTGCGCGCCCCAGCGGTGCAGCTCGCGGAGGATCCCCAGCGAGGTGACGTCGCGCAGGGCCAGAATGTCGTTGTACGCCCACTCCAGCGTCGGCCGGTAGTAGAACATCAGCAGCACGCCGGTGACCGTCTCCACCAGGAACAGGAAGAACGTCACGCCGCCCATGCACCAGGTGAAGCTGAGCGCGATCCCCTGCTTCTTGATCGAAACCGGGTGCAGGTGCAGGAAGAAGTTGGTCAGCATGACCACGACGCGGTTGCGGCGATCGACCGGCATCGGATGCCGGAAAATGCTCTTCCAGATCTGTGAGTTACGAATCGTCTCGCTGAGCGTTGCCATGAAGAATGCTGCCGGAAATGTGCGGGAGGGATGATCAGCAGGGAGGGGCGAACCGGGCGGTCACGCGGTCATACGGGCACGAACGAAGCCGGGTCTGTCCACTGCCCGAGTTCCTGCTGAAACTTCTGACTCTTGTCGACTTCAAGCTGGCCATCGTCGGCCACCTGGATGGCATACCGCTCCAAAGGCCGGGGAGCCGGGCCTTCGAAGTTGATCCCGTCCTTGTAGAACCCGCTGCCGTGGCAGGGGCATTTGAACTTCTGTTCGCCATCCAGCCAGTTGGGCGTGCAGCCCAGGTGCGTGCAGACGGTCTTGAGCGCGAAAATCTGCGATTGCCCCTCGAACTCGTAACGCACGATCCAGACGCCGAACTGGGCCTTGAACTTTTCCTCGACCTGGCCCGGAGCGTATTCGTCCGGAAAACCCACCCGAAACCGGGTCGGCGGCTCGGTCAGAATGTTCGGAAACATGAAGCGGGCCAGGCCCAGCGCCCACAGCAGATGGGTCACCGCCAGCGAACTGAAACCGATCGCCAGCGGCGAGGCGATCAGCACGCCGAAGAAAGCCGCCAAGAACCCTCGCCGCGGCTCGCCTTCGCCCGCCCGCTGCGGCTGGGGAGCGCGAGCATACTCCGGCTTGGCCGGCATGGGCGGAACTTCCACCTTGGCCTTGGCCGGTCTGGCGGGTGTTTCCACAGCCGGGCGTCCCGCCAGGTCCGACTTCGAAACGGGTCCCGGTTTGGCGCCCTGCCGGACGGCCGCCAGGATGCTGGCCGTATCCTTGGGCCCGTCCGCCTTGCTGACCGGGGCGGTCTTGCCGGCCGCTTCCTGCGTCTTGGCCGCGGCCGGTTTGGGTGCCGGCGCGGCTTTGGGACTGGCCTTGGGTCGCGGCGCCTCGCCAGCCGCCGGCGACTCTCCCTTGTCTCCCTTGCCCGCTCGCGCGGCCGCCAGAATGTCGGCCGTCGACATGGCTCCTGGCGATTTCGCCGCCGGCTTGGCCCCGGCCGCTGGTTTGGCCCCGGCCGCGCCCGCAGGCTTGGCCCCGCGAGCGGCTGCCAGGATATCGGCGGTGGACATCGCCCCCGGCTGCGCGATGGCCGGTTTCGGGGCGGCCGGTTTCGGGGCGGCCGGTTTCGACGACTCTTCAGCCGCCTCCGCCTTGGCCGGGGCGCTGGACTCGGCTTGCCCACTCGACTCCGCTGGAGCAGCCGACGACGGCGTTTCCGAACTGTCCGAAGCTCCGCCGTCCACCTTGCGGCAGGCCGCCAGAATCTCGGCGACCGACATCTTCTTACTGTCTGCCATAGCGCTCCAACTTGCGGCCGCCGCCGCCTGGAAGCTCCGAGCGTTCGTCTCGGACTCTGTACTTGTAAGGACTTACAACGGCCCCCCCGGACCGCGATCGTGCCAGCTCGCCGGGCTTTGTGATATTTTTCACGAACCTAGTGTGTTGTAACCCACCTGCCGGCAATGTCAACCACCCCCACCTCAATTCACCACCTCGCGCCGCGTGGCTGGAAGCCTGCCGCTTGGATGTCACTAGGAGCCGCAGCGGGAATTTTCACGCAGTGTACCATCCGACCGGGAACCTGCGAAGCCAGCTATCCGCCGGCTTTGGGACGTTCTAAAATTCGTCGGGCTCCGACGCCTCTAAACACCCGCCTACCGACCCCCTGGCAGGATCCCATTCCCATGAACGTGCTCGTCGTCGGCAGCGGAGGTCGCGAACACGCGCTGGCCTGGAAGATCGCTCAAAGTCCGCGCGTCGACCGGACATTTGTCGCCCCCGGCAACGCCGGCACGGCGCTGGATGCCGAAAACGTGCCGATCGCCGCGACCGACTTCCCTGCCCTGCTCAAGTTCGCTCGCCAGAACCAAATCGCCCTGACCGTCGTCGGCCCGGAAGCGCCCCTCACGCTGGGACTGGTCGACGTGTTCCAGAAAGCGGGACTCCGGGTGTTTGGCCCCAGTCGATCGGCGGCCCAACTGGAGGGCAGCAAAGTCTTCTGCAAGAATCTGCTGCATCACGCCAACGTGCCGACCGCCGACTATCGCGTCTTCCGCGACGCGGACAGTGCGGAGCGGTTCATCAACGACCGTTATCCGGCCGACGATCAGCAAGTGCCGCTGGTCATCAAGGCGGACGGGCTGGCGGCCGGTAAAGGGGTGGTGGTCTGCTCGCGGCGCGAGGAAGCCCTGGCGGCGATCGACCGGATCGCTCGGCAGCAGGAGTTCGGCGACGCCGGCAAGCAGTTGATCATCGAGGAGCGGCTGGACGGGCACGAAGCCAGTGTGCTGGCGTTTACCGACGGCCGGACCATCATCACGCTGCCTCCGGCCCAGGACCATAAGCCGGCTTACGACGGCGACAAGGGACCCAACACGGGCGGTATGGGCGCCTACTGCCCCACGCCGCTGGTGGATTCCAGACTGCTGCGGTGGACCGAGGAACATATCCTGGTGCCAACCGTCCACGCCATGAAGCGTTCGCGACACCCGTTTCGTGGCGTGCTGTACGCCGGCCTGATGGTCACCAAGCAAGGCCCCAAGGTGCTCGAATTCAACGTCCGGTTCGGTGATCCGGAATGCCAGCCGCTGCTGATGCGGCTGCAGTCCGACCTGGTCGACGTGCTGGAGGCCACGGTGGATGGAAGGCTGGACGAGATCGAACCGCTGCGCTGGGACCCTCGACCGGCCGTCTGCGTGGTGATGGCCAGCGAAGGATACCCCGGCACTTACCCGACAGGCCAGGCGATTCGCGGGCTGGAGCAGGCCGACGAGCTGCCGGACGTCAAGGTGTTCCATGCCGGCACCGCTCGGCAAGCAGACGACGTGGTCACCAGCGGCGGACGCGTGCTGGGAGTGACCGCGCTGGGAGCGACCATCTCAGCGGCCAAGCTGCAGGCGTACCGAGCGGTCAAGTGCATCCGCTGGTCCGGTGCCTGGTGCCGCAAGGACATTTCCGACAAGGCGCTGCAGTACGCCGGCGAGCCGACTGGGCAGGAGCCGGGCTGAGGCCGGTCAGGCATCTCGGCCAAACTCTCGCAGCCACCGCTCGACCTCATCGTCCGACAACGGCCCCCGAGGTTTGCCGTCGCCCACCGAGAGTGGCCGCTGCCGCGATTGCTCGCGGAACCAGACGTCGCTGTCCACGGCACGAGCGTCGCGGCGCCGAGCGGCCCGTTGCACTCGATGGTCGCTGGAAACCACCGTCAACTGCCGCGGCGCATTGTCCGCTTCAATCAGCTCCTCCAACAACTCGTCGGCCTCGCGGTGCCGCGCGGCGAAGCGCACCTCCAACTCGCCGTGCCGCCAGCGCCCAGGCAGGCCCGGCGGCGCGTCGCGGCCATCGAACACCACCGTGGTCCGGCTCTGCTCGCCAGGATCAATCAGCCGCTGCAGGCAGTCCAACAACGCTCCCCGCGCCCGTTCCAGCGACGTACCGCGACCCTCCGGCGCCAAGACGCCGCTGGCATGCAGCAGATTGTAGCCGTCGATCAGCAGAGACACGAGCAGTTGTCGGTTGTTAGTTGTCGGTTGTTAGTTGTCGGTTGTTAGTTGTCAGTTGTCAGTGGTCAGTGGCGAATTGCAAATTGCAAATTGGGAATTGGGAATTGGGAATTGGGAATCTCGGTAACCTGTAATCTGTAACCTGTTGGCAGTTGCCTGGTATCAGTTGCCAGGTACCTGCTGCGCTGCCACTTGCCGCCAATTTGCAATTTGCAATCTCCAATCTCGCAGTCTTCAGTCTTCTCCGACCGTCACCGCGCTCCACCTCCGCCGATGGGCTGCCTGTCAGCCTTCGGTGTTGACGGGCCTCCGACTTGGCAAGAAGACGGGTCTCGCTTCTATGCTCCGGTCACCGGCAAAACGGGCCGTTCCCGCAGTTGGCCGCTTTCCCGCGGGTCTCTCGTTCCTCTATTCTACGAGTCGTCCGCCGTTCGGCCCATGGCAACCGGCCCCCGACGATGTCCAGGCCCTATCAAATCCTGTTGCACACCGATTCGCCGGCCACCGGTCAGCTCTGGCGCCGCTGCCTGCCGGAACCGATGTTCGCCGTGCTGGACCAGCCGCGGGAATTGCCGCCCGGCGTGCCGCTGGACGTGCTGCTGGCCAGCCAGCTCGCTCCGGAAGAACGCCAGCGGCTGCTCGATGAACGGATACTGCGTCCGGAGACGCGGATTGCGATCGTCGGTCCAGGCGGCGGTGCCCATCTGCGGCTGCCAGCCAACTGTTCGCCAGGTGAACTGCGGCGGGCTTGCCGGCTGCTCGGCCAGCTCGCTCGCCGACAGCGCACCATCCTCCGCCAGCGCTGCGCGCTCCGGCGCCTGGCTCGCCAGGCCCGCACCGACCCGCTGACCGGGCTG
>JAGFJK010000352.1 GCA_024102795.1 Pirellulaceae bacterium
CGGCCACCAGGTACTTGCGTTTCGCGTCGGTCACGCCGTGCGACAGCGCGGCCCAGGTGACGACGCCCAGCGCCATCGCGCCGGCCGTCAGCGCCGCGACGCCGAACGCCATCAGGATCATCAGCGGGCCCAGCCACGCGCCCAGCGCGGCCAGCAGCTTGACGTCGCCCATCCCGCCTCCGCCCAGCAGCCACGGCAGCAGCAGCAGAGCGAACCCCACGGCCAGTCCGGCCAGCGAAGCCAGCGGACCCATCCCGTGCGGGACCAGCAGGTGGTACAGGAAACCTAGCACGGCCGCCGGCACCGTCACGGAATTCGGAATCCGTTGAAAGCGCATGTCCACAAAGGCCGCCACGGCCGTGAACAGGGTCACCAGGATCGCCAGGTCGTAGGTCATGTGCATGGAAGGGAGGTAGTTGTCAGTTGTCAGTTGTCAGTCAGCATTCTTCAATTTGCAATTTGCAATTTGCAATCTCCATTCCCGGAGTCTAGTCCTTCCATCGCTCGAGACTGACGCGCCGGGCTAACTTCACGACCAGGTTTCCTAAGGCCCCGTGGCTCGATCGCAGTCTTCGTAATCCGACTTCACATCCATGTAGCTGCTTTCCGGAAACACGGCGGTCGCTTCCAGCGTGAACGACTGGTCCAGGCAGATCAGCCCTTCGGCGATATCGCCCAGCTCGTCGATAAACGCGTCCCGCGCGCCGGTCAGCCCGCTGATCAGACCCAGCACCAACAGCGTCAGGGCCAGGGTCCATTCGAACGACAGTACGCCGTCGTCCTCCGTCCAAGCTTGTTTCAGGCAGCGTGTCAGCATGTGCAGTCTCGCAAACAGTAAGGCGTTGGCCCGTGATGTTCCCCGCCGGCAACCGCGGCTCAGTTCATGTCGATCTCCGGGCCTTGGCCCAGCGGCGTGCTGGTTCGGTCGCAGTCCTCGAACGCCGCCAGGTCAGCGGCCGTGTCGTCGGTAAAGTCGGAACCGAAGACGGTGATCGTGAAGTTGCCGCCCATCAGCACGAAGGCGTCGAGCGAATAGGACTGGTCGATCGAAATCGCGGCCTCGGCCACGTCCGACAGTTCGTCGATGATCGCGTCGCGGGCGGCCGCCAGGCCGCTGACGATGCCGATCGTCAGCAGAGTGACCAGCAGCACCCATTCGAAAGACAACACGCCGTCGTCTTCCCGCCAGGCGGCCTTGAGCAGTTGAGTCATGGAGCGGATACCTTGTTGGAGGAGCCGGGAAAGTTTCCAAGGGGAACCGGCAATCGCCCTATCCTTAGATGTAGGTTGCCGTTTTCCCTTGGCAACTGGCCGCGAGCCGTTGCCAGCCGTCCGTGGCGAAACAACCGTCAAAACCAGAAAAAAGGGCAGGCCACCCGGCCGCCGTGGCGACCGGGTGAGCCTGCAAGTCAAATGACGACTAGGAATCGGTGTCCAATTGCGGACCTTGGCCAATCGGAGCCGCGGTACGATCGCAGTCCGTGTACGTTGCTGCGTCGACGAATTCCGAATCGCTGGCGCTGCTGGCCGTCGGGGCGTGGACGATCACTTCCAGCGGGAAGTCGATAGTGTACGACTGGTCGAGCGCCAGCATGGCCTGAGCCACGTCGCCCAATTCGTCGATGATCGCATCCCGAGCGCCCGCCACTCCGCTGACGATCCCGATCGTCAGCAACGTCACCAGCAGAACCCACTCGAACGAGAGGACGCCGTCGTCCTCAGTCCACATACGGTGCACCAAACTCATGTTGAAAGCTCCTGTACGCATGCACCACGGAAACCACGCTGCCGGTCCTACATCGGACCAGCTTGCCGGCGCACCATAAGATTGCCCAATGCGCCGGCATGTCGGACGGCCTGCATTGCACGTGGCGTGCCCAAGCTTGCAGCGGCCTGGGGAAACGCTGGGCGAGAAGACTTTAGTGAAGTCTGGGCAAGAACTTAGAAGAAATCGCGCGAATTGGCGACTCGATGTTGCTCGGCGGCACGACGTTTCATTGGCGAAACGCGACGTTCCTGAGCACAACAGCAGCGCTCGAATAATGAAACCAGCCCGCAGAGCCCAACCCGGCGCGGCCGGTGGCAGATGTCAACAGTTCTTGGCGCGCCCGGCGGGCTGGCGAGCGGGGCAAGGCGAGCGGGGGGCGTCAGCCCCCTGTTTCTCATCCCGCCTGGCACGAGACACAGGCGAGCGGGGGGCGTCAGCCCCCTGTTTCTAATCGCGCCTGGCACGAGACACAGGCAAGCGGAAAGAGAGCGCGGCGGCGCTGTGTAGTCCGAAGCCCAACGATCCGCCGGGCAAGCCGGCGGGATTTGAAGCGCCAGAGAAACAGGGGGCTCACGCCCCCCGCTCGCCTGGCCGCTCGCCTGGCCGCTCGCCTGGCCGCTCAGATTTCCGGTTCCACTCGGCCTTCGACCAGGCGAACGATCCGATCCGCTCGCGCGGCGACGGTCACGTCGTGCGTGACCATGACGACCGTCAGGCCTTCGGAGTTCAATTGGGTGAGGATGTCCATGATGCCCTGGCCCGTCTTCTGGTCCAAGTTGCCGGTCGGTTCGTCGGCCAGCAGGATTTCGGGATCGGCGACCAGCGCGCGAGCGATGGCGGCGCGCTGCATCTCGCCGCCCGACAGTTCCCGCGGTTTATGTTTCAAGCGGTGCGACAGGCCGACCATTTCCAGCAGGTGTTCGGCCCGCTCGCGGAACGTTCGCCGCCGCCGCCAGTAGTTCCAGACCCCTTCGGCGATCATGCAGGGCGTGAGCACGTTTTCCAGGCAGGTCAGTTCGGGCAGCAGGTGGTAGAACTGAAAGATCATTCCCAGGCAGCGGTTGCGCAGCAGGTCGCGGGACGTGCTGGGCAGGTTGTCGATCCGGCGTCCGCCGAAGTGAATTTCGCCCGAATCGGGTGCGTCGAGCGTGGCCAGCAGATGCAGCAGCGTGCTCTTGCCCGATCCACTCTGGCCGACGATCGCCACGAACTCGCCGTCGCGCACCGCGAAGTCGACGCCCCGCAGGACGGGGATCGCCAGCCGTTCCTTGTAGTAGCTCTTGACCACCTGGCGGGCGGCCAGCAGCCCGGCCGTGCCGAGGTCGGCCGTGCGCTGCCGCTGGTCGTTCGCGCTCTGGCGGGGAACGTCGGTGGAAAACCGCACGTGCGGTCGCCGCTGGGCGGCCTGGGCCGCCTGGTCCACGGTGTTACTCATAGCGCAGCGCCTCCACGGGGTGCAGTCGAGCGGCATGGCGGGCCGGCAACACGCTGGCCAGCACGGCAATCAACACCGAACCGGCCATGACCCAGGCCACGGTCAGCGGGTTGATGATCGTGGGAATCTCGCGGAAATAGTACACCGTGGGGTCGAACACTTCCCGGCCCGTGATCCACTCCACCACCGCCGCGATATCGTTGATGTTCCAGACAAACAGCAGGCCCAGCACCATGCCGACGCCGGACCCGACCAGGCCCAGCGACAGCCCGTAGCTGAGGAAGATGCTCATCACCCCGCCGCTGGGCGCGCCGAGCGCCTTGAGGATCCCCACGTCGCGGGTCTTCTCGACCACGATCATGAAGAACGTGGCCAGGATGCCGAAGCCGGCGACGGCGATGATCAGGAACAGCAGGATGTTCAGGATCGTGGTTTCCAGTTGCACGGCGGCCAGCAGCGGGCCCTGCATGTCGCGCCAGGTCTGGATGCGGTACGTGTATTCGTTGGGCGGAAAACGCCGCTGCAGGTTGTCGCGGATCGCGTTCAGGTCGGCGCCCGGCCGCAGCTTCAACTGGATCGAGGTGACGCTGGTAACGCCCGTCTGCGGGTCGATCATCATCCGCAGATCCTGCAGCTTGCTGATCGGGACGAAGGCAAAGCTGCTGTCGTATTCGCTCATCTTGCTCTCGTAGAAGTCGACGATCGTGAACGTCTCCTTGACCGGCTTGGGCGGAGCGCCGGAGCTGGGGAACAGCACCTGCACTTCGTCGCCCGGACGGCAGAGAAAGAAGTCCTGCACCTTGCCTTCGGGGTCGCGGTGCCGCACACTGCCGATGGCGATGCCCAGGATGATGCCCGTGAACTGCTCGGTCATCGGATCGAACGTGCGAGCGCCCTGTTCGGCGCCCGCGGTGAAAGGGTCGGCGGCCACGCCGAACGGATCACCGGGCGGGGCGGCGAGCGGTGGATTGGGCTCGGCCGGTGCCGCGCCAGCCGCATCGCCGGCGATCTCCCGGATCCGCTCCTGCTCCAGTTGCAACTGCTCCTCGTACGCTCGTTCGTACGCCGTTTTCAGCCGGCGGTATTTCCAGCCCGATTCGGGAAAGCCCGGTTTGTCCGGAGCGTAGCCGTCCTCGCGCAGCAGGAAGCTGAGCTGCCGGCGGTTCTCCGGGTGCAGCAGGTACTGGCCGAAGTCGCTGACCGAGGCGTACGTGCGGTCGTCGATGCCGATCAGGTTGATCTGCCTGGTGATCCATTGTTCGCGGACCTGGAAGTTGAGCATCGCCGGCACGTGCACCACGGCCGTGATGCCTTCCAGGTCGTCGCCCACCACTTGCCGGATCTGCTGCATGTGCCATTCGGGGTCGGGGAAGCCGTCCAGCCCGTGGCTTTCGAAGACGATGTCCGAAAGGATGCCGTGCAGCCGCTTGTGCATCTCGCGGGTGAAGCCGGCCATGACGCTGTTGACCACGATCAGCGTGGCCACGCCCAGCGTCACGCTGATGATCGACGCCAGGGCGATGTAGCGGGTGCGAAGATACCGCCACGAGAGCAGCAGTTTGTACATGGCCAATCCTTTGGCGCGGTGTGGGGGCGAATCCTAAAGTGACGTCCGGGTTCCAGGAACAGTGATATGCAAGGGGTTGCCGTTTCCAAGTTGCTTTGCCGAGGGGATTTGGTGCGGCAAACGAGGGAAACCAGGAATTGCCTCCGCTTTTGCAAGCATTTCCCCTGGAAATCCCTCTGGCCCCCTCCCCGCTTCGGGGAGGGCTGGGGAGGGGCCTGCGGGACTACGGCGCAAAGCAATTCGCTCAATTCGCACCTGGCCACTCGCGGGACGCGGATTTCGGACGAGTCGAACATCAATTTGAGGATCTGAATTCCTGAGTGCGACAGGTGTTGGGTGATTCCATCGGGTGCTGGCTGCGTCAAAACAGGATGCACAAGAGCCCCTCCCCAACCCTCCCCGAAGCGGGGAGGGGGCCAGAGGGATTTTAAGGGGGAGCGCTCGCCGACGTGGAAACCATCGAAGTTTCCCTCGGTCATACCGCCAAATCCCCTCAGCAAAACAACTTAAAAGCTGCACCATCTCCTTCGGGGAGGGAGCCAGAGGGATTTCAAAATTATCGCTTCGATCGTTTTCTCGTAGTCTCCCTCGCTGACGCTTCCGGTTACGTTTCTTATCAGGCTCCCTCGGCTTCCGGGCGCAGCAGGGGGAACAGGATCACGTCGCGGATGCTGGGGCTGCCGGTCAGCAGCATCACCAGCCGGTCGATGCCCACGCCCAGGCCGCCGGCGGGCGGCATGCCGTGGCGCAGGGCCCGCAGGAAGTCGTGGTCCATGCGGGCCATCGAATCCTCCTCCGGCATCCCGGCCAGTTGCGTCTGAAACAATTGCTCCTGCAAATCCGGATCGTTCAGCTCCGTGTAAGCGTTGGCGATCTCCATGCCTTCGATAAACAGCTCGAACCGCTCGGCGATCTGCTCCTGCCCCGTCTTGCGCTTGGTCAGCGGGCAGATGCTGGCCGGATAATCGATCACGAACACGGGGCCGGTCAGCCGGTCCTCGACCTCGTGTTCGAACACTTCGCTCTTGACCACGTCCGGGTGCTTGCCGGCGGGTTCCAGCCCCAGCCGTTCGGCCAGCGCCCGCACCCGTTCGGCATCGGCCGGGTCCACCCCCGTATGCTCGCGGAACGCCTGGTCGTAGGTCAGGCGAGCGAACGGGGGCGTGAAGTCAATTTCCGACTGGCCCCAGGCCACGCGCCGCGAGTCGCCGATCGCCGCCAGGGCGTTCACAATCAGCCGCTCGGTCAAATCCATCATCGTTTCGTAGTTGCCGAAGGCCTGGTACGCCTCCAGCATGGTGAATTCCGGATTGTGCCGCGGGCTGATCCCCTCGTTCCGATAAACTCGCCCCAGTTCGTAGACACGTTCCATACCGCCGACCAGCAATCGCTTCAAGTGCAATTCCAGGGCGATCCGCAGGAACAGGTCGAGTCCCAGGGCGTTGTGATGCGTGGTGAACGGCCTGGCCGCCGCTCCGCCGGCGATGCCGTGCAGCGTGGGGCCCTCGATCTCGTAATACTGGTCGGCCGCCAGCGTGGCGCGGATCGACTGCACGATTTTCGTCCGCTTGACGAACCGCTCCAGCACGCCCTCGTTGTAAGTCAGGTCGACATACCGCATCCGCTGCCGCATTTCGGGGTCGAGCAGCCCTTTGTGCTTGTCCGGCGGCGGTTCCAGCGACTTGCAGAGAAAATGCAGCTTGTCGGCGAAGATCGTCAGTTCGCCCGTATTGGTATACCGCAGCTCGCCGTCCACACCCACGATGTCGCCCAGGTCGAACAGGTCGGCCAGTTCGAAGTCGGCGTCGCCCACCTGGTTCTTGCCGACAAACAGTTGGATGCGGCCGGTGCGGTCCTGGATGTCGATGAACTTCAGCTTGCCCTTGTCCCGCAGCAGAACGATCCGGCCGGCCGCCCGCACCTTGGGCCCGGCCAGCTCGCCCGGCCCTTGCTGCGACTTCCACTGCCGCACGTCCAGCGGCTGGTCGTCGGCCGGTCGAGGGACTTCGAGCGACTGGCCCGATTCCAGTTGCAGCCGCACCTCGCCGCAGCGGGCCCGAATGTCGCCGATCCAATGCCGATCGTCGAAGCGGCCGCCCCAGGGATCGATGCCCCGTTCCACCAGCCTGCGCAGCTTGTCGCGGCGAGCGGCCTCGTGGAAGCCCTCGCCTTCGAGTGGCGTGCGTGATGGTTCGGAAGCTGTCATTCAGGGCACTGGAAAATGGGCAAGCTGTAGAATCGCAACATTCTAGTCGCGGTCGAAAACTGGTCAATGCCGAACCATGGAGCCCCTCCCTTATAGGAGATCGTGCAGCTTTTAAGTCCTTTGCCAGCAAGTTTCAGGATATTTTGGTCGACTATTCGATCCGGTTTCCCAACCGGCGCGGGAAACCCCACAAATCAATTCTGGCTCCCTCCCCGAAGCGGGGAGGGGGCCAGAGGGGTTTCAAGGGGGAGAGCTCGCGGAAGCAGAGGCCGTCCCAAGTTCCCGGTAGCCACACCCCCTAAATCCCGAGTTTCCAACGCCTTATAAGCTGCACGATCTCGAAGCCGGGGAGGGGGCCAGAGTGATTTCCAGGGGGAGCGCTCGGCGAAGCGGGTCACATCAAGAGCGCAACTTCAAGAATCGTGAGCGAGCGAGAACCTACTCGGGCAACCTCACGCGCCGCAACTTCTCCCGCAAGGCCGGGAACAACCGCTCGGCGTTCTCGTGATACACCTTGCGCAGCACGTCGTCGGGCAGGCCGATTCCATGGATGTTCCACAGGCCCTGAGGCGGGAAGTCCTTCTCGGAGTACGGGAAGTTCTCGTCGTACGTTTCCAGAAACCGCCAGTACGCATGGAGGCGGGCTTCCGGCCAGGGACCATCCGTGCCAAACAGGATGCGGTCGGCATACCGCAGGAAGAACGTGCGAGCGGTGTACGGTTGCCGGCCCAGTTCGGCGATCCGCGAGGCGAATTCGACGTACAAGTTGGGATAGCGGTCCAGCCATTGGCCGACCGCGGCCAGGTCCTCCGGGTTGTTGGCCATGTGAGCGCCGATGAACGTCGTGCCCGGATGCCGCTCGATCACCCGGTTGCGAGCGTCGAGCAGTTCCTGGCGGGGCGGAAACTTGTCGGCCGGAAAGCTCCACTCCGGGTGCCGGTGCAGTTCCTCCCAGCGCTCGTTCGTCTCGTCAATCGGCGCGAAGAACGCCGCCGGATCGGCCGTGTGGATCAACACGGGCAGCTTCAGCCGGCCGCAGGCCTGCCAGATCGGGTCCCAGCGCGGGTCGTCGATGCGGATCAGCGAGCCGTCGGGGTTGCGGTAGCCCAGCCCGAACTGCTTGAAGATCTTCAGCCCGACGGCGCCGCGCGTACGGGCATCCTCCAGCCGCTGGGCGGTGCGGCGAGCGAAGTCCGGGCGGTGGCAATCCCAGGTGGCCGGGTCGTCCGGCTGGCCATCCCCCTGCCAATCGATGTTGGCGAAGATCAGAAAGCGGTCCGGGTAGCGCTGCTGCAGGTAGCGCTGGTGCTCCTCCAGTTCGTCGCCCAGTTGCCCGTCCAGGCTGATGCAGACGGCGATCCGGTTGCGATCCATCAGTTGGACGAAGGCGTCGAGCTGTTCGGGCGAGTGGCGGAAGCGATGGCGAAAATGCGTATGGACGTCGACCACCGGAAACCGGGCCGCTTGCAGGCGAGTCGAGGGCACTCGCAGTTGCGGCCGAGGCCGAAAGTTCTTCAGCAGCAGGTCGCGACCCTCGCGGCCGTCCAGCGGCAGTTCGGCGGAGGGAGCGGCAGGAGCGCCGGACGGTTCGGCGGCAGTGCTTGGTTCGGCGGCGGACGGTTCGGCGGCGGGGGCGGTTGCGGCGGCGGGTCCGAGACCCGGCGGCAGCAGGACGAGCAGCAGCGCCAGCGGCAGCACGCTGGCCGTCCAGCGAACGAGTTGCATCGCATACCTCCCAGCAGTAGTCGAAGGTTCCGAACGGCCCTGGATGCCAGCCGGCCAGGCGGCCGAACGACGCTCGGACAAGTCTGTGGTACTATAACGGCCTGACGTCGCCCCCGTCACCCGCCGCAACGTTCACGGAGATTCGTCTCAATGTCGGGACGAAACGTTCAAGAACCCTCATTTCGACTCCTGCGCTGTCTTTACGCCGCAGGCGTTGAACAACCCAGCCCAGGGTCGCCCGCTTCGGGCGCACCCTGGGTGGACTCTGACTACTGACCACCGACCACTCCCATGTCATCCGATCGCACGCAACAACAATCGCCGGAAGAACGCGATCGGGCTCAGCACCTGAGCCTGGAGCGCACGCAGCCTCCGACCGACGTGCCGGGCTGTGATTTGCGGCGTTTTATCGGCGCGGGGGCGTACGGCGAGGTGTGGGCGGGCAAGGACCGTAACACGGGCCGGCAGGTGGCGGTGAAGTTCTATCTGCATCGCGGCGGAGTGGACTGGTCGTTGCTGTCGCGGGAGGTGGAGAAGCTGGTCTTCTTGTCCGCCGACCGGTACGTGGTGCAGTTGCTGGACGTGGGCTGGGACGCGGACCCGCCGTACTACGTGATGGAGTATATCGAGAACGGGTCGCTGGAGGATCTGTTGCGCAAGGAGGGACCGTTGCCGCTGCCGGCGGCGGTGGAGATGTTTCGCGAGATCGCGGTGGGGCTGGTTCACGCTCACGGCAAGGGCGTCCTGCACTGCGACTTGAAGCCGGCCAACGTGCTGCTGGACCAGGATCGCAAGCCGCGGCTGGCGGACTTCGGCCAGTCGCGATTGTCGCACGAACAGACGCCGGCGCTGGGCACGTTGTTCTACATGGCTCCGGAGCAGGCCGATCTGGAAGCGGTGCCGGACGCTCGCTGGGACGTCTATGCCCTGGGCGCGATCCTGCACTGCATGCTGACCGGTCAGCCGCCGTACCGCAACGCGGAGGCGGTCGAGCATATCGATACCGCTCGCAACCTGCCCGAGCGCCTGGCGCGCTACCAGCAGGTGATCAGCACGGCGCCGAAGCCGGCCGGTTACCAACGATTGCCGGGCATGGACCGGGCGCTGGTCGAAATCGTGCAGCGGTGCCTGGCGATCGAGCCGCTGGACCGCTACGCCAACGTGCAGGAGATTCTGGAGGCCCTGCGGGTCCGCGACGCCGTGCGCGCTCGGCGGCCCCTGATGGTGCTGGGCATCCTTGGTCCGATTCTGCTGCTGCTGGTCATGGCCCTGTTCGGCTGGCGCGGATACCGCAACGCGCTCAAGGCGTCGGAAACGGCGGTGGGCGAGCAGTTGGCGCGGGGCAACCAGTTCGCGGCCTACGCGGTCGCTCAGACGGCCGCCGGCGAGTTGGAGCAGTATTTCCGCACCGTGGAGCGGGTGGCGGCCGACCGGGAGTTTCACGAACTGGTGGTGCAGGTGCTGGACGACACCCAGGTGCAGCCGCTGCTGGAACGGTTGAGCGATCCGGTATTCAGCGCGGGGCCGTCGGAGCAGCGCCAGGCGCTGGTCGAGCATGCCGCTCGGCAGCCCCTGCAAAGCCGCATCGACGCCTGGCTGAATGATCCGACGAAGCCGAGTGCCGCGAGCTGGTTTTTCTGCGACCCGCGCGGCACGCAAATCGCCTCGTCGTTCGGCGGCAAGGAGACCCAGTCGACGCTGGGCCGCAATTTCGGCTGGCGAACGTACTTTCACGGCGGTCCGTCCGACCTGGTCCGGGAGTCGCCCGATGGCCAGTTGCTGGATTATCTGCCGCCGGGCGAGCGTCGGTTGAGTGAAACGCACCTTTCGGCGCCGTTTCAAAGCACCGCCACCAATCTCTGGAAAGTGGCCATCAGCACGCCGGTCTACCAGGGCGAGCGGTTTCTGGGCGTGGTGGCGATGACGGTCAACCTGGGCGTGTTCGTGGAGTTTCCGTTCGAGGCGGTCGAGTCGCAGTTCGCGGTGCTGGTCGACGGCCGGCCCGGCGAACAGACCGGGATGATCCTGCAGCACCCGTTGTTCAACCGCATCCTGCGCGACAGCGAAAGCCTGCCGGACCGGTTCACCGGCCCGGAGTATCGCGTGCCGCTGGACAGTTTTCAGGGCGGGATCACCAACGCGTATCGCGATCCGATGAGCGGCGACGAACTGGGGGCCGACTATCGGCGGTCGTGGGTGGCCGCCAAGGTGCCGGTGCTGCTGCAGCGCCGCAACGGGGAGGAAGCTCAAGGACTCGATACGGGCCTGGTCGTGGTGGTGCAAGAGGACTACGAGTCGGCGCTGGTCCCGGTGCGCGATCTGGGTCGGCGACTGGTGCGGGAGGGCGTGAGTGCCTTGGCGGTGGTGATTGGCGTGGTGTTCGTGCTGTGGTTCTTCGTGTTGCGGCTCTGGGGCCAGCCGGTCCGCCGCGCGGCGCCCGCGGCCGCCGCCTCGCCAGCCGACGAACCGACGCCGCTGCACGAACGAGCCACGCTGGTCATGGGCCCAGCCTCTCGCCCGCCGCGCGACGCATAGTCGCCATAGTCGCCTTTCGCTCCGCGAAAGTAGCGCCATAGTCGCCTTTCGCTCCGCGAAAGTAGCGCCAAAGTCGCCTTTCGCTCCGCGAAAGTAGCGGGACGCTACAAACCCGGTTTGCCCCAAGAAGTCAAGCGCAACGGTCCAGCGGACTCCGCTCGAAGTCACGCTCATGGCGCGGCGCGCGCTACTTTCGCGGAGCGAAAGGCGACTATAGGCGACTATGGCGAAGCGTGCTCGGTGAAAATCCGGGCCACGGGGCAGGAGAATCCCGGCAACAGCTCGCCGCCGTCCACCCGCTGTCCCGCCGTGTACACGGTCACGTCGCCGGTGGAACGGTATTCGGTCAGCGTCCTGAGTTGCGGATCGACGACCCACACCGAGCGGGTTCCCGCGGCGAGCCAGGCGCGGATCTTCTCGTCGACGTCATCCGCCCGGTCGTGAGGCGACAGGACTTCGACGGCCAGGTCCGGCGCTCCCGGCCAGTAGGCTTCGGACGGTTCGCGGCCCGGCAGATTGCGGGCATCCACAAATGCCACGTCCGGCGCGCGCACCGTGTCGGGATCCCGCGCCAGCAAGAAGCCCGTCTCGGCGCCGAACACCAGGCCCAGGTGGTGGCCGGAAACGTGCTGCCACAGCAGCCCGTGCATGGTTCCAACCACCTTGCCATGCCGCCAGCCGGATGGTGACATCACGCGCAGTTCTCCCGCCACCAGTTCGTACCGCTGGCCATCGCTGGGCAGTTCGAGCAGTTGCTGAGCGCTGAGGATCGCCTGCGGAGCCACTGGACGCCTCTCCGGAATGCGGTGCCCGGCCTGGCCGGATACCTGGGATTTCTCTCGTGTAATATAGCGTAATTCCCGCACGTCCGACCAATTGCGAACCGCGGCGGGCCGGCCGCGGTTTGAGCAGCCGGGTGGTCCGAGTTAAACTGATAGTCGCCTTTCGCTCCGCGAAAGTAGCGTAATTGTCGCCTTTCGCTCCGCGAAAGTAGCGTGGCGTGACGGACCAGACTGGCCCGAGAAGCCGAGCGGTACAGCTCACTGGCTCGGGATGAAGCCACGTCGTCGCGCGGCGCACGCTACTTTCGCGGAGCGAAAGGCGACTATGACGGAGCGAAAGGCGACTATGATGGAGCGATAGTATCCCGTCCGTTCACCGCCAGTTTGTCACTTCCACAGACATCCCACCTCCCTCCGAACAGGAACGATTCATGCGTACGACGTTGGCGACCGCGGTCTTTCTGACAGCCCTGGGGCTGAGCGCCACACTGCCCGTTCACGGCCAGCAGCGCTCGGTTTACGAGCAGCAGCCGGAGATTGCTCCCGCGATCGAGATCGCCGCCGACGGCGGCCAGCCGGCCGAAACGCCGCGGCCCGCGGACAAGCCGGCCGATCAGGTGCCGCTGGAGGGCGCTCCGGCGGCCGAGTGGATCTGGGGCGCGGGGCCGCTCGCCGGTCACGACCAGCTTTATTTCCGGACCGAGTTTGAGGGGCCGGCCGCGGCCGCGCGGCTGATCGCCTCGTGCGACAACGAAATGACCGTCTGGATCAACGGCCAGCAGGTCGCTTCCAGCTCGGACTGGCAGGCGCCGGTCCGAGTGGACGCGGGCAAGTTCGTGCGAGCGGGGCGCAACGAGCTGCTGGTGCGGGGCCGCAACCAGGGCGGGCCCGCGGGCCTGGCGGTCAAGCTGGGGCTGCGCCGAGCGGGCGGCAAGCTGGACTACGTGGTCAGTGGCAAGAGCTGGGAGGTGGCGGCCGAGCGGCAGGCGACGGCTTGGACAGCCGCCAACAGCCTGGGGCGCATGGGCACCGCGCCGTGGGGCGACGTGTTCGCCGCCGCTCCCCAGGCGCTCGCCTCGCGCGTGCCGCGCGACACGTTCCAGGTGCTGCCCGGTTACCAGGTGGAACTGCTGTACAACGTTCCCAAGGACGAACTGGGTTCGTGGGTGGCGATCGCGTTTGACGACCGCGGGCGGCTGCTGGCTAGCGACCAGGGCAACCAGGGAATCTGCCGGATCACTCCGCCGCCGATCGGCAGCCAGCAGCCGACGAAGGTCGAGAAGCTGGACCTGAAGATCAGCGCCGCGCAGGGCATGCTGCACGCTTTCGGCAGCTTGTACCTGTCGGTCAACGGCGGTCCGGGCAGCGGGTTCTATCGCGCTCGCGACACCAACGGCGACGACCAGTACGACGAACTGAAGCTGCTCAAGCCGTTCCAGGGCGGCGGCGAACACGGTCCGCACGCCGTGCGGTTGGGGCCCGACGGCCAGTCGCTGTACGTCATCGCCGGCAATCATACCGATCCGCCGCGCGATTTCGGCGCCAGCCGCGTGCCGCGCAACTGGGGCGAGGATCTGCTGCTGCCCCGACAATGGGACGCCCGCGGGCACGCCGCCGGCAAGCTGGCGCCCGGCGGCTGGATCGCCCGCACCGACGCGGAGGGACAACAATGGGAGATGTTCAGCATCGGCTACCGCAACCCGTACGACATGGACTTCAACGCCGACGGCGAGCTGTTCGCCTACGACGCCGACATGGAATGGGACATGGGCACGCCCTGGTACCGCCCGACGCGCGTCGTGCACGCCACCAGCGGCAGCGAATTCGGCTGGCGGAGCGGCACGGGCAAGTGGCCGACCTGGTATGTGGACAGCCTGCCGCAGGTGGTCGATATCGGTCCGGGCTCGCCCGTCGGAGTGACCTTCGGCACCGGGGCCCGGTTCCCGGAGCGATACCAGCGGGCGCTGTACCTGCTGGACTGGACCTTCGGCACGATCTACGCCATCCACCTGCAACCGGACGGCGCCAGCTACACGGGCGTCAAGGAAGAGTTCCTCTCGCGCACTCCGCTGCCGCTGACCGACGCGGCGGTCGGCCCGGACGGCGCGCTGTACTTCACGGTCGGCGGCCGGGGCACCGACTCCGCGTTGTACCGCGTGACGTACGTGGGCGATGAATCGACCGACCCGGTGTCGGGGAAGAATGTGGAGCAGGCCGAACTGCGAGCGCTGCGCCGCGAACTGGAGTCGTATCACACGCGGAAGGACGCGAACGTGATCGAGCGGATCTGGCCGCACCTGGGACACGCCGACCGGCACATCCGCTTCGCCGCCCGCACGGCGCTGGAACATCAGGACCCGGCGGCCTGGCAGCAACGGGCGCTCGGCGAAACCGACCCTCAGCGGCTGATCACCGCCCTGGTCGCGCTGGCTCGCCAGGGCGACAAGTCGCTGCAGCCCGCGGCCCTGCAAGCCCTGCTGCGGCTCGACTACAAGTCGCTTACCAAGACCCAGCAGCTCGAACTGTTGCGGACCTACGCCTTGCTGTTCGTGCGCCAAGGGCAGCCTGAGCCGAAGCTGGCACAGGCCGTCGTCGAGCAACTGGATCCGCATTATCCGGCGGCAACCGACGAGGCGAACCGCGAACTGTGCCAGGTGCTGGTCTATCTCAATTCGCCCACCGTCATCGGCAAGACGCTGGCGTTGATGGCTCAGCCGCGGGCCCAGTCGGCCGAGGATCTGGCCGAACTGCTCGCTCGCAACGCCGGCTACGGCGGCACGATCGCCCGCATGCTGTCGAACTTGCCGGAGATCCAGAACATCCACTATGCGTTCGCCTTGCGCAACATGCGCTACGGCTGGACGCTGGAGCAGCGCCAGGCGTATTTCGCCTGGTTTCAGCAGGCGCTGGCCCGCAGCGGCGGCGCCAGCTACGAAGGGTTCATCAACAACATCCGCACCGAGGCGCTGGCCAACGTCTCGCCGGCCGAACGCCAGGCGCTGGAGGCCCAGTCCGCTCCGCCGCCGCTCAAGCTGGACGACCTGCCCAAGGCCCAGGGGCCCGGCCGAGAATGGAAGCTGGACGAACTGCTGGCCGCCGCCGAGAGCGGCCTGAGCGGGCGGAACTTCGAGAACGGCAAGCGGATGTTCGCCGCGGCCAAGTGCGTCGCCTGCCATCGCTTTGACGGCGAAGGCGGCGCGACCGGCCCCGATCTGTCCAACGTGGCCGGCCGCTTCAGCCTGCGAGACCTCAGCGAAGCGCTGGTCGAACCCGATAAGGTGATCTCCGATCAGTATCGGGCGACCATTCTGGTCACGGCCGGCGGCCAGGTGCTGACGGGCCGCATCGTCAGTGAGCAAGACGGCATGCTGACCGTGCAGACCGACGCCTACGATGCCACCAAGATCGCTCGAGTCGCCAAGTCGGACGTCGAGGACCAGCGGCCGTCGCCCACCAGCCTGATGCCCAAGGGCCTGCTCAACACGCTCAACCGCGACGAACTGCTGGACTTGCTGGCCTACCTGCTTTCTCGCGGCAATCCCCAGGATGCCCTGTTCGCGGGACAGTAGGAATGTGTCAGTTATCAGTTGTCAGTTAGACGGGTCTGAGGCTGGCGCCGGAACTTGAAGCCCGACGCGTAAGCGAGGGAGAATCCTCGATTCCAGGGAGCGCGACGCCACTCAAATCCCTTTGGCTCCCTCCCCGGCTTCCGGGGAGGGCCGGGGAGGGGGCCAGAGAGATATCAAGGGAGAGTGCTCGCCGCAGCGGGAGCCACGAAAGGCGCAACTTCAGAACGCGTCCGCGAGGAATAACGCTCCAACTGTCTTGATCGTTAGCAACCGAGGCCTGGCATGATCCGACTTGCGGCACACCTGGCGTGGGCAATCCTGGCGTCTTTATCGCTGCCGGCGCTGGCGGTTTGGGGGGACGAGCTGGTGCGGCTGCCTGGCGATCCGGACCTGGCGCCGGACGGCAAGCGGCTGGCGTTCGCCTGGCGGGGCGACCTGTGGACCGCGCCCAGCGGCGGCGGAGTGATCCGGCGGCTGACCGCCTCGCCCGCACGCGAGAGCCAGCCCAAGTTTTCGCCCGACGGCAAATCGATCGCTTTCATCAGCGACCGGACGGGTGCCGGGCAACTGTTTGTGATGCCGGCCGCGGGCGGCGAGGCCACGCAACTGACGTTTCATTCGGAGGGTTGCGGTCTGGAACAATGGACGGCCGATGGCGAGCACCTGATGATTACCGCCCAGCGCGACCATTTCTGGCGGCACGCCGAACGGTTCTTCCTGGTCCCGCGCCAGCCGCGCGGGGGCGAGCGGCTGGTGGTGGACGCCTACGGCAGCCACGGGCGGCTGTCGGCCGACGGCCAGCGACTGCTGCTGATGCGCGAGGGCGAGCGGTGGTGGCGCAAAGGATACCAGGGCAGCCGCGCCGGGCAGATCTGGTTGTACGATCGGAAGAGCAGCGAGTTCCAGCAGGTCGTGGCGTCCGCCGACGAGGCCCGCTGGCCGCTGTGGCATCCGGCGCGGCCCGACACGCTATTCTATGTCGGCGGTCAAAGCGGCTCGTTCAACCTCTGGCAACGCGATCTGCCCAGCGGCCAGGAGCGGCAGTTGACCGAGTTTACCGACGACTCGGTGGTCATGCCGTGCATCTCCGCCGACGGCAAGTGGATCGTGTTCCGGCACCAGTTTGATTTCTATCGCTATGCGCTCGATCAGCCCCGGCCGCCCGTCAAGCTGCGGCTGGTCTATCGCGGCGATCAAGCGCAGGAGCTGGTCCAGCGCCGCACGCTGGACAAGGCCACCGACGTGGCGTTCACGGCCGACGGGTTGGAGCTGGCCTTCATCGCCGGCGGCGACGTGTGGGTCATGGACACGGTGTTGAGGGAACCGCGGCAAGTGACCGACACGCCGGAGGAGGAACGGGACCCGGCATTTTCGCCCGACGGCACGCAACTGGTGTTCGCCAGCGACCGGGGCGGGCAGAGCGATCTGTGGCGGGCCGAACGGGGCGACCCGAACCGGTTCTGGTGGCAGAATGAATCGTTCCCGCTGACGCAGTGGACCAACGATCCGGAGTGGGAGGGGCAGCCGCGGTGGAGTCCCGACGGGCAACAACTGGCGTTTCTCAAACAGCGCGGCGACCTGTGGCTGATCCGCTCGGACGGCACCACGGCGCGGCGGCTGCTGGAGTCTTGGAACAAGCCCGACTACGACTGGTCGCCCGACGGCAAGTGGCTGGCCTACTCTGTCAGCGACAACGATTTCAATCGCGACGTCTTCCTGTTGCCCTTGGACGGTTCGCGGCCCGCGTTCAACCTGTCGCGGCATCCGGACAACGACGGCGATCCGGTCTGGTCCCCCGACGGCACGTTGCTGGCGTTTGTCGGGCGGCGGCTGGGCGACGAGACGGACATTTACTTTGTGCACCTGCGCAAATCGGCCGACGACCTGGGACCGCGGGGGCGAAAACTGCGGGAGGCGGTGCAGAAGATCACCAAGGTCCGGCAAGGGAGTCCGGGCCGGCCGGCGCCGGGAGCGCCACCATCGCCCGATGCGCCATCGCCCGAAACGCCATCGCCCGAAACGCCGGCGGGCGAAACGCCGGCGGGCGAGCAGCCGCGTCCGGCGGGCGAG
>JAGFJK010000371.1 GCA_024102795.1 Pirellulaceae bacterium
GCTGTCTTTACGCCGCAGGCGTTGAACAACCCAGCCCAGGGTCGCCCGCTTTGGGCGCACCCTGGGAGAACGACCGCCTTGAGGCCCTTTTACGCCGAAGGCGTTGCACAAGGCGCCTTGTGGAACGCCTTCGGCGTACAAGAGATATCAAAATCACCGCCACACTGACAATCCGCCTCACCCGCGTTGGCTGCGAGCCTGCTCGAACGCGGCGATCTTCGTTTCGTGCTGCAGCGTCAGCGCGATGTCATCCAGCCCGTGCAGCAGGCACTCGCGGCGAAAGCCGTCGATTTCGAACGTCGTCCGCCAGCCGTGCCGATCCTGAATCGCGCGCTGTTCCAGGTCCACGGTCAGACGGTAGCCTGGCTCGGAGGCCACCCGCTGAAACAACTGGTCGACAGTCTCTTCCGGCAGGCGGATCGGCAGCACGCCGTTCTTGAAGCAGTTGTTGTAAAAGATGTCGGCGAAACTGGGCGCGAGGACCACGCGAAACCCATAGTCGTCCAGGGCCCACACCGCGTGCTCGCGGCTGGAGCCGCTGCCGAAGTTGCGGCGAGCCAGCAGGATGGTGGCCCCCTGGGCGGCGGGCCGGTTCAGTTCAAAATCCGGATTCTCCCGGCCGTCGTCCAGGAACCGCCAGTCGAAGAACAGGAACTGCCCGAAGCCGGTGCGTTCGATCCGTTTGAGGAACTGTTTAGGGATGATCTGGTCGGTATCGACGTTGGCCCGATCCATGGCCGCGACCAGACCCTCGTGTTGCGTAAAAGCCCGCATGGTGACTCCGATGGTGGCGTGATTTCCGCGTGATTCTCTCAGGCGTGGCGAAAGTCCCAGCCTCGAATGTCCACGAAGTGTCCCGCGACGGCGGCGGCGGCGGCCATCGCCGGCGAGACCAGGTGCGTGCGTCCTCCCTTGCCCTGGCGGCCCTCGAAATTGCGGTTGCTGGTCGAAGCGCAGCGCTGGCCGGGGCTGAGCTTATCGGGATTCATCGCCAGGCACATGCTGCAACCCGCCTCGCGCCATTCGAAGCCCGCCGTCTGGAATACGCGGTCCAGCCCTTCCTGTTCGGCCTGCAGCTTCACGCGTCCGCTGCCGGGCACGACCATCGCCTGCACGCTGCTGGCCACGTGGTGGCCCTGGACCACCGCGGCGGCGGCCCGCAAATCCTCGATCCGGGCGTTGGTGCAGGAACCGATGAACACGCGATCGACCGGGATTTCGGCCAGCGGCGTACCGGGGCGCAGGTCCATGTATTCCAGGGCCCGGGCCGCGGCCTTCTGATCGTTGGGGTCAGAGAAGTCGGCCGGGTCGGGAACCCGCTGGTCCACGGCCAGCACCTGCCCTGGATTCGTGCCCCAGGTGATCTGAGGCGCGATATCCGCACCCTGGAACACCGAAACCTTGTCGTACCGAGCGCCCCGATCCGAAGGCAGTTCCCTCCACCGGGCCACCGCCGCCTCAAAGTCGCTCGGCGCGTGCTCACGGCCCCGCAAGTAGTCGAACGTCGTATCGTCGGGGGCGATCATGCCCGCCCGAGCGCCCGCTTCGATCGACATATTGCAGACCGTCATCCGTTCTTCCATGCTCAGCGACCGGATCACGCTGCCCGTATATTCCAGCACGTAGCCGGTGCCGCCGTCGGTGGTCAGGCGACCGATCAGGTACAGAATCACGTCCTTGGCCGTGACGCCTCGAGCCAACTCGCCTTCCACCCGCAATTCATACGTCTTGGGCAGCGATTGCAGCAACGTCTGAGTGGCCAGCACATGCTCGACCTCGCTGGTCCCGATCCCGAACGCCAGGGCCCCGAAGGCCCCGTGCGTCGCCGTGTGGCTGTCTCCACAGACGATCGTCATGCCAGGCTGAGTGTAACCCAGCTCGGGGCCGATCACGTGGACAATGCCTTGCTGGGCGTCCTGGATGTCGTACAACCGGATGCCAAATTCGCGGCAGTTGGCCCGCAGGGTGTCGACCTGCTGCTTCGAAATCGGGTCGGCGATCGGCAGGCCGCGGTCCGTGGTGGGCACATTGTGGTCGGGCGTGGCGATCGTCCGTTCGGGACGGCGGACTCGCCGGCCGGCCAGCCGCAACCCCTCGAACGCCTGCGGGCTGGTGACTTCGTGGACCAGATGCAGGTCGATGTACAAAATGGCCTGTTTTCCCGGCTCGGCGTGAACCACGTGCTGGTCCCAGATCTTCTGGAACATCGTGCGAGCGGGCAAGGTGGGCGTGTTCATGGGCAAGATGCAGGCAAGCGGGTTGGCGGATCGAATCCCGGCCCAGTGCCCCGATCTCGGAAGCAGCCTGGCGGGAAACTGTCCATTATAGACCGCGACCCCGATTTGTAACGGGGGCCAACCAGCGTGTCGAGCGATCCGTCGCCTGGCCCGCGGAGTTCAAACGGTCGTGGCCACCGCTTCCGGCCGGCCGGACCGTTGCTGCTGCCACCAACGAGCGGCCGAGTGCCGATCCCAAGGTTCGAGAAAACTGCAATCGTCCAGGGCGGCCGCCAGCTCCACCGCCGACTGGAACCGCTCCTCAGGCGACTTCTTCAAGCAGGCCATCACAATCCGGTCCATCTCCGGCGGGATGCCCTCGCGGAGTTCCGCGGGCGGCAGCGGGTCTTCATGGGCATGGGCGATCAGCAGCCGCATCGGGTTGCTGTCTTGAAATGGCGGGCGGCCCGTCAGCATGTAGTACATGACCAGCCCCAAGGCATAAATGTCACTCCGCTCGTCCGGTTCGCGTTCGCCCAGCGCTTGTTCGGGCGACATGTAGAGCGGCGAGCCGGTGAGCATCCCGTCCTGAGTGAGTTTCGGATCCGCGCCCGCCGCTTCGGTGCCAAAACCGGCCAACGGCTTGGCCAGTCCGAAGTCCAGCAGCTTCGCCACATCGTACATCCCGCCCCGCTCGGCCGCGAAGATGTTCGCCGGCTTGATGTCGCGGTGGATCAGGCCCCAGCCGTGCGCTTCCGCCAACGCGTCGCACGTCTGCCGCATCAGATACGCAACCCGCTGCGGGGGCAGCGGACCGTGCCGCTGCACCAGATCATGCAGGTTCATCCCCGGCAGGAACTCCATCACATAGTAGAAGGTGCCGTCGTCGGCCCGGCCGTAATCGTAGATATCGATGTTGTTCCAGTGCGACAGCTTGGCGGTCAGCCGCACTTCCCGCTCGAACCGGGCCAGCGTCCGCGGATCCCCTGCCTTCTCCGGCCGAATGATCTTGATCGCACAGGGGCGCTTCATCAACTGATGCTCGGCCTTGAACACCTCCCCCATGCCGCCGCCCCCCAGCCGCTCGCCCAGCCGGTACTGGCCCAGTTGCCGCGCCTGCAACGCCTCGGTCCTCAACGTGTTGATCGAATACACGCCGGCAACACAAGCCGCCAGGCTGGTGCCCATCGCCAGCGCCAGGTCGATCAGGTACTGCGGATGTTCCGAGAGGTATACGCTGCAGACCGCATCCAGGCTCCACAAGGCGCCGATCAACACCAGCGGCGCCGCACCGAGCGCGCCAATCACCACCGCCGCCCGCCGCCAACCGTTCGGAATGAACAGGGCATAGGTAAACATCAATAACAACCACGGGACCGCCGGGTTGGGTAGAAACTCCTCCTCGGCCACGCAAGCCGTCAATGTCTGATACTGCAACGCCAGAAAGAAGATGGCGGGTGAGCCGAAAATCAGCAGCTCCTTGACCCGCAAAATGCTGATGGTCAGCGGGCACTTGCGGCACAAGGAAATGCCGCACACGGCCAGCATGGCCGTGATTGCCAGTTGGAACGGCCAGACCCAGGTCCAATTCATCTGACCCAGCCATAACTGAATCAGGCCCCACACCAGAAACGCCGCAAAACCGCCCATCAAGATCAAGGCGGACAGTCGCAGTCTGGCTCGCAGCACGTCCCGCGTTTCGCAGCTCACACTGTCGCCGCTGCCCTCGACCAGATGCATGCAGCGGTCGGGTCCCGGCGGCCGTGACTGGTCCGATGAAACCGAATTGCCAGTCCGAGGCAATGGCGAAGGGGCGTCCAGCGTCAGATCCTGGGGCCCCGAATCAGACAGGGTTGGCCTGGGGTCAGCCATGCGGCGCGGGACCTTCTGGAAGACTGGGCGGGTAGCAACCGGTCATCCATCATATACCGCAAGTCAATGTCCAGCCAAACCCCCGCATCCTGTTGGGGCACTGCGAAGCGGACCCTTGCGCTTGGACTAGCGCCGCGCTCGTCGAGCCCATGGACGACCGCGAGTCTTCCCTGGTACCCCCACGGCCGTCGTGCGGTACGGCAAATTTCCCAGGAACGCTATTTTATCTAGTCTTCCAAATTGACCCCAGAGGTCGTTTCTAGGCCGCCTTCGGGGGCGCCGACGCCCGGACGGAAAGAGCGGCGATTTCGTGGGCCGAGATGAGCTGAAACTGACCACCCTTCTGGTTGTTAGGTACCCGCTCCACGAACACCAGGGAGTTGGAGTGCAGCATGCGGGGTACGTAAAACCAGCAACGTCGCAGGCTGTCCGCGTCCTGATCGGCCGCGATCACCAGCAGGTCCGTGCCTTGCAACGAATTGGCCGCGCGGGCCAGTGCCGCGTGCGGGTCACCCGGCACGAGCTGCAATCTATGCACCAGCGGCCGAAACTGCTGATGAGCCCGCTTGAGTGTCATGCCGGGCTGGGAGGCAGGGCGAGCTTCAAACAGGTCAATCCCCGTGTAACGCAGCGGCCGGTCGCCGCTGGACACCTGGACCGCCTCGATCATTCGCCGGGTGCGGGTGCCCAGGCCAACTCCCATCTCGACGATCGACCGCACCTGGTGCAAGCGGATCGCCCGGTACAAACACCGCTCACCGGCGGGTTGCGAGAGATAGGAAAGATGGAGGTGCGACAGTAGCTGCTTCCAACTCATGTTCCGGCTCCGCCGTACGCCGCACTTGGCAACAGGCAGACTGACGAACAGCCCGGCTACGCAGCCGGAACAGCCCGAATTGCTGCCAATACAGTCACATTTCGGATAACCGACCAGGGAAAATGAAGGAATTTGGCGTCACCCCACCCTGCTGGCGGTTCGCAGCGGACTTGACACTGCGGGGCGGCGTAACGTATCAACCCCCACCCGAATTCGTCGACGATACGTCCTGGTTTGCAAGTCCCCGTCCGCCGGCGACGCAGGCGGCAGCTCAGCCGGAAGAGGAGGCACGAATGAGGCGAGTTCCACCGGACCGCTGCGGCGTTTCGCTGTTTGTCCCCACGCTGTCGGAGGTTGGCCCGGCCGGAGCAATCTTGAGACTGGCTGGCGGCCTGGCCCGCCGGTCGATTGGCGTCGAACTCGTGGTCGCTGACGCCGGCGGTCCCGTCCTGGACCGTTTCCCTCCGTCGCCACGGGTGATTGATCTGGCGGCGCAGCGGCTGCGCGACGCCGTGGAACCGCTGACAGGGTATCTGCGCCAAGTTCGACCGGCGTGCCTGCTCTCGCGGGCGGCGGCAGCCAACGTCGCAGCCTCGACGGCCCGCGAGCTGTCGGGCATTCCGGTGCGTCTGGTACTGGTCGAAGACAGCCACCTCGCCGGTCAACTGACTTCGGGACGAGTGCCGGTGGACTTGCTGCCCACGCTGGCCTGGTTCTATAGCCGGGCGGACGCCGTCGTGGCAACTTCTCGCAGCGTGGCGGACGACGTTCACTCGCACCTGGACCTGCCGCGCGAGCGGATTCACGTGATCGCCGACGCGGCGAACGAGCTGCACTCGTACCTGCCAATCCTGGGATTGGCCGAACCGCAGGTCCAGCGCCGCTCGGCGTGAACGCTCGCCGGGCAAGCCGGCGGGATTTAAAGTGGGGTGAGAGCGCGGCATGCACTGTAGTGGGAAGCCGAACGATCCGCCGGGCAAGCCGGCGGGATTTGGAGTCAGGCGGCAGCCAGATAGTGTCCTCGTCGCTTATCTAGCTCTCGAATCCCCGTGAACGGTTACACGCTGGCCAACCGATCAGAACCAATCAAGACGCTCGCGGCCGGGACGCGACCTGCGAGACGTCGCTGCTGGCCGCGCTGGCCGCGTTTGCCTCGTGGCTCTCGGTCAGCAGCCGGTTCACGGCGGCCAGCAGGGCCTTGAGTTCGGCCTTCTCGGTGCTGGGGTCGATACCCAGGCCCCAGACCCGCGGTCCGGGACGTTCGCCAGCCTGCGCTGCCGGTTCGGTCCCCGGCACGAGCGCCAGGAAGGCGATCGCATCCGAATCGGCGCCTTTGCCCAGGGCCTTCTCAAAATACTCCGTGACCGTGAAAGCTGGCACGCCGGCCGCGCACAGGGCATGCACGCTGGCGGCGATCGGGCCCTGGCCCACTCCGGCGAGCGTGCGGCGAGCGCCTTCCACTTCGAGCGTCAGGGTGCAGTGCACCCGCTGATCCACGGAACGGGACGCGGAGAAGTCCACGAACCGGTACGGCCCGGTATCCTGCGTGTGCCGGGCCAGCAGCTCGGCCACGCTCTGACGAGTCAACCCGTTGCGGCCGCGAGCCAACTCGCCACACGTCTCCAGCAGGTCCTCGAACAGCAGGTCCGGCAGCTCGCAGCCGAGTTCGGTTTCGATCCAGCGGGCCGCCTCCGACACGCGCAGCTCCTCGGCGGCGGACTCCTGTTGCCGGGTGGCCCGGTACAGCCGGTTCAGCGCCGAGACCAGCGCCTTGAGTTCCGCCTTGGTCGTATCCCGATCCAGACCGGCCCCGAACCGCCGCACGCCCGCGGGCGACTCCAGCCCGATGTAGGCGATCGCCTCGGCGTCCTCACCCGAACTCCGTGCGTGCTCCGAATAATGCACCAGTCGGAACGGCGGGCAGCCGAACCGCCGCAGCCCCTCGACGCTGGCCGCGATCGGGCCGTTGCCCGTGCCCTCGATCGTCACGTCCTCGCCGCCGAACTTCAGGTGCAGCCGGCTGCGAATCGTCTCCGGCGAGACCTCCTCCAACTGAAAGTCCCGCAGCCGGTACGGTTCCGACTCCTGGAGATACTCCCGCGCGAATTCGTCCCAGATCATGTCGGCCGGCACTTCTTTCTCCAGCCGCTCCGACAGCTCCTGGATCACGGCGGCAAACTCCGGCTGCATCTCCCTGGGCAGTTCGCAGTGGTAGACGCTGCGCAGGATGTAGGCCACGCCGCCCTTGCCCGACTGGCTGTTCACACGGATCAACGCCTCGTACCGCCGCCCGATGTCGGCCGGGTCGATCGCCAGATAGGGCACCTCCCAGTACGCATCCGGGGACTTCTGCCGGGCCTGCAACCCCTTGTTGATCGCATCCTGGTGCGAACCGGAAAACGCGGTGAACACCAGGTCGCCCGCGTAAGGGTGCCGGGGATGGATCACGGTCCGAGTGCAACGGTGGACGATCTCGCGAATTCGCGGCACCTCGCGCAGATCCAGCTTGGGATCCACTCCCTGCGACATCATGTTCAAGGCCACCGTCACGATATCGACGTTGCCCGTGCGTTCGCCATAGCCGAACAACGTGCCCTCCACCCGCTGCGCTCCGGCCAGCAGGCCCAGCTCCGTCGCCGCCACGCTGGTCCCCCGGTCGTTATGCGTGTGCACGCTCAGGATCACGCTGTCCCGCCGCGACAAATGCCGCGAAAACCACTCCACCTGGTCCGCGTACACGTTGGGAGTCGTCATTTCGACCGTGGCCGGGATGTTCAGGATGATCGGCCTCTGGGGAGTCGGCTGCCAGACTTCGATGACGGCTTCGCAAACTTCCAGGGCAAACGGCAGCTCGGTGCCGGTGAAACTCTCCGGCGAGTATTCCAGCAGAATGTCGGTGCTGGTCTGCCCGGCCAGCTCCCGCACCTGCTCGGCCCCGCGCACCGCCAGCTCCAGGATCGCCGGCTTCTCCATCCGGAACACGACCCGCCGCTGCAAAATCGACGTGGAATTGTACAGGTGCACGATCGCCTGCCGGCAGCCATCGATCGCCTCAAACGTCCGGTCGATCAGGTGCGGCCGAGCTTGAGTCAGCACCTGCGGGATCACGTGGTCCGGCAACAACCGCTGGTCGATCAGCGCTCGAGTGAAATCAAACTCGACCTGCGCCGCCGCCGGAAACCCCACCTCGATCTGCTCGAAACCAATCTCCACCAGCAGCCGGAACAGCTCCATCTTCTCATGGAACGTCATCGGATCGACCAGCGCCTGGTTGCCGTCGCGCAGGTCGACGCTGCACCAGACCGGGGCCGCGGTGATCTGGTTGTCCGGCCAGCGGCGATCGGCCAGCGGAACTTCGAATTGCGACAGGTAGGGCCGATACTTCTGATGCGACATCACTCTACCGGGATTGGAATTGGTGAACGGGAGGACGACTGGAGCGTAGACAGCGGCCAGCCGCCCAGGTTCGCCTCGAACCGCGAACCAAGGCGGCCAAGGCGGATGAGTCTAAGTATATCACGGCCCCGGGTTTGTACCACGCCGCGGGGAAACCGGCTGGGCGCTGAAGACGCTCCAGGGGGCGATTGGGGACAATCGCCCTACCAAGAGGGCTATTGGCTGGCCAGCTTGTCCAACTCCTCGACCTTCAACCGCACGCTGACCACGTATGGCATCTCGCCCGGCGTCCAATGCCCGTAAGTGGTGGTCACAATCGTGCCATCGGGCAGGACCTCAACGCCCGGATAAGCGCAGTCGGCCCCCTTGTGGTTGTCCATCAGCCGCACCCGATACTGCCCCTCGCGGCCTTGCGCCAGGTCTTCGTAGGTCCCCACCCAGGCCACCCAGTCGCCACGCGTGGGGCTGTCGAGCGTCGTGTCGCGGAACGAGATGAACAAGCGGCCGTCGGGCAGGTACTTACCAGTGTGCCGATCGCCGGTCAGCGCCGCGGGCAGTTCGCGCGGCGCGGTCCAGGTCTGGCCCTCATCGTCGGAGAACACGACAAACGAGTTCCGCCGGCGGCTGTTTTCGCGCAGCAGCACGGCCAGTTGCTTGCCGTCCGGGGAACGCACGCAGCCAGGCTCGCACAGATGCACGCGCGTGTCGCGTTGCACCGCTTCGGGCTCCGACCAGGTCAATCCGCCATCCCGCGAAAAGGTCTTGTACAGCGTGAACTCGACCGGCTTCTTCTGCTGCGGCCGGGAGGTAAAGAACCGGCCATCGTCGTGGAACATCGCCAGGTAGTGTCCGGGCGCCTTGAGCGGTTCGACAAATCCCATGACCACAATGCCGCCCCAATCGCCCACGGCTTTCAGCTCGCTCCAACTGCGGCCATCGTCTTCGCTGACCGCCAGCCGGGCCGGATGCAGCCCCGACCAGACAATCAGCCGCCGCTGGCCCTGGGCATCCACCACGCGGTGAATCGTGGGCACTTCCAGGCTGGACTCCCAGTTCTCCGGCACCGGCAACCGCTCGCTCCAGGTCCGCCCGCCGTCCTCGCTCCGCTTCAGGATCAGGCCGCCGCGCCCATGACCCTTCGGATAAACGCACAGCATGGTCCGCCCGTCCTCCAGCAACACGGTCGTCGGATGACCCAGGTACTGCCCGGCCTGGCGATCGACCACCACCTGCCGCTCGGTCTGGCCGGCCAGGTCCAGCGTGGGAATCGTGTATCCGCGAGGCAACGCGGCGGGCAGTTCGTCCGCCCGCAGCGAGACGCTCAACAGGCAAAGTGTCCACAGTCCGAGCGTGCCGTAGCTGATGAGCCGACGGATCATTAGGCGAGCTCCGGGGAGAGGTGTGCGTAGGGAGGGGGAATTTGCAAGACCTATTATTTCAGATGCGGAGTCGGGTTGCACGCCCCGCTAGTTTCGCGGAGCGAAAGGCGACAATGCGCTACTTTCGCGGAGCGAAAGGCGACAATGCGCGATCCGCGATCTGGTCCAGAGTCGCCAGTTCCGCGGCGTTTCCAGCCTGCCTGACCAAGTCGCAGATCAACCGGATGCTTTCCAGCTCCGGATCCTCAACCACCAGGCAGGACGGGTGCGCCAGGAAATCGAACACGCCACCCTGCTCGACCGCCCAGCCAACCGCCCGGCGAATCGCCTCCAGAAAGGATTCCCGCGGCCAGAAGTTCGAGCGGAACGCATTCACGTCGCTGATCGGACTCATCGGCACCTCCACCAGGCCCGACGGGTAAACGAACGGCTGGGCCGCCGCCACCGCTCGGACAATGTCCGCATACACCTCCTCGCCTGGTCGTTCGCCCGGCTTGCCGGTCAGGTGCCGGGGGTACAACGTGCTGGCCCAGGGGAAGCCGAGTTCCCGCAGCATGGTCTGCAGATCTTCGCGACCCTGGAGCCCTTGGGCGAAGCCGCCGGGCGAACGGAAACCGCACTGTTCGATGCCCGCCCGCTGCTTCAGGCCTTCGGCCGTCAACGCGATGTTCTCGCGCAGCACGTCCGGCACCGTCCGTCCGGCAATCAGCCAAGGGGCCCGGCGAAAGCGGAACTGGATATCGACCGGAGTCTTGGCTAGCAGGTTGACGTGATCGTAGGTGTGGTTGCCGATCTTGTGCCCCTCGGCGGCCAGGTCCTTCAGCCAATCGACATCCGGCTGTTCGAGCACCCGGCCAACGCAAAAGAAGTGAATCCGCCCGCCGCCTTGCTTGACGATCCGGGCCGCCTCGACGGCATACCGCCGAGTCGGCTCGTCCAGATTCCCTTTCTGATAGTCCCACTCCATCATTCCGCGCCGCGGGTAGTCGCGGCTCATTTCCAGGTCCAGCGTGATGGCCACTTGCG
>JAGFJK010000395.1 GCA_024102795.1 Pirellulaceae bacterium
CCGGTTTGATTGCGGACCACGGTCAGAATCTGCGACGCTTCCTCCGAATCCTTGGCCTGGCCCTTGACGATCAGCTTGTCGGCCATCACCAGCAGGCGGACCTTGCTGTCGGGGAACAGGTCGGCCAGCATGTCTTCGAGCAACTGAAACTCCTCTTCGGCCCGTCTCTGTTCCTCGGCGTCCGGCACCACGCGCACCAGGTAGGTGAGCGGTTTCTGATCCTCGCCCTCGAACCAGAGTGTGACGTGCGTCGCACCTTCCGCTCGGCCGATCACCGACAGCTCGCGGGGCGTGAACTGCAGGATGTCGCAGATTTCGGGATCGACGACGGCCGTGCGATAGACGTTCTGCCTGGTCCGCAGCAGCTTGCTGCGGCGGACCTGCAACGATAATTCTCCGGCCTGCTCAATCACTTCGAACGGCTCGTCATCGGCCGGCGCCGCTCCGGGCTGAAACCCCACGGTCTTCAGTGGCGTCGCCATTCCGGATGGCGTAGCTGCTGGCAGGTGGGACCGCGAATCCGCTCGGTCAAACACCTGGACTTTGACGGGCGGACCAGCCGGCTGTTCGGTTGGGGGCGAGGGCGAGTCGCTGATGTGGATCGCCACGCGTTGGGGCGAGACAGCCGGACGAATGTCGGCGCCCTGGGGCCCCGGTGCAATCGGCGGCTCGCCCGGCAGGGCGGTTGTCGGCTTCGCACCAGCGAGCAACGGGTTGTCGGGCACGAACGTGACACTCGGCGGATCGTCCGCCGGCGCCGGGGGCTGCTCGGCAGCTTCCGGCGGAACAGCGGGCAGTTCCACCTCATCGTCCGACGCCGGCTGCTGCCACGCGGGCGACGCCAGGTTCAACTCAGGTGTCGCGAACGAGTAGTCGGCGGTGCGCGCGGTCGTTTCCGTCGACCGATGATCGTCCGAGCTGGAAACGTCGTCCGCCGCCGGCGATTCCGCCGCAACAGGCTTCACCGCGGGCGGTTCGGCCGGGGTTGGCAGAGCCGCAGGGGTTGGCAGGACCAATGGAGTTGGCGGGGCCACTGGGGTTGGCGGGGCCGCCGGGGTTGGCTCGGCTACTGGAGTTGGCGGGGCCGCCGGGGTTGGCGGGGCCGCCGGGGTTGGCTCGGCTACTCGCTTCGGGGTGACGCCCTGACTCGTCTTGGCGGCTTGCGAAGCCGTCACCTCAACGCCCGGCGACTGGCTGGCCGGCAACCAGGCTCTCCGGCTGCTGGTCGCGTCGCTGACTCGAAACCGTATGCTTGGGCTGCCGTCCGCGGCCCAGACCAGTGCCGCACACGCCATGAGAACGTTTCCACCAACTACGGCGGGCGTCAACCAACGGCGCAGGCCGCCGCGTTGGGTACCGCGCAGCCTCTGTTTGAAACCGCGCAGCGTGGAACGCTTGACAGTCATCGGATGCTCCCCCCTCTGGACATGGCAAATCGATTGCCGTTCGACGAGCTGGCGTTGGCAACCAGCACCTGGCCGCTGACTGGCCCTGGAAGGCCGCACGCGCCGGGTTGGACGCACTAGTCCCCTGCCCGCCAACTCGTATCGGTCCGGCGCACTGCCCCTGTTGAGCAAAATGTACCGGTTGTCCGGGTTCTGCTTGTGGCGCAAGCCTGTCGCGGCGTCGCGAACGAGGGGTGAGCCAAGAAACGACTACAGGCTGCCGAACCTGAACCAGGTGAGGCAGCCTGCGGTGTCCAGTCGCTATTTCGGGTCCGCGATCCGGGGCGACGATCCGAAATGCCAACCGTTGAGGTCGGGGGTCGCGAGGCGTCAGCGAGCCAGCTCGCGCATCCGCTCGCTCATCGGCTTCCAGCCGGTCTTCGGTGCCGGCATCTCGTTCACGGGAGCAACCGCCGAAACCGCCCGCAGCCGGGCGGGAATTCCCGCGGCCGGTCCGTCCACCGGATCCGCTTCGTCACGATAGGGTTTCAGCGGAGGAAACCGCCACGGACTCTGGTAATCGGTCATCAACTGCTGCGAGTACATGCCCGGCCAGTGGTAGGTGTACAAAGGCGGAACCGGGAACTTGTAGCTGCCGTTGCAACCACAGTTGTAGAACAGGTCCTGGCCTTCATATTCGTGGTGCCCGTGCAGCCCGGCACCATGCCCGCACTTGCCCCGGCCCAGCAGCCCGCCGCCGGACGACTCGCACGCCGAGCAGCCCGTGGGACACTGCGTGTGGGCGCAGGCGTTGCCGCCGTCACAGGGTGTGGCACCGCCCGCGGCGCGACACGTTCCGACCAGCATCTGGCCGCTTAGGGCGCACGCGAGCAGCGCGGCCGCGATAAAGCACTGTTTGCGCATATCTTCCTCCTTGCCGGCGTACGCTGGCTTGCACGATACGCTTGGAATCCGTTCGAAGGCAAACTTATCATCGGCATGGCGGCGCACGTGCCGCAGCAAGAAAACGCGGAAAAGACGCGATCTGCGGGGTTTGACGATTCTCGCAGCAGCGCACCCGTGCTGCCGGTGAACGTTCCGCTACAGAAGGCTTTCCAGGAGCAGTCGCATTTTGCGCATTTCGCCCAGATGATCCACATCCGGCAGTTCGTCCAGGTGCGCGCTCAGCGCTCGGTCGTAATTGAACCGACGCAACTGGCCGATCAGCCGTCCGTACTCGACCTCGCCCTGCCCGATTCGGACCTGCAGCTTGTCCTTGGTCGAGTCGCGCAAGTGCACGTGATGCACGTACCGCGTCAGCTTGTCCATGTTCTTGCCGCGCTGCGGTCCGCAGACGAAGTGACTGGGATCCAGGGTGACGCCGAGTCCCTTGACGTTGTCGCAGAGCACGGTCAGCGTATCCGGGTCTTCGGAGATGCGGCCGGACTGCGTCTTGATGCTGACGCGGGTTCCCTGCAGCGTCGCCAGGTCCACGAGACGGCGGAGATGCTCCACTTCCTCGTTGAAGGGCGTTCCCAGTTCGCCCGACGGCACGACCAGAGTGACCACCTTGGTGGCCTTGGCCAGGCGGCAGATGGCGGCAAACTGCTCGTAGTAGGCTGGCCCCTGGGCGGCAATCTGCACATCGTAGGCCACGATGTCCAGGCGATGCGTGTCGCGGCAGCGATCGATCGCCTCGTCCAGATTCGCCAACACGGCGGACGGTTGCAACTGGACGCCCGACTCGTCGAGCGCGATCTCCACCGCGGAGTATTCCAGGTCGACGAGTCGGCTGAGTGCTTCGCTGAGCGGAAGTTGCCTGAAACAGTAGGTCGATGCGGCCACAATCACCGGCAAACTCCTTCTTGCTGAGTGTTTCGTTGAATCGTAGCTTAGCCCGATCCGACGCACTCTGGCAACACCGCTGCGCAAGTTACGCGGGACGGCCGTTCTCGTCGTGAGTCCTAAGGCGCCGCCCGGGCTTCGTTCAGCCAGCCATGTTCCTCGTCGGTAACCGGCGGCCCGGTCAGCACCTGGCAGCCCGAGCTGGTCAGGGCCACCGTGTGCTCAAAGTGAGCGCTCGGTTTGCCGTCGGCCGTGACCTGGGTCCAGTGGTCGGAGCGGCCGACCACCTGTTTTTTGCCCATGTTGACCATCGGTTCGATCGCCAGCACCAGGCCGGGCCGGAGGCGAAAATCGTTCCGGCGAGTGGTCGCGTTGCAGAAGTTGGGCACTTGAGGCGGCTCGTGCATGTCGCGGCCGATACCGTGGCCGACGAACTGGTCGACGACGGAGAAGCCGGACTCCCGGACGAACCTGGCCAGACGCTCGGCCACTTCGCTCCAGAGCGCCTGCTTGGGCAGCAACTCGATGGCCAGTTCCAGCGTGCCGCGGGTGACGTCGAGCAACCGCTGGACTTCGGGGACGACGGTCCCCACGGCGTGAGTCCGAGCCGCGTCACCGCACCAGCCGCCGACCCTGCAGCCCGTATCCAGACTGACGATATCGCCCTCCTTGAGGACACGTTTGCCAGGAATTCCATGCACGACTTCTTCGTTGACCGAGACGCAGGTGGCAGCGGGAAAGGGGATTTTTCCTGGGACGCCCTTGAACAGGGGCGTGGCGTCGTAGCGCTGGAACACCGCTTCGACCGCGGCATCCAGCTCGCCGGTCGTCACCCCCGGGCGGATCAGGCGGGCCGCCGCTTCGTGGGCCTGCCAGACCACGAGGCCGGCGCGGCGCATCAGGCGGATCTCGCGAGCGGAGCGCAGGTTGACCACGAGCGTACGTTTCCCGGCGGGCCGGGTCCTAACTGGGATCTTCGGGTTCGTGGCCGTGCCGCCGCCGCACCTGATCCAGCCCGGCCATCAGGCTGCGAAACACATCGTCCGGCGACTGCATGCCGTCGACCGTCAGCAGCAAGTCCTGCCGCCGGTAATAATCCAGCAAGGGGGCGGTTTCCGCCTGGTACACCTCCAGGCGTTGCGCGATCGTTTCGGGTGTGTCGTCGGGCCGCTGGCGCTGCAGCATGCGCCGCACCAGTTCGTCGCGATCGACGTCCAGGGCCAGCACGCGATCCAGCGGAGTGCCCCGCCGCTCCAACAACTCGTGCAGCAGTTCGGCCTGGCAGAGCGTGCGGGGAAAGCCGTCCAGCAGACAACCTTGATTGCAGTCGTGCTCGTCCAGCCGCTGCTGCAGGATGTCCATCACCAGGTGGTCGGGCACCAGTTGCCCGCTGTGCATGTATTCGGCGGCGGCCTGTCCCAGCGGCGACTGGGTCTGCATGGCTTCGCGGAGCATCTCGCCGGTCGACAGGTGGGGCAGCCCCAGGGCCCTGACCAGCCGTTCGCACTGCGTGCCCTTGCCGGCACCGGGGGGACTTATGAATACGATCCACATGGGCCACCCCTTTGCCCCCACCCGTTCGCGGTGAGGTGTGCCGACCGGAGTGCGCCGAGGCTGGAATCCGGCTAGGATTCAAGCAGCCCGCGGTAGTTCCGCATCACCAGATGACTGTCAATTTTCTGCACCAGGTCGAAAGCCACGCTGACCGCGATCAGCAGGCCCGTCCCGCCGTAGAAGCTGGCCACCATCGGATCGACCTTCAACAGGTAGGAGATGATCGTCGGCACGATGGCCACCAGCGCCAGGAAGCCGGCGCCCACGTACGTGATGCGGACCATGACCTTTTCCAGGTAATCGGCCGTCCGCTTGCCGGGCCGGTAACCCGGAATGAACGTGCCGTAGTCCTTGAGGTTGTCGGCCATCTCCTTGGGATTGAACGTAATGGCCGTCCAGAAGTAGCAGAAGAAATAGATCCCCGCCACATACAGGAAGTTGTAGATGAAGCCGGCGCCGGGACCAAACACGCTGGTCAGCCAGTTCATGGTCGTCGCGGAGCCTGGGGCCACGTTGGCGATCAGCCCGAACAGCATCGTGGGCAGCATCAGCAGGCTGCTGGCGAAAATGATCGGCATGACGCCGGCCTGGTTGATCCGCAGCGGCAGATACTGCCGCGAACCGCCGTAGACGCGCCGGCCGCGGACGTGCTTGGCGCTTTGCGTCGGTATCCGGCGCTGGCCCAGCGTGATGAAGACCACTCCGGCCACGACCGCCACGAAGAGGAAGGCCAGGATGATCAGCGATTCGACACCCAGAGCGCCTTGCCCGAGGCCCTTCAGTTCGAACTCCACCTGGTCGCTGACCGACGTCAACGCTCCGGGCATCTGCGCCACGATGCCGGCCATGATCAGCAGGCTGATGCCGTTGCCGATGCCGAACTCGTCGATCTGTTCGCCGAGCCACATCAGGAAGACGGTGCCGCAGGTCATGGTCATCACGGCGGTGATCTGCCAGCCCCAGTGCAGGTTGTTGGTGACCGGCGACAGAAACGCTTCGTTGATCAGCGAGGTGCCGCCATCCGCGGGAACGGACATCAACCAGAACTTGACGTAGAACCAGCTCTGAACGAAGCACAGGGCGACCGTCAGATAGCGGGTGTATTCGTTGATCTTCTTGCGCCCCGTCTCGCCCTCCTTCTTCAAGTCCTCGATCGGCTTCCAGACGCTGCCCAGCAACTGGAAGATAATCGACGCCGTGATGTAGGGCATGATGCCCAGGCCGAAAATCGTGGCCTGGCTGAGGCTGCTGGCGCTGAACACCGAGACGTGCTTGATGAAGTCGGCCAGGTTCGAGTTTTCCGTGGCCACGCGGAGCGCGTCCTGGTTGATCATCGGCAGGGGAATCCAGTACCCGACCCGATAGATGGCCAGCAAAGCCAGCGTCAGGAGGATCTTCTGCCGAAGTTCGGGGATCGTAAAAACGACGCGCAGTTTTTCGAACATGGCCTCGATCCGTCCTTCTGATGGCTGGGAAAACGGCCGGCTGCCGGCCGGGTGAGGGAACCCTTCCGTGCTGCGATGCGGGCCCACGCCGGGCGACGATCCGGCGCGGCGGGCCGTTTTGCCCGTCCCGCGCCGGCGTGCTAGACCAGTTTATACGGCACAGGGTCGGAACCCGCCAAGAGCGGAGTTTACTCGCCGGCCGGAGGATCCACATCCGTGGCCGGGGCCGCCGGCGGGTTCGCCGCCGCCTGGGCCGCCCGCTGGGCCGCCTTGCCGATCAGCTTTTTGCCGGGCAACTGCACCACCTGGCCGCCGGCCCGTTCGATCTGCTCGCGGGCCGACTTGCTGAAGCGATGCGCGACGACCTTCAACCTCTTGGTCAGAGTGCCGTCTCCGAGGATTTTCACGACGTCGAACTGCGAGCCGATCAGGTCGGCGGCCCGCAGGCTGGCGGGCGTCACCTCGGCGCCGTCTGGGAAAGCCTGTTCGATCGCACCCAGGTTCACGGCCGCCACCACCAGGGCGAAGCGGTTATTGAAACCCCGCTTGGGCACGCGCCGCACCAGCGGCATCGCGCCGCCCTGGAACACGGGTTTGCGCGAGTAGCCGGATCGGGACTTGTGGCCCTTGTGCCCGGCGCCGGCCGTCTTGCCCGTGCCGGAACCGACACCCCGCCCAATGCGTTTCCGCTTGCGGTGCTTGACGACTCCCTGATGGACATCATCCAATCTCATGACAGTGAAACTCCCCGCAGCCGCTCGACGTCCTCGCGGGTGCGCAGTTGGGACAAGGCATCGATCGTGGCCTTGACCAGGGTGACCGGATTGCTGGTGCCGAAGCTCTTGGTCAGGATGTTGGTGATGCCGGCCGCCTCGCAGACCGCTCGGACCGCCTGGCCGGCGATGATCCCCGTACCAGGGCCGGCGGGCAGCAGGATCACCTTGGCCGCACCATACCGCCCCTTGGCCACGTGCGAGATGGTGCCGTCGACCAGCGGGATGCTGACCATCTCCCGGCTGGCCTGCTTCTGGGCCTTCTCCACGCTGGGCGGGACTTCGTTGGCCTTGCCGTACCCCCAGCCCACGCGACCCTTGCCATCGCCGACCACGACCATGGCGGCGAAACTGAACCGCCGGCCACCTTTGACGACGGCCGCGCAACGCTTGATCTTCACGACCCGGTCAATGAAGTCCGGGCGGCTGCTTTCACCCGCCCCCGACCTGCTGCTCGATCTGCTGGACATGCGTTTTCTGACAATTCCAGTTGAAGGTAACGAATCTTCCCGCCCGGCAGCGCGTGTCCCGCGGGGGACCGCGCGCCGAGTCAGAACTCCAGTCCGCCTTCGCGGGCGCCGTCGGCCAGGGCCGCCACGCGGCCGTGGTACTTGTAGCAACCCCGGTCAAAGCGCACCTGCCGGATGCCGGCGGCCAGGGCCCGTTCGGCCAGCACCTTGCCGATCGCCTGGGCCGCATCGCGGTTCCCGCCGTAGCGGATCGAATCGCGGACTTCCTTGTCGCGGCTGCTGACGGACACCAGGGTCCGGCCAGCCGCATCGTCGATCAACTGGCAGGCCACGTGCCGGTGACTGCGAAACACGCTCAGCCGCGGCCGCTGGCTGTCGCCCCGCACGCGGTCACGGACATGAAACTTGCGCCGTTGCCGGCGCTTCTCCACCACTTTTTGTTTATTGGCCATTGGTCAGCACACTCGGATCGGGGACGCGGAAAGGCCAGACCACCGTTAGGACGCGGCCTTGCCCGGCTTGATCTTGACAACTTCTCCCTGGTAGCGGACGCCCTTGCCCTTGTACGGCTCCGGCTTGCGTACCGCCCGGACCTCGGCGGCGAACTGGCCCACCTTCTGCTTGTCGCAGCCCTGAACCACCACGTGGGTCTGGTCGGGGCAGGTGACCTTGAGGTCCGAGGGGATCTTCTTGTGGACTTCGTTGGCATACCCGACGCGCAGTTGCAGGACATCGCCCTGAACGGCGGCCAGGTAGCCGACGCCGACGATCTCCAGGCGCTTCTCGTAGCCCTTGAGCACGCCGACAATCATGTTCTGAATCAGAGACCGGGTCAGTCCGTGGTAGGCGCGGCTGGCCCGATCGTCGTCCTTGCGGGTCACCACGACCCGCTGCTGGTCGGCCTCGTGGGTCACTTCGATCTCGGGACGAAAGGTCCAGTCCAGCTTGCCCTGGGGACCCTCGACACGAATCGTGCGTCCCTGAACTTCGACCTTGATCCCGCTGGGGACCGTTACCGGTTTCTTGCCGATGCGCGACATCGTACCCGTCTCGCTGCTTGCGTTACGCTAAGTCAATTTCCAACACGTGCCACCCATACCCGCCGCGATCGCCTACCAGACCTGGCAGAGCACTTCGCCGCCCAGGTTCCGCTGCCGGGCCTCCCGGTCGCTGACCACTCCGCGGCTGGTGCTGATGATCTGGATTCCCAGCCCATTGAGCACCGGCTGCAGGTCGGCGGCCCGGCTGTACACCCGGCGGCCCGGTTTGCTGACCCGGCGGATCTGCTGGATCAGCCGTTCGCCATTGGGTCCGTACTTGAGTTCGATCCGGAGCTGGGGCACGGGCCTGGCTTCCACTTCTTTCCAGTCCCAGATGTAGCCTTCGCGCTTCAGCACGTCGGCCAGGCCGCGCTTGACCTTGGACATGGGCATTTCCACATGAGGCCGCTCGACACGGACCGCGTTGCGGATGCGAGTCAGCATGTCGGCGATGGGGTCGGTCATCATGGTTTTTGGGGTCCCCTTACCAGCTCGCCTTACGAACTCCAGGGATCACACCCTGGTCTGCCAGCTTGCGAAAACAGATTCGGCAGATGCCGAACTTGCGGTACACGGCCCGCGGCCGCCCGCAAAGCTGGCAGCGCCGATTCACGCGAGTCGAAAACTTCGGCTCGCGTGCAGCCTTGGCAATTTTGGATTTGCTTGCCACAAATGGTCTCCGATGATCTTGAAGCGCCCAGTCCGCCGCCCCACACTCGCCCCCAGCCGAGGCACACGCGGCTCAGGCCACGTTGGCCGCCGCCCCCTCCTGCCGGAAGGGCAGCCCCAGACGTTCCAGCAGCTCGCGGGCCTCGTCGTTGTTATCCGACGTGGTCACAATCGTGATATTCATTCCCTGGACCCGCGTGAACTTGTCCGGGTTCAGTTCGGGAAACACCAGTTGTTCGGTCAGTCCCAGGCTGTAGTTGCCGTGGCCGTCGAAGGCCGTGCGGCTGATCCCGCGGAAGTCGCGGACCCGCGGCAGCGCGATCGAAACCAGCCGGTCCAGAAACTCGTACATCCGGGCCTTGCGCAAGGTCACCTTGCACCCGATGCTCATCCCCTCCCGCAGGCGGAAACCGGCGATCGACTTGCGGGCCAGCGTGATCACCGGTTTCTGGCCGGTGATCTGCGCCAACGCCTCGACGGCGGCCTCCAGGTGCTTCTTTTCCTGGATCGCCGCGCCGACGCCCATGTTGACGACGATCTTTTCCAGCCGCGGCAGGGCCAGCCGGTTCCCGCGGCCCAGGCTTTCGGCCAGCGCGGGCAGGACTTCCTGTTCGTATTTCAGTTGCAGTCGGGGGATCATGGTCGCCATGGTCAAAGGTCCGTATCAGTTCGCTGGGCTCGGTCTCAGGGCTCCCGGCAGGCCTCGGCAGTCGCCCGGGGCCCCTCAGGCATCGCGGCGGGACGGGGCCGGCGAAATCTCGCTGACCGCCGCGCCGCACTTCTTGCAGTATCGTTCCTTGGCGCCGTCGCTGCGGAGACGAGCTCCCAGCCGCGCCGGCTTCCCGCACTTGGGGCAGATCAGGGCCACGTTGGACAGTTGGACCGGCATCTCCTTCGACAGGCGCCCGCCCTGGGGATTCTTCTGGCTGCGGCGAACGTGCTTGTAAACGCGGTTGACCCCTTCCACCACGACGCGCCCCGCCAGCCGGTCGACGCTCAGCACCTTGCCGCGCTGCCCGCGGTCGTCGCCGGCCATCACCTGCACCATGTCATTGACCTTGATCAACATCACACCACCTCGCTGGCCAGGCTCACGATCTTCATGAAGTTGCGTTCGCGCAGCTCGCGGGCCACCGCGCCGAAAATGCGCGTGCCCCGCGGATTGCGCTCCGAATCGATCAGCACCACGGCGTTGCTGTCGAAACGGATATAACTGCCGTCGGCCCGGCGGGTGGGCTGCTTGCAGCGGACGATCACCGCGCGGACGACCGCCTTCTTCTTCACGTCACTGCCGGGAATGACGCTCTTCACGCTGCAGATGATCACGTCACCCAGCCCGGCGAATCGCCGCCGCGAACCGCCCAGCACCTTGATGCACATGACCTCCTTGGCGCCCGTGTTGTCGGCCACGGCCAGCCGCGTTTCCTGTTGGATCATGACCGCACTTCCTCACTGCTCGCCTCGCGGGCCGCTTCGCGGAGCGCCGCCAGATCGATATCCGTCCGCTTTTCGATCACCCGCACCAGGTCCCACCGCTTGAGGTGCGACCGCGGCGGCGCCTCGACAATCTCGACCTTGTCGCCCATCGCCGACTCCTCGCGCTCGTCGTGCACGTAGCAGATGGTCCGGCGGTGGATGATCTTGCCGTACTTGGGATGCTTGACCTGCCGCGGGATCTCGACCCGCCGCGTCTTTTTCATCTTGTCACTGGTGACGATCCCAGTTACTACCTTCTTGGGCATGGTACGCCTGAACCTTTGGTCTGCTGGGGAAACCCGATGCTGTTGTGTTGTGTTGCCGGCGGCGCCGCTACAGGGCGGCCGCGATGGTCCGCTGCAGTTCCCGTTCCCGCAGCACCGTCTTGATGCGGGCCACCAGCCGGCGGTTGCGCCGCAGCTCGCTGGGCGCGTCCAACCGTTCGGTCTGGGCCTGAATCCGCAAGCGGAACAAGGTCTCGATGGTCTCTTTCAGGGTGACTTGCAACTGCTCGTCGCTCATCTCCCGCAATTCCACGGCTTTCATCGCTGCTCAACTTCCCAGGTCACAAGTTGGTTCCAGTTCCGGGCCGACCCCGCGGGCCCGCCGCGGCTCAAGCCAGTCGCCGCCGCACAAAACGCACCCGGATCGGCATCTTGTGGGCCAGACGAGCGAAGCAGACCCGCGCCTGCTGCTCGGTCACGCCCCCCAGTTCGTACAGCACGGTCCCCGGCCGCACGGTCGCCACCCAATGCTCCGGCTCGCCTTTGCCCTTGCCCATCCGGGTTTCCAGCGGGGTCGAGGTGATCGACTTGTGCGGGAACACGCGGACATACAGCCGACCCTCGCCGCGGACGTACTGCTGGGCGGCAATACGCCCCGCCTCGATCGTCTGCGCCTTGATCCAGCCGCCTTGCAGAGCCTGCAGTCCGTAGTCGCCGAACACCACCTTGTTCCCGCGGGTGGCGTTACCGCTTATACGTCCTCTTTGGCTTTTTCGGTGCTTGACCCGCTTCGGCATCAACGCCATCGATCGCTTCTCCTTCGAACATGCCCTGGTTGATCCACACCTGCACGCCGATGTGCCCTTGAGCCGTCATCGCCTCGGCGAACCCGTAGTCGATCTTCGCCCGCAACGTGCTCAGCGGAATCGAACCAGAAATTTGTTTTTCACGGCGAGCCATTTCCGCTCCGCCCAACCGCCCGGCCAGTTGCACCTTGATGCCCTTGGCTCCGGCGTCCATCGTCTGTTCCATGGAACGCTTCATCGTGCGGCGGAAACTGGCCCGCTTGGCCAGTTGCTGCGCGATATCCTCGGCCACCAGTTGCGCGTACAACTCCGGCCGGCCAATCTCCTCAATCTTCAAATTCACCCGCCGCCCGATCAGGTTCTGCAGCTCCTCCTGCAGCAACTCGACCTCCTGCCCCTTCTTGCCGATGATCAGGCCCGGGCGAGCCACATGCAGCACCACCTTGACCTCATCCCGCGTCCGCTCGATCTCGATCCGATCGATCCCCGCGTTGCGGTACTGCACCTTCTTGGGGTGATTCTTGATGAAGTTCCGGATCTTGTGGTCTTCCTTGAGCAGGCTGGCAAACTCCTGCTTGGAGGCATACCAGCGGCTCTTCCAGCCCAGCATGATGCCGGTGCGGTAACCGATCGGATTGACCTTTTGTCCCATGGCTCGACTTTCTCCGCGATGCAGACCGATCCCCAACGGCGATCCCGCTCAACTCCCCAATTCGTCGATCGACGCCAGCGTGACGTGGATGTGCGAACTGCGCTTCTTGATCACAAAGGCCATGCCGCGGGCCCGCGGCCGGATCCGCTTGAACATCGGCCCGCCGTCGACCCGCGCCTCGGCGACGATCAAGTCCCGCACGTGGACCGTCTTGCCCCGCGTCTGGTCGGGATCCTGGGCGTTTCCCAGGGCGCTTTGAATCACCTTCTCCAGCAACCGGGCGCCCCGCTGGGGCTGGAAGCGGAGAATATCCAGCGCCTCGTCCGCAAACTTGCCGCGAACCATGTCGGCCAGCGGCCGGACTTTGCGGGCGCTGATCCGAGCGAATCGGTGTTTGGCCTCGAATGGCATGGCAAACCTCTATCTCTTTCCCTTGCCGCCGTGCCCGCGGAAGGTGCGGGTCGGGGCGAATTCGCCCAGTTTGTGCCCGACCATATCCTCGGTCACGAACACCTTCAAATGCTGCTTGCCGTTGTGAACCAGGAACGTCAGGCCCACAAATTCGGGCACAATCGTGCAGGCCCGCGCCCAGGTCTTGAGCGGTTCCTTGGTGCCGTCGTCGATCTGCTTCTGAACCTTGCGGTACAGCTTGTAGTCCACGTAGGGACCTTTTTTCAGCGACCTGCTCATGCTCTCCCGCCGTTTTTCTCGGTCAACTCCCGCCGCAACTTCGACCTACACCACCGATCCCCGGCCAACTCCCGGAACGCTCCGCGACCAACTCGCACACGTCACTTCGGCAGCCGCAACTGACCGTACCGCCGCGACCGCCGCCGCCGGACAATCGCCGCATTGGACGGTTTGCGCCGGTTGCGCGTCGCGCCGCCCTTGGCCGGCTTGCCGGTCGGACTGACCGGATGCCGTCCACCCTTGGTCCGCCCCTCGCCGCCGCCGTGCGGGTGGTCGATCGGGTTCATGGCCGTGCCCCGCACATGCGGGCGACGACCCAGCCAGCGCTTGCGCCCCGCCTTGCCGAGCCGGACCGCCATGTGGTCCGAGTTGCCTACCTTGCCGATCGTGGCCCGGCACTTGGAGGGCAAGCGGCGGATTTCCCCGCTCGGCAGGGTGATCTGAGCCCAATCGGCTTCGCGAGCCACCAGCGTCGCACCCACCCCCGCGCTGCGACACAAGGCCGCTCCCCGCCCCGGAAGCACCTCAATGGCATGGATCGCCGACCCCAACGGAATGTTCTTCAACGGCAGGCAGTTGCCGGCGTTCGGCGGCGCATCCGGGCCGCTCTCCAGCTTCTGACCCACCTTCAATCCGTCAGGAGCCAGAACGTAGCGTTTCTCCCCGTCCGCGTAGTGCAGCAAGGCAATCCGGGCACTGCGATTGGGATCGTACTGAATCGACGCCACCGTGGCCGGAATGCCGTCCTTGGCGCGTCGAAAGTCGATCACCCGATACTGCCGCTTGTGGCCACCGCCCCGATGCCGGCAAGTAATCTTGCCCTGATTGTTGCGGCCGCCCGTCTTGCGGACCTTCCGCAGCAACCCCTTCTCCGGCTGCGCGCCCTTGGTCAACTCGGCGAAGTCGCTGACGCTGGCGTTGCGCCGCCCCGGTGACGTCGGCTTGTATTGTCGAATTCCCATCGTCCGTTTCGCTCCGCTATCGCCCGTTTCGCTGCGCTATCGCCTGGCTTGCTCCACTACTGCCGGCCACCAGCCGCTAGAAGAAGCTGATCCGATGTTCGGCGTCGAGCGTCACGATCGCCCGCTTCCAGTCCTTGGTGTACCCCATCCGGAAGCGGTGCCGGCGCGGCTTGCCCCGCCGGTTCTGCGTCCGCACCTTGAGCACCTTGACTTCAAACAACTCCTGCACCGCCTGCCGCACGTCATCCTTCGTGGCCAACGGATTCACCTCAAAGGCATACTGATTGTTCCGCGTGGCGCGGTGCATGCCCTTCTCGGTCACCAGGGGCCGCAAGATGACCTGATGCGGCGCCAGCACCAGGCGCGTCTTACCGCCGCTCCGGGCCGCCGTCGCGGACTGCAAAGCCGTGGTCGTCATTCCTGATCCTCCCCGCCCGCCCGCTGCGAGCCATTGCCGGCGGCGGAAGCCGACCGGATCCTGTCCAGAGCCGCGCGCGTCACCAACATGCGGCGCGGCGCGAGCACCGCCAGAGCATTCAGCTCCGACACGGGAGCCACCGTCACGCCGCGGATGTTGCGAGCGCTCTTGTACACGTTGACGTCATGATCCGCCGTGGCGACCAGCGTGCTCAACTGCCCCAGCTTCAAGGCCCGCAGGATCTCCGCCATCTCCCGGGTCCGCGGCTGGGCGAACGACAAGTCGTCGATCACCACCAATTGCTGGTCCTGGATCTTGGAGGCGATGGCCATCCGAGTCGCGGCGCGGACCGCCTTCTTGGGCAAGCGGTAGGAAAAGTCCCGCGGCCGCTTGGCGAAGATATGCCCGCCCCCGCGGCGGATGCCCGATCGCCGCGAACCGGCCCGCGCGTTGCCCGTGCCCTTCTGCCGGTACATCTTCTTGGTCGACCCGGACACCTCGCCCCGCGAACGACTGCGGAACGTGCCCTGCCGCAAATTGGCCTGGTACATCACGACCGCTTCGTGCAGCAACTGACGGCTGATTCGCGGAGCGATCTCCGCCGGATCAATTTCGTAGCTGCCGACCTCTTTGCCGGACCGGTCGTAGACGGGTAAGGTTGCCATATCTTTCGTCCCTGCCACTCAAATCCCCCAACGCCGGGAACCGTCCCCCGGCCCGGGAAGTGCCTCACAGTTTATTGGTCGCGCGGATCACCAGAAAACCGCCGTTGGGCCCGGGCACCGCGCCGTGAACCAGCAGCAGATTGTGCTCCTCGTCGATCTTCACGACGCGCAGATTGCGGACGGTCGTCCGAGCATTGCCGTACTGCCCCGACATCCGTTTGCCGCGAAAGGTCCGGCTGGGACAGGCACTCATCCCGGAACTGCCCCCGTGACGATGCACCTTCTTGACGCCGTGGGTCGCTCGCTGACCCGAGAAATTATGGCGCCGCATGACGCCCGAGAAGCCGCGGCCCTTGCTGGTCCCCGTCACGTCGACGGCCTTGATTTCCGCCAGGTCCCTGACGGTCACCTGCTGCCCCACCTGCAGCCCGCCGGCCGAGCAGCGCAGTTCGCGGATGAACTGCTTCGGTTCGCAGTCGGCCTTCGGGGGGAGCTGAACGCCGGCCGCAGCCCGCTTCCGGGCCCGCTTGCTCTCCAGCCGGCTGGCAACATGACCACGTTCACTTCGGCGAGCCTGCGAGCGGCGCGAGCGGCGCTGATTGTCGCGCGGCCGCCGCTTATCGAGGAACCCCAACTGAACCGCCTCGTAGCCGTCCCGTTCAGGGCTTCGCAACTGCAGGACATGACAGGGACCCGCCTCGATCACCGTAACGGGAATCGCCGCGCCCGCATCGTCATAAATCTGTGTCATCCCGACCTTGCGGCCGAGTATTCCCTGTGCCATCGCCTGATTTCCCGTGATCTGTTGCCGGCGGGATTGCGAGAACGGACCTGCCCGTCCCGAATTACCCGCCCGGCGTCCGTGTCATATCAGCTCTCAAGAGACTTTCGCAGCATACGCCCGACGTCGTCAGCGACTGGAAGCCTTGATCTTAATATCCACACCAGCCGGAAGGCTCAACTTGTTCAACGCCTCAATCGTCTTGGCCGTGGCCTGGACGATGTCGATCAACCGCTTGTGAGTCCGAATCTCGAACTGCTGCCGAGCCTTCTTGTCCACATGCGGACCCGACAACACCGTATACCGCTCGATCCGCGTGGGCAGCGGAATCGGCCCGTGCACCTCCGAATGCGTGCGCTTGGCCGTGTCCACGATCTCCTGGGCGCTCTGGTCCAGGATGGCGTGGTCATAGGCTTCCATGCGGATCCTGATAACTTCAGTCTGGCCGCTCACAAGGGAAACTCCTGCAATCGGGCAACCGGCACGGGCCAGGAAGGAAGCGGCCGCGGTCGCCGAGCCCGCCAGTGATCTTTTTCGTTTCGGGGGAAACCACAAATCATAAAAGTCTTCCGTCCGCTCGTCAACGGCATCGAGCGACTAAATCTCGTGTTGTTTCATGATCTCCGGCGGCGCCGGTTCGTACCGCAGCGGCTCGATCGAGCACCCGGCGCGCCCCTGGCTTAAACTCCGCATGGCGCTCGAATACCCGAACAGCTCCATCAGCGGCGCGTGAGCCTCGATCAGCGTCATCTGCCCCCGATTCTCCGTGCGGGCAATGATCGCCCGCCGCTGCTGCAGGTCGCCGACGAAATCCCCCAGGTAATTGTCGGGCGTGGTGATGTCGAGCTTCATGATCGGCTCCAGCAACACCTTGCCGCCCTGCGTCAGCCCCAGGTTGAACGCCTCGTTGGCCGCGATCCGATACGCCCGCTCGTCCGAATGCTCCTCGTCGAACTCAATCCCCGTCACCGTGACCCGGAGCTTCATCAGCGGGTAGCCGGCAATCAGGCCGCCACCCTCGGCCCGGGCCCGCAGTTCCTCCAGCACCGTCGGCAACGCGGTCGGCGGCAACTCCTCCCCCGCGCAGGCCACGCGAATCTCCACCGGCACCGCCGCCTCGGCGACCGGCTCCATCTTCAGCCGGACCTTGGCGAACAGGGTCTGGCCTCCCAGTTGCCGATGGCATTCGCCCACCACTTCCGCCGGCCGGGCGATCGATTCGCGGAAACTCACCTGCGGCTTGTGGAACTTGACGTTCAGGTTGAAGTCCCGCAGTAGGCGGTTCTTGACCACCTCCAGATGCAGCTCCCCCATCCCGCTGACCAGCGTCTGGCCCGTGTCGCCGCTGGACACATGCAAGGTCGGGTCCTGCCGCTTGAGCATCTCCAGAACCTCGGCCAGCTTGCCCCGTTCCGGCGAGCTCTCCGGTTCGATGGCCATCGAAATCACCGTCTCGGGAAACTGAATCGACTCCAGCAGAATCGGGTGCTTGGGATCGCATAACGTGTCGCCGGTGATCGAATGCCGCAGGCCGACGATGCCCACGATGTCGCCCGTCTCCACCGACTCGACCTGGCCCTCGCGGACCCGCCGGGTGGCATGGATCTGCCAGAGCTGAGCGACGTTGTCCTTGACGTTGCGGCCCGTGTTCAGGATCCGCGTGTTGGCCCGCAGCGTGCCGGAGTACACCCGCAACCAGCAGACGTCGCCCGTCTTGACCGGCAAGACCTTGAACACCAGGCCGCAGAACGGCTCCTCGGCCTCCGGCCGGCGCCGCTCCACCCGATCGCCATGCTGGGGATTCACGCCGCTGACCGGCGGACGATCCAAGGGGCTGGGCAGATAGTCGGCCACGGCGTCCAGCACCGGCTGCACGCCGATGCCGTGCAGAGCCGAGCCGCACAGCACGGGCTGGATCTGCTGGTGCAGCGTGGCGTTGCGGATCACTCGGCGGATCAGCTCCGGCGGGATCGGCTCCTCCTGCAACGCCAGCTCCATCAGTTCGTTGCTGTAGTCGTAGAGCCGTTCGAGCATCAGGTCGCGCCACAACTCGGCCCCGTCCCGCAACTGGTCCGGGATCTCGCTAGGAATGATCTGCTGCCCCTCGCTGGCGGGATCAAACGTCAGCATCCGCATCGTGATCAGATCGATCACGCCCCGGAACGGGTTGCCCACATGCGGCGGGCCCTCGCCGACCGGGATCTGCACGGCCACGGGGCGAGCCGCCAGGCGGTGCCCCAGCTCCTCAAGCACGCCTTCGAAGTTGGCTCCCTCGCGGTCCAGCTTGTTGATGAACACCAGCCTCGGAACCCGATACCGGTCGGCCTGCCGCCAGACCGTCTCGCTTTGAGCCTCCACGCCCTCGCGAGCGCTGAACACCACCACGGCCCCGTCCAGCACCCGCAGGCAGCGTTCCACCTCGGCCGTGAAATCCACGTGCCCGGGCGTATCCAGCAGGTTGATGTGGACGTCGCGCCAGTTGAACGTGACGCAGGCCGAGTAGATCGTGATCCCCCGTTCCTGCTCCTCCGGATCGCTGTCCGTCTCGGTCGTTCCCTTGTCCACCTGGCCGACCCGATGCTTGGCACCGCTGTAGAACAACATCCGCTCGGTGACGGTCGTCTTGCCGGCGTCGATATGGGCAATGATGCCCAGGTTGCGGATTCGGGATGTGTCGCGCGCCATGGCGGGGCCGGGACAGAGAGGCAATTGGGAAGGTCGAGCCGCGGGTCACCCGCGGCGCATAAAGAACGCCGCGTCCAGCGAACTCGACGCGGCGTTGCCGGTGGTCCAGGTTACCACGCGAAATGGGCGAAGGCCTTATTGGCATCGGCCATCCGGTGGACGTTTTCACGCCGCGTAATGGCGGCTCCCTCACGCTTGTACGCCGCGATCAGTTCGTCGGCCAACTTCTGATGCGTCGGCCGACCCTTCTTTTCACGCACCGCCATCAACAGCCAGCGGAAGGCCAGCGACTGCTGCCGGTTGCGGTTAACCTGCATCGGCACCTGGTAGGCCGCCCCGCCGACGCGCTTCGAGCGAACCTCGATGTGCGGCTTGACGTTCTCCACCGCCGTATGAAACACCTCAATCGGCTCGGCGTCCGGCACGCGCTTCTCAATCACTTCCATCGCGCCATAGAAAACGGCCTGGGCGACCGTCTTCTTGCCATCCTCCATCAGACAGTTGATGAACTTGCTGGCCAGGATCGAATTGTAGCGGGGATCCGGCTTCAGATGCGTGCGACTGGCGGTAATACGGCCCATGGCAGGATGCTGCTTCTTGCGGAGGACGAGCGTCGCCGCCCGTCGAATTGGTCTGTTCTTGAATGTCCCTGACGGGCCCAGGGCCCGCCACACCGATGTTGCCGCAACGGGTCGCCGACCCGTCCCGCGCTGGATTCCCAGCGCGCGAATTACGACTTCTTGGCCCCGTACCGGCTGCGCGACTGCTTGCGGCCATTGACGCCCAGCGTGTCGAGCGCCCCGCGGACCACCTGGTAACGGACGCCCGGCAAGTCGCGAACCCGGCCGCCACGGACCAGCACGATCGAGTGTTCCTGCAGGTTGTGCCCCTCACCCGGAATATACACCGTGACTTCCTTCCCATTGGACAGCCGCACGCGGGTGATCTTCCGCAGGGCCGAATTGGGCTTCTTGGGAGTCATCGTGCGGACCTGCAGACAGACACCCTGCTTCTGCGGGCAGCGGTCCAGGACCGGCGACTTGGTGAACTTGCGCTTCTGCTTGCGGCTTTTGCGCACCAGTTGGTTAATCGTGGGCATGATCGTCCGTCAGAGTAGCTGTCGAGCAAACGAGTATCGACGAATTCCTAAGGCTAACAGTTTCGCCACGCCTGTCAAGGCGAGCCCCGTCAATCGTCCAGCGGGTCCGCGCCCGAGCCACCCAGGAGGCTTTCCAAGCTGACCGGGCTGTCGGATGCCTTGCGCTGCGAGCCAGCGGCGGCACCGGTGGTCTGGCCTCCCTCGTCGCCGCCCTGCAGCAACGGGAACGACGTGACCAAGGTCCGGTCCTGCTCGGCCGCCATCGCCTGCAGGGCTTCCGGACGATACCGCACTTCGGCCTCCTGGAAGGTCCGGAAACCGGTCCCGGCCGGGATCAAGTGCCCCAGGATGACGTTTTCCTTCAGGCCGACCAGGTTGTCGACCTTGCCAGCCAGCGCCGCCTCGGTCAGCACCTTGGTGGTTTCCTGGAAGCTGGCGGCCGAGATGAAGCTGGAGCTTTGCACGGACGCCTTGGTGATGCCCAGCAACTGGGTGGAGGCGGTGGAGGGTCGGGGCCGAGTCCCCTTGGCCGGATCGCCTCCCAGGGCCTCGATCTGCGCGTTGACCTGTTCCAGGGCATCCTTGGGCACGATCGCCCCAACCGCGAAGTCGCTGTCTCCCTTCTCGGAGATCTTCACGCACTTGGCCAGGTCCTGGTTGACCGACCGGAACTCGAACTTGTCCATCACCAGGCCGGGCAGCAGGCTGGTATCGCCCGGATTCTCGATGCGGACCTTGCGGAGCATGCGGGCGATGATGATCTCGATATGCTTGTCGTTGATCTCCACCCGCTGGCTGCGGTAGACCTGCTGGATTTCGTGCACCAGGTACTGCTGCACGGCTTCCTCGCCCGAGATGCGGAGGATGTCGTGGGGCACCAGCGGCCCGTCGACCAGCGCCTGGCCGGCCTTGACGATGTCCCCCGAATGCACCAGGAACCGCTTGCCGTGCGGGACCAGGTGCTCGCGTTCGATCCCGCTTTCGCTGCGGACGATAATCGTCCGCTTGCCGCGTTTCTTCTCGCCGAGAATCTCGACCTTGCCGTCGACTTCGGCGATCACGGCCGGATCCTTCGGCTTGCGGGCCTCGAAAATCTCGGTCACCCGCGGCAGGCCGCCCGTGATGTCGGTGATGCCGGTGGCCTCGCGGGGCGTCTTGGCCAGCACCGAGCCGGCGGCGATCATGTCGCCCTCGGCCACTTCGATATGTGCCCGTTCGGGCAGGTAGTACACGTCCAGCGGTCGGCCATCGGTATCTTCGAGCACGATCTGCGGGTGCAGTTCACCCTTGTGGTCCATGATCATCCGCCGCACGTGGCCGCCGGGATCCTTTTCCAGCCGCAACGTCTCGCCCTCGACCACGTCCTCATAACGGACGCGACCGGAAACCTCGGCCAGAATCGGGATGCTGTGCGGGTCCCACTGGCAGAGCACGGCGCCGCCCTTGATTTCCTGGTCTTCCTCGACCAGCAGCGTGGCGCCCATCGGCACCTCGTACTTCTCCAACTCGCGGCCCTTGGGGTCCAAGAGGGCGATTTCACCGTTGCGGGTCAGCACGATGCTGCGGCCCTCGTCGTTCTTGACGTACCGCATGCGGACGAACCGCACGATACCGCCCTTCTTGGAGCGGGTTTCGCTTTCCTTGACGCTGGTGCTGACCGTGCCGCCGATGTGGAAGGTCCGCATGGTCAACTGCGTGCCCGGTTCGCCGATACTCTGAGCGGCGATGATCCCCACCGCCATCCCCTCCTCGACCAGGTTGCTGCTGGAGAGGTCCATGCCGTAGCACAACCGGCAGACGCCCAGCCCGGCGTCGCAGGTCATCGGGCTGCGGACCTGGATTTTTTCCAGCCCCAGCTCCTCGATGCGGCGGGCGATTTCCGGCGTGATCAACTCGTTTTCCCGCACGATCACGGCGTCGGTGATCGGGTTGACGATGTTCTGCCGGCTGACGCGGCCGTTGACGGCGTCGGCCAGCCGCACCTCCACCTTCTCGCCCCGGTAGATCACCCCCTTGGTGATGCCCTGGGTGGTGCCGCAGTCTTCCATCGTGACCACCACGTTCTGGGCCACGTCGGCCAGCTTGCGGGTCAGGTAGCCCGAATCGGCCGTCTTGAGCGCCGTGTCGGCCAGGCCCTTGCGAGCCCCGTGGGTCGAGCTGAAATACTCCAGCACCGAGAGGCCCTCGCGGAAGTTGGCCTTGATCGGCGTCTCGATGATCTCGCCCGTCGGCTTGGCCATCAGACCGCGCATGCCGGCCAACTGGCGGATCTGTTCGATGCCGCCGCGGGCGCCGGAGTGGGCCATCAGGAACACGGGGTTCACGTAACCGCTGCCGCCGCGGTCGTCGCGCTCCATGGCCGAGAGCATTTCCGAGGTGATCGCCTCGCGGGCGTGCGTCCAGGTATCGAGCACCTGGTTGTAACGCTCCATCTCGGTGATCACGCCGCGGTCGTAGAGCTTCTTGAACTTCATCACCGTCTTTTCCGCCTCGCCGATGAACTTCTGCTTCGAGGCGGGGGTGACCAGGTCGTCGGTGGCGAACGACAGGCCGCTGCGGGTGCTCTCGCGGAAGCCGAGCTGGTTCATGTCGTCCAGCAGGTCGATCGTGGCCTTGCGCCCCAGCCGCTGGTAGCAGTCGGAAATCACGCCCGCCAGATCGCCGCTCCGCAGGGGCGAATTGTAGAAATCCATGCCCCGCGGCAGCATCATGTTGAACATGATCCGCCCGTACGTCGTCTCGATGACCGCTCCCGGCCGGGACGCTTCGTCATCTTCGGACTTCAACTGCTGGGTGGGCGGCAGCCGCAGCTTGATGCGGGCGTGCAGGTCGAGCACGCCCTGGGAGTAGGCCAGGTCCGCCTCTTCGGGCGAGGCGAACTGCATGCCCTCGCCCTTGCGTCCCGGCAGGGCGATCGTGATGTAGTAGCAACCCATCACCGTGTCCTGCGACGGGCTCATGATCGGCCGGCCGTTGGACGGGGCGAAAATATTGTTGGTCGACATCATCAGCGTGTGGGCTTCCACTTGCGCCTCGATCGACAGCGGCAGGTGGACCGCCATCTGGTCGCCGTCGAAGTCGGCGTTGAAGCCCTTGCAGACCAGCGGGTGCAGGTGGATCGCGTTCCCCTCGACCAGCACCGGCTCGAACGCCTGGATCCCCATGCGGTGCAGCGTGGGAGCCCGATTGAGCAGCACGGGATGGTTCTGGATCACCGCTTCCAGGATGTCCCAGACCTCCTCGTCCTTGCGTTCGAGCATCTTCTTGGCGCTCTTGATCGTGTCGGCGTGCCCCAGCTCCTTGAGCTTGCGGATGATGAACGGCTGGTACAGTTCCAGGGCGATCTTCTTGGGCAGGCCGCACTGGTGCAGCTTGAGCGTCGGGCCGACCACGATCACGCTGCGGGCCGAGTAGTCGACCCGTTTGCCGAGCAGGTTCTCGCGGAACCGGCCCTGCTTGCCCTTGATCATGTCGGTCAGCGACTTGAGCGGCCGGTTGCTGCTGCCCAGCACGGGCCGCTTGCAACGGTTGTTGTCGAACAGCGCGTCGACCGACTGCTGCAGCATCCGCTTCTCGTTGCGGATGATCACCTCGGGCGCGTTCAGGTCGACCAGCTTCCGCAGGCGGTTGTTGCGGTTGATGATCCGCCGGTACAAGTCGTTCAGGTCGCTGGTGGCGAAGTTGCCCGAATCCAGCAGGACCAGCGGCCGCAGGTCGGGCGGGATCACGGGGATCACGTCCAGGACCATCCATTCGGGCCGGTTATCGCTGTCGCGGATCGATTCGACGATCTTCAGGCGGTTGGTCAGGTCCTTGGTCTTCTGCTTGGACTTGGTCTCCTTCAACTCCTTCCGCAATTCGTCGGACAGCTTGACCAGGTCCAGGCTGGTAAGCAGCTTGCGGACCGCCTCGGCGCCCATGTCCGCCTCGAAACTTCCCTCGCCCCACTGCTCGCGGGCCAGGCGGAATTCCTCCTCGGTCAGGAGCTGCTGGCGTTCCAGGCCGGTGTCCTTGGGATCCACGACCACGTAGTCCTGGAAGTAGATCACCTTCTCCAGGCTGGTGGTCTTCATGTTCAGCAGGTTGCCCAGGCGGCTGGGCATCGCCTTGAAGAACCAGATGTGCACGACCGGAGCCGCCAGCTCGATGTGCCCCATCCGCTTGCGGCGGACGCGGGAGTGCGTGACCTTGACGCCGCAGCGGTCGCAGATCATGCCCTTGTACTTCATCCCCCGGTACTTGCCGCAGGCGCACTCCCAGTCCTTCTCCGGACCAAAAATCCGCTCGCAGAACAGCCCGTCCTTTTCGGGACGATACGTGCGGTAGTTGATCGTTTCCGGCTTCTTGACTTCGCCGAACGACCAACTGCGGATGTCGTGCGGCCGGGCCAGGCTGATCTTCACCGAAGCGTAGTCGTTAATCCGATCGTACGAGGTTTCGTTGATGGTCATGGGCCGTATGCTCCTTGGGGGATCACCTTGCGGTGGGGGATCGTCTCAGGGGAACCGGTGTCCGGGGGCCGGGCGCCCCGGCGGCACGCGGTCGATCAAACGCGCCGTTTTTCCAACTGCATGTTCAGGGCCAGGCCCCGGATCTCGTTGGTCAGCACGTCGAAGCTGGCGGGCGTCCCTGCCTCCAGAGTGTTCTCTCCTTTCACCATCGACTCGTAGATCTTGGTGCGGCCCTCCACGTCGTCGCTCTTGACGGTCAGCAACTCCTGGAGGATGTAGGCCGCGCCGTAGGCTTCCAGAGCCCAGACTTCCATTTCTCCGAACCGCTGGCCGCCGAAGCGGGCCTTGCCGCCCAGCGGCTGCTGGGTGATCAGCGAGTAGGGGCCCGTGCTGCGGGCGTGCACCTTGTCGTCGACCAGGTGGTGCAGCTTGAGCATGTAGATGTAGCCCACGGTCGTTTCCTGCTCCAGCAGGTCGCCGGTCCGCCCGTCCCGCAGCCGCACCTTGCCGTGGCGCGGCAAGCCGGCGTCCTCCAGGCACTGGTTGATTTCGTCCTCCGAGGCGCCGTCGAACACCGGCGTGATCGCCTGGAAGCCCAGCGCGGCGCCGGCCCAGCCCAGGTGCGTCTCCAGGATCTGGCCGACATTCATACGGCTGGGCACGCCGAGCGGGTTGAGCATGATCTGCAACGGCGTGCCGTCCGGCAGGAACGGCATGTCCTCGACCGGCAGGATCTTGGCGATCACGCCCTTGTTGCCGTGGCGCCCGGCCATTTTGTCGCCGACCGAGATCACGCGCTTGGTGGCCACGTAGACCTTGACCATCTGCAGCACGCCGCTGCGCAGCTCGTCGCCGCGCTTCATGCTGTTCAACTTGCGGTCGCGGCGGTCCATGGCGTCCTCCACCGCCGGCCAGGCCGACTTGTACGCCTTTTCCAGCTCAGCCGCCCGCTCCGCATGCTTGGCCGTGAGCCGATCCAGCCGGAAACGGGCCGCCCGCTCGGCCGCGAACTTCGGGTCCTGGTCGCCGGCCAGCGGCACGCCGTCCTCGTCGGTCAACGACTTGCCGGCCGCCTCGTCCAGACCGCGAGCCAGCTCCGCGAAAGCGGCCGCGATCTGGGCGTTGCCCTCGTTCTCCGCTTCCTTCAAGTCCTTCTCGAAAACCTTCCGCTCCTCCTCGGACAGACTCATCCGCCGCGAGAACTTCTGCGTGTCGATCACGATCCCCTCGATCCCCGAAGGGACCTCCAGCGAATCGTTCTTCACGTCCTCGCCCGCCCGCCCGAAGATGGCGTGCAGCAGTTTCTCCTCCGGCGTCAGCTCGGTCTTGGACTTGGGCGAGACCTTGCCCACCAGGATGTCGCCCGGACGCACGAACGTGCCGATCCGCACGATGCCGTTGTCGTCCAGGTTGCGGAGCGCCTTCTCGCTGACGTTGGGAATGTCGCGGGTGAACTCCTCCCGGCCCAGCTTCGTTTCGCGGATCTCGACGTCGAACTCCTCGATATGCAGCGAGGTGTAGGTGTCGTTCTTGACCAGCTCCTCGCTGATGATGATCGCGTCCTCAAAGTTGAAGCCGTCGAACGACATGAAGCCGACCAGCACGTTGCGGCCCAAGGCCAGCTCGCCCTGGTACGAACCCGCGCCGTCGGCGATCACCTGGCCCTTCTCCACCTTGTCGCCCAGCGTCACGATCGGCTTCTGGTTGAGACACGTCCGCTCGTTCAGCCCCTGGTACTTCTTCAGCTCGTACTGCTCGCTGCCGTTGATCTCGATCCGGTTGGCGTCGCAGTAGGTCACCTTGCCCGCCTTGCGGGCCCGCACCACCATGCTGGAATTCCGGGCCACCTCCCGCTCCATGCCCGTCGCCACGATCGGCGGTTCGGTGACCAGCAGCGGCACGGCCTGCCGCTGCATGTTCGATCCCATCAGGGCGCGGTTGGCGTCGTCGTGCTCCAGGAACGGGATCAACCCGGCCGAGACGCCCACCATCTGGCTCGGAGCCACATCCAGGTACTGGACTTCGTCCGGAGCGACGATCTTGAAGTCGCTGCGGTGGCGGGCGATCAGGGCCGGTCCCGGCTGCAGCTTGCCGTCCTTGACCTCGGTGTCCGCCGGGGCCACGATCGCCTCCGACTCCTCGTCCGCCCGCAGCCAGACCGTCTCCTCGGTCAGCTTGCCGCTCTTCACCTTGCGGTAGGGAGTCACCAGGAACCCGTATTCGTCGACCCCCGCGTAGATCGCCAGGCTGGAAATCAGGCCGATGTTCGTCCCTTCCGGCGTCTCGATGGGACAGATCCGGCCGTAGTGCGAGATGTGCACGTCGCGAACCTCGAAGCCGGCCCGCTTGCGGTTCAAACCGCCCGGTCCCAGGGCCGACAACCGCCGCTCGTGAGTCAACTGCGAAAGGGGGTTCGTCTGGTCGACCACCTGCGACAGCTCGCCGCGGCCGAAGAAGTACTCGATCGCCGCCGAAATGCTCTTGGGGTTGATCAGGCTGCGGGGCGTCATGTCCTCCTGGTCCTTCAGACTCATCCGCTCCTGCACCGTGCGGCGCAGCTTGAGGAAACCCTTGCGCAGCTCGTCGCACGCCAGCTCGTCGATCGTCCGCAAGCGGCGATTGCCCAGGTGGTCGATGTCGTCGATCTCCGCCTCGCCGCCGCTGATCGCCAGATCCATCAGGTAGCGGATCGAGGCGATCAGGTCCTCGGCGCGGAGCGTCATTTCCTTTTCCGAGACGTTCAAACCCAGCTTGCGGTTGATGCGGAACCGGCCGACGCGTCCCAGCCGGTAGCGGTTCACGTCGTAGAATTTCTCCTGGAACAGGGTTTTGGCCTTCTCCAACTGGGGCGGGTTGCCCGGCCGCAGCCGCTGGTAGATCCGCAGCAGCGCCTCCTCGTGGCTCGACGTGCTGTCCTCGGCCAGGCTGTTCAGGATCAACGGAACCTTGGGCGGCTCCATCAGCTCGACCTTCGTGATCCCCGACGTGCAGATCGTCTCGGCCGCGTGCTTGGTAATCTTGTGCCCGGCCTCGACGATAATCTCACCCGCCCGCTGGCTGTCGGCCGGATACACGATGTCGTCGGCCGCCACCTTGCCCTCCAGCTTGCCCGCGCTGCGACCGTCCACGACCTTTTCCGTCGTGACGCTGTAGAAGGCCCGCAGCAGGTCGGCGTCGGTCCCGAACTTGGGGTTCATCGCCCGCAACAGGGTCAGCGCCGAAAACTTGCCGCTCTGGTCGATGCGGACGCTGAGCGCATCCTTCTTGGTGGCGTTGACTTCGATCCAGCTTCCCCGTTCGGGGATGATCCGGCAACTGGCCAGCTTGCGGTCCGAGGTGGCGTCCTGTTCCATCACGAAGTCGACGCCCGGGCTGCGGTGCAACTGGCTGACCACCACCCGCTCGGCGCCGTTGATGATGAACTCGCCGCCCCCCAGCATCACCGGCACGTCGCCCAGGTACACTTCCTCCTCGACCGGCGCGTCCTTCTTGACCAGCCGCAGCCAGACGCGAAACGGCCGGCCGTAGGTCAACCGCAACTGGCGGCATTCGTCGGGCGTGTAGCGGGGCTTGCCCAGCTCGTACTTGAGATACTCCAGCCTGATCTGCTTGTCATAGCTCTCGATCGGAAAGATCTCGCGCATGACGCTTTCCAGACCCTGATCCTTGCGCTTCTCCGGCGGGATGTGCTCCTGCAGGAACGCTTCGTAACTGGCCGTCTGGATCTGAGTCAGGTCGGGGGTCACGAAAGCTTCGCGACCGCTGCCGAAATTACGGACTTCCTTGGGTTGCAGGCGGCGTTGGACGGGGGTGGCCATAGGCGCGGAAACTCCAGGAATGGGATCACGGCAGCGGCAGGTCGGGGGCGCAGCGGCGACCGCGGGTCGGTGAGACACACCGACCGGGGCGCGCAGCGGAAGACAGAACGGTCTTCCGCGAGCCAACGCGTGAGAGTCGAGTCGGATTGACGGTCAAGCGAACTCGTTCCCCGCCGCTCCGGCCGACGGGCCGGAGCGGCAGTTTGAGAGTCAACGAATCGGGAAGCTACTTCAGTTCGATCGAAGCGCCCGCTTTTTCCAGTTCGGCCTTCAACTTCTCGGCCTCTTCCTTGGACACCGCTTCCTTGATCGTGGCGGGAGCGCCCTCGACCAGCTTCTTGGCGTCCATCAACGTCTTGCCCGTCACGTTCTTGACGACCTTGACCACGTCCAGCTTCTTGTCGCCAAAGCCGGTCAGCACGACGTCGAATTCCGTCTGCGCCGGCGCGGCGGCCTCGGCCGGACCTCCGGCGGCGGCGGCCACCATCACGGCTCCCCCGGCTGCCGGCTCAATGCCGTATTTGTCCTTCAAGTAATCGCTCAACTCCTTGGCCTGCTTCAGCGTCAGGTCGGCGATCTTGTCGCCCAACTGGGCCAGTTCCGGAGCAACAGTCATGGTGGCGGCTTCCTCAGACATAACGCAATTCACCCTTTCTCATCTCAATAGGCGCCCCGCCGTCCCCTCGCGGACAGCCGCGGCGCTGACGCACTTGAATGATCGTTCGTTCCCGCACTTGCCAGCCAGCCCCGTACAGCCGGCCGGCCCCGGCTAGCTCGCCGCCTCCGCCGCGGCTTCACCACCGGCGTCGGCCGGGCCATCGGCCTGGTCCTCGTCCTTCGACTTCTGTTCGATCTGGCTGGCCAACGCGCCGCCAGGTCCCAGCAGGGCTCCGCACAGTTGGCGGCCCGGCGAGAGGATCTGCCCCATCAAGAGACTCAACTGCTCGGTCCGGTTCGGCCACTTGCTGATTTCCGCCACCCGCTCGGCGGTCAGGCGATCCCCGTCCATGACGCCGCCGCGCGTCTCAAACAACTTGAACTCGGCGCTCTTGTCCAGGGCCGTCACTTCCTTGGCCAGGCTGACGAAATCCTCGCAGCCCCAGACCACGGCCACACTCCCCTGAGTGCCTTCAAAGGCGGCCGACAGGCGGGTCCCCTGGGTCGCTCGCCGAGCCAGGCTGGATTTGACCACCAGCAGGTGGATATTCTTCTCGCGCAACGTCTTGCGCAGCGCGTACGTCTTGCTGGCGTCCATCCCGATCACATTGACCAGCACGGCGTCCTCGACGCCCTGCAGCCGCCGCGCCAGGTCCTGAGTGATCAGGCTCTTCACGTATTTGCTCATCGCACAATTCCTCACAGGCCAGCTAAATGGCCACGCGCACTCCGGGGCTCATCGTAGCACAAATGGCGATACCCTTGACATAGTTTCCCTTGACCGTCGCCGGCTTGAGACTGAGCACGTAATCCAGGAACGCCTGGATGTTGTCCTGCAATTTCTGAGCATCAAAGCTCAGCTTGCCGGCCACGCCATGCACGTTTCCACCGGCGTCGTTGCGAAACTCCACCTTGCCCGCCTTGTACTCCCGCACCACCTTGGCCACGTCCGGCGTGACCGTGCCGGCGCGGGGCGAGGGCATCAGGCCGCGAGGCCCCAGCACGCGACCCAGCGGGCCGACCAGACCCATCATGTCGGGCGCCGCGATGCAGGCATCGAAGTCGGTCCAGCCGTCCTTGATCTTCTTGGCCAGGTCCTCCTGCCCCACCTCGTCGGCGCCCGCCTGCCGGGCCGCCTCCGCCAGGTCGCCCTTGGCGAAGACCACCACGCGCTGCGTGCGGCCGATGCCGTGCGGCAGGACGACCGAGCCGCGCACGATCTGGTCCGCCTGCTTGGCATCCACCCCCAGGCGGATATGCACCTCGACCGACTGGTCGAACTTCGTATTGGCAAAACCCTTCAGGATCTCCACGGCCCGCGGCAGCGCCACCGGTTCCTGAGTCGGCACCCGCTCCGACAAAGCCCGCAAACGTTTGGACTGTTTCGACATGGTAACTTGATCCGCCGAAGAAGATTGGAAATTTCGTTGAGCAGCTCGGGGGCCCGGTCCAGGCCCCGGCCAGGCGAACGGACGCCAGCCAGGTTCCCCCGGCCCGCGACCGGGGACGCCGGCCGCTTAGTCGACCACCGTGATTCCCATGCTGCGAGCGGTCCCCTCGATCATCCGCCGCGCGTGCTCCAGGTCCCGAGCGTTCAGGTCGGCCATTTTCTTCTGGCAGATCTCGTCCACCTGGGCGCGCGTCACCGTCCCGACCTTATCCCGGTTCGGAACCCCGGAACCGCGGGCGATCCCGGCGGCTTGCTTCAAGAGCGAAGCTGCCGGCGGACTCTTCGTCACGAACTCGAAAGTCCGGTCGCTGAACACGCTGACGATCACCGGGATCGGAGTCCCGTTGTACTCCTTCGTGCGGTCGTTGAACTGCTGCACGAACTGGCCCAAGTTGATGCCGAACTTGCCCAGCGACGTACCCACGGGAGGCGCGGGGGTCGCCTGGCCGCCGGCCGCCTGAAACTTGGCCTGACCAATCAATTGCTTTGCCATGGAAGACTTTCTGCCAACACCCTGCGGAAGCGGCGAGCAGCCTGGCGGAGTTCCGCCCCTACATCGCCTCGACTTGCCAATGTTCCAATTCGACCGGCGTCGGTCGGCCGAAAATGTTGATCATCACCGTGACCCGACCGTGGGCTTCGTCAATCGAATCCACATCGCCCTCAAAGCCCTGGAAGTTTCCGTCCTTGACCCGCACCTGGTCGCCCGACTTGAACGGAATGGCCGTCTTCACCTGGCCCTCGTCGCCACCCGCGGCCTTGCCGCGGGAAATGATCCGCTCGACCTCCGAGGCCAGCATCGGAGTGGGCTTGCCCGCCGAGCCCGTGAAGTCGCCGATCCCCGGCGTCTCGCGGACCAGGAACCAACTGTCATCGTCAATCGCCATGTTGACCATGATGTAGCCGGGATACAGCTTCTTCTTGACGATCCGCCGCTTCCCGGCCTTGTTGTATTCGGCCACATCCTCGGTGGGCACAATAATGTCGCCAAACATCTGCTCCAGGCCATACATCCGCACGCGACGCAGCAGAGCCTCGCGGATCGACTCCTCGCGGTTCACCTGGACCTTCAAGATGTACCAGTCGAACTTCAACTCCTCGTCGCCCGGCTCGGACCCCTCCAGCGATTCGATCGGAGCCGCGTCCTCGTCCTCGTCCTCGTCCTCGTCCACCGGCTCCTCGATCACCGGTTCCCCGGCGTCCGACTCCTCAGCGACCGGCTCCTCAGCGACCGGCTGTTCGAGCTGCGGCTCTTCGGCGACCGGTTCCTCGGGCTGCGGCTGATCCCCGCCGCCCTCCGTGCCGGTCCCCGCCAGGCGGCGATCATCCGGCGCGGTGTCGGCGCGCAGCTCGTCACCCGTCTCGGCACTGGAAGACGGATCGCCCGGATTGTTTGGATCGCTGCTCACAATTCTCACCCACTCATTCCGCGCCCCGCCCCGGCTCCGTCGAGCGGTCCGGGACGGCCGGCCAACAATCAGGTCCGGACCCCAATCCAGTTGAACACGAACTGCCAGATCACATCAAAGGCAAACAGCACGAACGCCATGGCGAAGATCACGAAGATCACGACCAGCGAACTGCGGATCAACTCCGGCCGCGAAGGCCAGGAAACCTTGTTCATTTCCGCCTCGACGGCGATCAGAAAGTCAGCGAACCGCGGCAGATTGACCAGCCGTACGCCCAGCCACAATCCGATGCCCAACAGCAGCGCCGGCACCCCCGCCTCAATAAACGGCTCCGCCGCCCGCAAACTGCTGGGCAGCGTCGTCCCGTTCAGGAAGTCCCACAGCCGCCAGGCGGCCAGTGCGAAGGTAACCCAGATCACCCCGCAGGTCACCTGCCGGGTCAACCGGCCCTGAGTCCGCTTGTACAGACCAAACTGAAACAGCTCCTGCAGGAACATTCCAGTGGTCGCCGTCTTCTGCTTGGACATGTCGCGATTCCCTGCGGTCCCGGTCCGTTACCCAGCGCCCTGTTTACCCACTGAGCCGACTTACCCGCTGAGCCGGCCAGTCATTCCCAACTCACCCACCGACTCTTCCACTTGCAATCGAACACCAGGCAGGGGCGGCGGGAATCGAACTCGCAACCTCTGGTTTTGGAGACCAGCGCTCTGCCAATTGAGCTACGCCCCTGCGGAGGATCCGTCATTCCGAGAGGCGGGGCCAAGGCGTCCCCGCGGACACCCACCCCGCATCCACCAGGCCCATTCTCCCTGGACCAGCAGCCCTCCCTCGGACGAATGGCCTACTCCAGGATTTTCGTCACCACGCCCGATCCGACGGTCCGGCCGCCTTCACGGATCGCGAACCGCACGCCGTCGTCCATGGCAATCGGCTTGTGCAGCTCCACCGTGACGCGGACGTTGTCACCCGGCATGCACATCTCGGCCTCCACCAGATTGGCCGTGCCGGTAACGTCGGTCGTGCGGAAATAGAACTGAGGCCGATAGCCGCTGAAGAACGGCGTGTGCCGGCCTCCCTCGTCCTTCGACAGGCAGTAGACTTCCGCCTCGAACTTCGTGTGGGGAGTGATCGAGTTGGGCTTGGCGAGCACCTGGCCGCGCTCGATCTCGTCCCGCTTGATGCCGCGCAGCAAGCAGCCGACGTTGTCGCCCGCCATCCCCTCGTCCAGCAGCTTGCGGAACATCTCCACGCCCGTGCAGGTCGTCTTCCGCTTCTCGGGCGTCAGACCAACGATCTCCACTTCGTCGCCCACCCGCACCTTGCCCCGCTCAATACGCCCCGTGGCCACCGTTCCGCGGCCTTCGATCGAGAACACGTCCTCGATCGCCATCAGGAACGGCTTGTCCTCTTCGCGCACCGGCTGGGGAATATAGCTGTCCACCGCCGCCAGCAGCTCGGCAATGCACTTGTTCGCCTCCGGATCCGACGGATTCTGGTAGGCGGGCAGGCTGGAGCCCCGAATGATCGGAATCTCGTCGCCCGGAAAACCGTACTTGTCCAACAGCTCGCGGATCTCGATCTCCACCAGATCCAGCAGCTCCGGATCGTCCACCAGGTCGATCTTGTTCATGAAGACCACGATCGCCGGCACGTCCACCTGGCGAGCCAACAGAACGTGCTCCTTGGTCTGCGGCATCGGGCCGTCCGCCGCCGACACCACCAGGATCGCGCCGTCCATCTGGGCGGCGCCGGTAATCATGTTCTTGATGAAGTCGGCGTGCCCCGGGCAGTCGATGTGAGCGTAGTGGCGGTTGTCGGTCTCGTATTCCACGTGCGCCACGGCGATCGTCACCGTCTTCGTCTCGTCACGCACCGTGCCGCCCTTGGCGATGTCGGCGTACGACTTGAAATGAGCCATTCCCTTGGCCGCCTGGACAGCGAGAATCGCCCCGGTCAGCGTGGTCTTGCCGTGGTCAATGTGCCCGATCGTCCCTACGTTGCAGTGCGGTTTCCCGCGCGCGAATGTCTCCTTGGCCATGACTTTTTACACCTGTGATGTCCAGTTTTCCGAAGTCGTACACAACAAACAAACGTCTGCCCACAATCCGTCGCCCGCGCCGAACCTCCTCCGCGGCGAAACCCCGGCCCCGCAAGACCGAGCCTTCAACTTCGCCGAGCTCCCGATTCCGCGGGCCGGCCCTGGCAGGAACGGCCTCCCGCCCTCGGCCAGGAGCTGCTGACGGGACTCGGACCCGTGACCTCGTCCTTACCAAGGACGCGCTCTACCAACTGAGCTACAGCAGCCCGCCCGTCTTCCGCCCCAATCACCCGCCACCACGGAAACTGCCCGGATTCACAGCTTCCGCCGCATTGAACCCCACGAACGGCCAGCCTGAGCTTTCCCATCCGAGCGCAGAGCGGGTGAAGGGAATCGAACCCTCGTCTTCAGCTTGGAAGGCTGTGGCTCTACCATTGAGCTACACCCGCCTGAGATCCCTGCTCCCGAATCTCCTATGGGTACCGTTTCGACAACAAGAACGCAACCCCCGTTGTCAGCGGGCCCCGTCGCCAGTCGGCCCCGTTGTCAGCGGGCTCCGCCGTCAACAGGCCCCATCATCAGTGGGGGGTGCAGGATTCGAACCTGCGAAGGCATTGCCATCAGATTTACAGTCTGACCCCTTTGGCCGCTCGGGAAACCCCCCGTACCGTCCACCTGCTCCGCGCCCCGGGGAGCCAGCGGAGGGACTTGAACCCACAACCTGCTGATTACAAATCAGCTGCTCTGCCAATTGAGCTACGCTGGCCAAGTTGGAAAACCAGTTACTATACCGAAGCAGAGAGAAACCGCAAGGCCGATGTTCACGGAAAAATGGGCCGGCCGGGGCCGAAACGCCGGCGCTGGTCGAACCACAAGGACGCGCCCCTGGCAAGCCCGAGGCCCAAACGAGCGAAGCACCCGCGATCGACGCCCGCCAAGTAGCGCCGCGAGAAACGGCAGGGGAATCGGCGGCTCGCGGTCGAACGGATTCGACGAGCAGCAGCCAGGTCGGTTCTTCGTGACGCGGGTCCCCCTCCGAAAGAGACTATGCGGCTATTGAGTTGATACCATTGACCTCTGGGGTCGATTCGGCGGGCGGGGCAGATTCGGCAGGATGGGGAAAATGCCGTCTGTTCGCCGTAGGCGTAGCACAACCCGCAATGGAGAACATCGGCGGCGGCTAAGAGATCTCGAAATCACCGGCACGCCTGCAATCACGGGCTGGAAGTCGATGCTACGAGCGCTAACGCTTCGGGCCAGATGCTATTCGGGCAGCTCGATATGCTCTTCCTGAGCCGCCTGCCGCAACTTGTTGAGCGCCCGAGCCTCGATCTGCCGCACCCGCTCCTTCGTCACGCCCATCTCCACGCCCACTTCCTTCAGCGTCTGCGGCTCATGGGTGTGGTCCAGACCAAAACGGCTGATAATGATCTGCTGCTCGCGCTCGTCCAACCGGGACAGGATCCGCACGATCTGGCTCTTGCGCAACTGCTGCGCCGACTCCTGTTCGTACTGGTCGCTGCGTTCATCCTGGCGAGCAGTGAACATCTCGTCGTTGCTGGTGCGGAACCGGTCGCGGTGCTTGAACTCTTCGGGAATCGTCCGCGCGAAGTTCTTCATGATCGCCCAACTGGCGTACGTGCTGAACTTGTTGCCGCGAGCGTAATCGAACTTCTCGACGGCGCGGATCAGCGACATGTTGCCGTCACTGACCAGGCTGAAGAAATCTTCCGCCGCTCCCACGTGACGCTTGGCAATCGACACGACCAACCGCAGATTGGCCTGGACGATCTGGTTCTTCACCTTGACCGCCTCGTCGTACAACGACTCAATCTGGTCCATCAAGCCGCCGCGAGCCTGCGCGGGATCGAGCTGCTCGCGGAGCCGGCTGGCCTTGTGCTTCAGGTAGTTGAACTTGCGGAACAAGTGATACTCCTGCTGCCGGCTCAACAGGGGCACGTCGTACAGCGAGGCCAGGTAGCGCGGCAATCCGCTGGGGATCCGGACCTTGCGCGACGACTCGTCGCTGGCCGGCACCGCCGACAGGATCTCGGCCTCACGCTCCGGCCGCTCGAATTCCGCGTTGGGAATGTAGTCCAGCGGCAGTTCCCAGATCCGCTTGGCCCGCATCTCGTTCAGCACGCGATAGATGGCCGTCCGCGCCCGGTGGTAACGCTTGGCCAGGGAGTCGGCCGAGGCACCCAGCCGGTACTGCTGGTAGATCCGCTGCCGAGTCGCCTCGCTCAGCGGCCCCGTCCGCTCCGGAAACACCGCCAGTTTGGGATGCTTCTGGTCGAACTGCTTCAGCGTGTAGCGAACCGTCTCCACACTGCGGTTCATGTGCCGGGCCACGCGGCGGGTCACTTCGGACGGGCAGCCGCCGGCCCGAGCCAGCCGCCGAGCCCGCTCGACAATCGCGCTCCGCTCCTGGTCCGACAACTGACTGAACCGCTCGCCGCGGCGGATCCGATCGGGATTCTTCGCCACAAACCGCTCCACGCTGCTCTGCAAAAACCCCACCCGCTTCCGGCCGTCGAACAGGAACCGGCGACCCACCAGCCCCTGCTGCCGCCAGCGGGAAATCGTCTTCGTCGACACCTTGAACAGCCGGCTCAGATCCTCCACCGTGTGCACCGCCTCCGCGGCGTCCTCGACACGCACGTTGGCAGCGTCCGAGACATCCTCGACAAACAACCGCAGATCATGCCGCGCCTCGCTGCCCAGCACCGTCCGCAACGGAGTGGAATCCGGACGATAGTCCGTGATCCGGAAGCAGAGATACTCGTAACTGTACGTCCGCTCCGGATCAATCTCCTGCAGCAACTGCTCGGCGCGATTGATCTGCTCCAGCTTCTTCTCGCGAGGCGCATACCGGACCTGCTGGTCACGAAGCTCTCGCAGAATCGGATTTTGATAGTCGGAGTGCATTGCCTGTTCTCTTCTCTGTTGCTCCACCCCAGCGGTGTTCCCTGCGACTCCCATCGCCCGCCAGCCTCGAAGCACGACTCGTTTCCAGGGGCTCAGCCTCGTCCCAAGGCAGTTTCCTTCCCGCTCCCACCGACTCGCTTCAGCCCTACCCTCTTCTTATTTTTCCAGCCGCCCAAAAATTACCCTTGCCTCCCGTGGCTGCCAGTTGTACGCGGCACTACCGCCGAATGTTCTCGCAATCTTGACCATCGCCTGAATCTTGTGGTGTTCCGCAAACCCCTCCGCCGAGCCTCCATGACATGCCTCGATGCCTGCCCGCCCTGGCCCCACAAGACTTAACCTAAAGTCAAGCGAGAAGTTTCACTTGTTCGCGCCGGTTTGCTGAACCGCGTCGAATTCCTCGGCCGATTTACCTCTGTAGGGGGTGACGATCGCGAAATGGCGTCTGGCGTGTTCGCGGGACCAGAAACAGGGGGCTGACGCCCCCCGCTCGCCAAACTCCAGACGAGAAACAGGGGGCTGACGCCCCCCGCTCGCCATTTCGCCGGTTCGCCATCTGGAGTTTTCGCCGGCACCCGCGATTTCTTGTGGGGACCGGCCGTCAACTTTTGGACTCAATCCCAGACGCCCCGCCCGTCGATCTTTCGATCAGGGAATGGCTAAACTCCGGGCATCGTCATTGAGGGCCGCCAGATGCCGTCAAAAATTACGCGACACCAGTTCGATGCCGCCGCTCGCCGGCAAGTTACCAAAAAACTCCCAGCCGGCATCGGCGTGCACCACCTGCTGTGCCTGCTGCTCTGGCTCACGGACCCTCTTTCGGTGGGTGCCAAGGAGTACACACTGGTCGTGCAGCCCTCGGCCAATGACTGCCAGCATGTCCAATCGGTGGTCCAGATCCGCGGCGACCTGAAACTCAATGCCGATGGCACCGCCGTAAAACGGATTCCCATCAACGTCTCGGCGCACATGACCTACCTGGAACGGACTCTCGAAGCGGAATCGCCCGCTCGGCACGCGGTCCGGCACTACGAGCTGGCGGCGGCCGATATCCAGATCGGCAAGACCAACCTGCGAGCGGAATTGCGGCCAGTTCGGTCCACCCTGGCGGCCCACTGGGATGGTGTCGCTCGCCCCCGCTTGTACTCCCCCCTCGGACCGCTCAGCCAAGAGGAAGTCGACCTGGTGGACGTCCAGGGCAACAGCCTCTGCCTGGATGAACTGGTACCGACGACCCCGGTGAAGCTGTCCGACGCCTGGGACCATGCCCCCAGCGCGATGGTCGCCCTGCTGAACCTGGACGCCGTGTCCAAGTCGGACGTGCGCAGTACCCTGGTCAAGGTGCAGAACGACCTGGCTGTGATGGATCTGGCGGGGAAAGTGGACGGGGTGGTCGGCGGAGTGGCGACAGAAATCGAATTGAAGGGGCAGTGGGAGTTCGACTTGCGTCGGGGACGCACCACGCGACTCGTGGCATCGCTGCGAGAAAACCGGTCCATCGGCCATGCCGAACCGGGCTTCGAAGTGCTGGCCCGGATCCGGACCACGATCCGCCCGGTCGACACCATCCCTCAACTGGAAGACTCCGCCCTGACCGGCCTCGAACTGGCTCCCACGCTCGCCAACCAACTGATCTGGGCCACGTCGCCGGCGACCGGGATCGCGTTTCTGCACGACCGCCAGTGGCGCGTCATGGCGGACAACCCGGACGGAATTGTCCTGCGCCAAGTCGCCGGCGGCGAACTGCTGGCGCAGTGCAATTTGACTCCCCTGGGCAAGCTGCCCGATGGTCAGACCTTGAGCCTGGAACAGTTCCAGGCCGACGTGCAGCGGACGTTGGGCGATCGGTTGCAACAGTTCCTCGAAGCCTCGCAAACCGACGAGCAGGGGTTGCGGATCCTGCGGGTGGTGGCGTCGGGCACCGTCTCGGACCTGGCCATTCGCTGGATCTACTATCACGTCTCGAACCCGGCCGGCCGGCGGGCGTCGCTGGTCTTCACGCTCGAAGAGAACCTGGTCGAGCAGTTCGCCGAAAGCGACCGCACGCTGGCCGAGTCGCTGGAACTGGTCGAACCGGCTTTGCCGGGCGGCAAGTAGGACGGGTCGAAGGCCCGCCGCCCACGGAGGCCCGCCGCCCACGGAGGCTGGCCGCCGACTGAGCCCCCCGGCCGCAGGCCTGTCCCAAGCCGTTTCCAAGCCGTTGAACAGGCCGGAGGCCCGTCACCACCGGCGCAGCCGCGCGGAGTTCCAATCGGTTACCGGGTCCGCCGGGGCGAAACTTGACCCTGGCGTTTTGCGGCAACTATACTCAATTGTCGCCGCCCGTCTCCTGCGTCCGGCTTGTCATCCTTGCCACAGGTGCCCCGCTCATGTTGCAGCGCCGTTTGACCGCGCTTTTCGGCTGCCTGGCTGCCGCCCTCGCAGGCTCTCTGGTCTGGCTCGCGGCTGGCCCGTTGCCGGCCCAGGCTCCGGAAGCAGCACCCCAGCCGACGCGGCCGCTGGCTCCCGGAGTGCTGACGGTGATTTCGCCCGAACCCAAACAGGGCGAGACGTTTACGGGCCCCCTGCCGATTGTGGAGCTGCTGGCGCGGCGCAGCGAGCTGGAGTGGACGCCAAACTTCTATCCCCAGACCCAGACGCTGCTGGAAAAGGCCAAGTCGGTCACCTTCCGCCGCGAGATCTGGAACCTGGAGTTCAGCTTCAAGCCGCTGCGGATGGTCGAGGTCGACGTGCCCCAGCCCACCGGCCGGATGCAGCGGAAGCTGATCTGGTACATGGTCTACCGCGTGCGGTACCTGGGATACGAATTGAATCCGAAGCCCGAGCAGGATCAGTGGGGCAACGTCACCTTCCCCAGCACCCAACCGGTCAACCGCCAGTCGCGGCGGTTCTTCCCCAGCTTTGAGCTGGTGAGCCATGAATTCAACAAGTCGTACCTGGATCGGATCATCCCGGCCGCCCTGGGACCGATTCAGCGGCGCGAAATGCCCGACGGGCCGCGCCTGCTCAACACGGTCGAAATCACCTCGGTCGACATCCCGCTCAGCGACAACCGGTTCGACCGGGGCGTCTGGGGCCTGGTCACCTGGGAGGACGTCGATCCGCGGATCGATTATTTCTCGATCTTCATCCAGGGCCTGACCAACGCCTTTCAGTTCGAGGACGTGGCGGGCGTCTACAAGCTAGGCGACCCGCCCGGAACGGGGCGGACATTCACCTCCAAGCACCTGCAACTGAACTTCTGGCGGCCGGGCGACACCAAGTTCGAGGACGAGAAGGAGATCCGGTTCGGCGTGCCGGTCGACAACGACCCGGCCGAGCAGCAGCGGTTGAACTCGATTTTCGGCCTCCCGGAACGGCTTGATTACCTGTGGGTATTTCGTTAGTCTGATGGATTCCACAGACACGTATCAGCCAGCCGACAAGCGCAGGGAGTCGCCCCATGGCTCATAAGAAAGGTCAAGGTTCCAGCCGCAACGGTCGGGATTCGAACGCTCAGCGGCGCGGAGTCAAGAAGTTCGGGGGCCAGCGGGTCCATGCCGGCCATATCCTGGTGCGGCAGGTGGGCACCCGTTTTCATGCCGGCCAGAACGTGGGCCAGGGCAAGGACTATACGCTGTTCGCCCTGGCCGAGGGCGTGGTCATGTTCGACCAGAAAGGCCGGCGGGTCAACGTCGTCCCGGCCTAGCCGCCCGCCCCCGCATTCCATGTTCGTCGATCGCGTCCAGATTCAGGTGCTGGCCGGCAAGGGCGGCAACGGCTGCGTCAGCTTTCGCCGCGAGAAGTATGTTCCTCGTGGCGGTCCCGATGGCGGAGACGGCGGCAACGGCGGCAGCATCATCCTGGTGGCCCAGTCAGGCGTCGACAGCCTGGCCGCACTCGCTCACCGCAAGACCTGGAAGGCCGAGCGCGGCCGCCACGGCGAGGGATCGCTGAGGCACGGCCGGCGCGGCGAGGATCTGGTGCTTCCCGTGCCCCCCGGGACCGTGGTCATCGACGCGGCCCAGCAATTTGTGATCCGCGACCTGGCTCACGAGGGCGAGCAGTTCGTGGTCGCCCGCGGCGGTAAGGGCGGCCGCGGGAACGCCCACTTCCGCACGGCGACCAACCAGGCGCCGCGCGAAGCCACGGCTGGCGATGAAGGCGAACAGCGGCTGGTCGTGCTGGAACTGAAGATGATCGCCGACGTCGGCCTGATCGGCATGCCCAACGCGGGCAAGAGCACGCTGCTCAGCCGCCTGTCGCGAGCGCGACCCGAAATCGCCGACTATCCCTTCACCACCAAGCATCCGAATCTGGGCCAGGTGCTGCTCGACCTGGAACAGTCGTTCGTCCTGGCCGACATTCCAGGCCTGATCGAGGGCGCCCATCTGGGAGTTGGTCTGGGTCACGAATTCCTGAGGCATGTGGAACGCACGCGGGTGCTGGTGCACCTGGTCGAGCCGCAGCCGATGGACGGCAGCGAGCCGCTGGAAAACTACCGCGCCATCCGCCGCGAACTCGTACAATACAATACGCACCTGGGCCAGCGGCCGGAAATCGTGGCCGTGACCAAGGCGGAATTGCCCGGAACCGAACAGGTGCGGGAGCGCTTGCGGGAGGAACTGGGGCGAGCAGTGCTGTTGATCTCGGCCGTCACCGGACAGGGACTCAACGAACTGATCGGCGCCATCCGCCGCGAACTGGCCAACAACCCGGCGGAATGAGGAGCTGGCGGACTTGGAACTGGTCGCCGTCGATATCGGGAACTCGCTGGTGAAACTGCGCTGCCGCGACGACGCTGTCGCGCGCGGGCATCAGGCCAGTGAACTGCGACTGGAGACGAGGCACCTGGTGGACGGCGCCTGGTCGGCCAGGCAGCTCGACCTGTGGCTGCGGTCGGTGCCGGAGCCGGCGCGGTGGCTGGTCGCCGCCGTCCACAATGCCGCCGAACAGGCCCTGTGGCGGGCCGTGCGCGACCTGCGGCCAGCGGACACCTGGTGGCGGTTGAGCCGGGCCGATGTGCCGCTGGCGACCGACGTGCAGCACCCGGATCGCGTCGGCATCGACCGCCTGCTCGACGCCTGGGCCGCCAATCATCTCCGCCAGGCCCATCGCCCGGCCATCGTGATCGATGCCGGCAGCGCCGTGACCGTGGATGCGGTGTCGGCCGACGGACGGTTCCTGGGAGGCGCGATCCTGCCCGGCTTGCGCATGGCGTCGGCCGCCCTGTCGACCGGCACCGCTCTGCTGCCGCTCGTGGGCACGTCGCACGACGAGCTGCCGGAGGTGATCGGCCGTTCCACGCAGCAGGCGATTCGCAGCGGCGTGCTCTGGGGAACCGTCGGCGCCGTGCGGGAGCTTGCTGGCCGGATGGCCGAACAGCTCGGCGCCGACGCCCATTGGTTCGTTACCGGCGGAGACGCCCGCTGCCTGGCACCGCTGGCGGAACCGCACGTCGAATTTCATCCGAACCTGGTGCTGGAAGGCATCCAGTTGCTGGGTGGACGCCTGCTGTCGGAGACCGCTCCGCCTTGAATTCAGCCCGCTCCGCCCGCTCAGCCGGTCTTCAGGCCTGCCGCCTCACCGCGCCTGGCCGGGGAGCCGTGGCGACGCTGTCCATCGCCGGCCCCGGCGCCCGGCGCCTGCTGGGCGACCTGCTGGTTCCCCGCTCGAAAGTTGCCTGGGAGCGGATTCCGCCCGGTCAGATCCACCTGGCGCGATCGTTGGGGTCCCGGCGGCCGGGCTCGCACGAAGCGGCGCTCGATCAGGGCGAGGAAGTCGTCGTCGCGTGGCGGGACGCGGACTGCGTGGAGATCCACTGCCACGGCGGGATCGCCGCTTCGGAGCGGCTGCTGGGCGAACTGCAGCGGCTGGGCTGCGAATTGGTCGGCAGCGCCCAGTGGCTGCGCCAGCCAGGCTGCCTGGCCGGTCTGCCGGCCTGGGACGAAGCGGCGGGACCGCTGTCGGCCGCCGCCGCCCTGGCACTTACTCAGGCCACTACCCGCCGCACGGCCGCCATCCTGCTCGACCAATTCCGCGGAGCGTTACGCGATGCGCTCGCGGAATTGGCGGCCCGGCTGCGCTCGCCGGCCGGCGATGCCGCCGACAATTCCAGCAACGATTCCGCCGGCGGCGCCCTGGCGTCGCTGCTCGCTCGAGCGCCGCTGGGCTGCCACCTGGCTCGCCCCTGGACCGTGGTCCTGGCGGGCCGGCCCAATGTGGGCAAGAGCAGCCTGATCAACGCGGCGGTTGGTTACGAGCGGGCGATTGTCTACGACCAGCCCGGCACCACCCGCGACCTGCTGACCGCCGCCACGGCGATCGACGGCTGGCCGGTGGAACTGACCGATACCGCCGGCCTGCGTCCCGGCGCCGACCCGGTGGAAGAGGCCGGCGTCGAACGGGCGATGGACCGGGTGCGCGAATCGGACCTGACGGTTCTGGTGTTCGACGCCAGCCAGCCTTGGAGCGATCAGGACGAACGGCTGTGTCGCCAGTACCCGCAGGCGCTGGTGGTGCACAACAAGTCCGACTTGTGCCCCCGGCCCGCGGACGGGCGCCCGCCTGGCCTGCTGCTCAGCGCCAAAACCAGGCACGGCCTGGCTCCCTGGTTCCAGGCCGTTTCCCGCCAGCTCGTGCCGGATCCCCCGGCGCCGGGCGAGCCGGTGCCGTTCGCCATCAGTCAGTGGCACGTTCTGCTTGCCGCCCGGCAAGCATTCGAGACGGGCGACCGCTTGGCCGCCGCCACCCACATCGAGCGATTGCTACGGCCAGAGGCCGGCGGCCAGCCAGCGGACTGCGGGGATTGATTCATGGGAACATTATCCCCGAAAGCGGTTCGCGGCCCGCGATTACGAACGGCTGCCGCTGCGTTCGGCCGGGCCGGGTGATTCGCCGTCGCCCTTGTCGGCGGCCTTGTCCTTTTCCAGACTGGAGCGGGCCGCCGCCTCGCCCGTGCCAGGAACCACGCGGGGCCGCGGCGAGCTTTCCTCGATCAGCCGCCGCAGTTCGCTGGCGTCGATCGATTCGACTTCGATCAGCCGCCGGGTAATCGCCAGCAGGGCCTCGCGGCGCGTCTGGAGGATATGCCGAGTGCTTTCGATCGACTCGGCCAGGATCTGCCGCACCTCCTCGTCGATTTCCCGGGCGGTCCGTTCGCTGTGCGTGCGGAGGCGTTCGTCGCCTCCGGCCGTCGCCAGAAAGGCCGAACCGGTGCGGTCGCGATAACTGACCCTTCCCAGGCGGCTCATCCCATAATCCATCACCATGCTGCGAGCGATTTCGGTGGCTCGTTCCAGATCGTTCTGGGCGCCGGTCGAGATGTCCTCGTAAATCATCTCCTCGGCGACCGTCCCGGCCAGCAGCACCTGGATCCGGCTCAGCAGTTCGCTGCGGGTCATCAGGAAACGGTCGCCTTCGGGCCGCTGCATGGTGTAGCCCAGGGCGGCCAGGCCGCGGGGAATGATCGAGACCTTGTGCACCGGGTCGGTATTGGGCAGGCTGTAGGCGACCAGGGCATGGCCGCTTTCGTGATAGGCGACGCGTTGCTTCTCGTCGTCGTTCATCACGCGCTGCTTCTTCTCCAGGCCGGCCGTCACCCGTTCGACCCCTTCGTTGAACTCCGTCATGCCCACGGCGGCCCGGTCGCGCCGCGCCGCCAGCAAAGCGGCTTCATTCACCAGGTTGGCCAGGTCCGCGCCGACGAACCCTGGGGTGATCGAAGCGACTTCCTTCAGCTCGACGTCGCTGTCCAGCTTGACCGACTTGACATGGACTTTCAGGATGTCCTCGCGGCCCCGCACGTCGGGCCGGTCAACCAGCACGGTGCGGTCGAATCGTCCGGGCCGCAACAGGGCCTGATCCAGCGTCTCGGGACGGTTGGTGGCCGCCATGACGATCACGCCGTTGTTCGAATCAAAGCCGTCCATTTCGACCAGCAAGGCGTTCAACGTCTGTTCCCGCTCGTCGTGTCCTCCGATGATCCCGGCCCCCCGGCTCTTGCCCAGCGCGTCCAGCTCGTCAATGAAAATAATGCACGGCGCCTTGGCTTCAGCCTGCTGGAACATGTCGCGAACTCGTGCCGCGCCCACGCCCACGAACATCTCCACGAAGTCGCTGCCCGACAGGCTGAAGAACGGCACGCCCGCCTCGCCGGCGATCGCCTTGGCCAACAGCGTCTTGCCGGTGCCGGGAGGACCGACCAGCAGCACGCCCTTGGGGATGCGGCCGCCGAGGCGCTGATAGCGTTCGGGGGACCGCAGGAAATCGACCACTTCACGCACTTCCTCCACCGCCTCGTCGATCCCCGCCACGTCGTCGAACGTGACGCCCAGGTCTTCCATGGCGTACAACCGGCCCCGGCTGCGGCCAAACTGCATCGGCGAGCCGGCTCCGCCCAGCCTCCGCATCATGATCACGAAAAACAGGATCAGGATCGCCGTGAACACCAGCATCGGCGCATACGCCTTCCAGGCACTCGGCTCCGACTCGAACTGCCAGTTCAGCGCGCCGCTCCGCCGGTCCAGTTCCGCGAACAGGCGATCGGCGGCGGCGTCCGAAGCGATCGATGTGCGAAACTGCACGTCCCGTTGCATCCGGTCCTTGGCCGAAGGCGGTTCCAGTACTTCAATGTCCACGGTGCCCCAGACCGACCGGTTGCCCACCGTCAGCGACCGCAGGTTGCTGTAGCGGACCCGCTGGATCGACTTGTAATCGAGCTCGGCGATGGTCGATGGGCGCGATCCGGCGGGCTTGCCGGTGGAGTCCGGCGCCGGCGAATCGGCGGGGCGCTCCGAACCGCTTTCGGCCGGCTCCCGCAGCGGAGCGTCCGCACTACCTCCCGCAGCTACCGCGGCATCTCCAGCCTTTGCATGGCCCTCAGGCCCGGCATTTCCCCCTGCCTCCACGGTAACCGGGTAGGCCTCCACCAGGGCCAGCAGGTGCCGGTATTCCATGTCCCATTTCAGTTGGTTGATGTACCAGACCAGCACGACCACGACGCCCAGTCCGGCCGCAATCAGGTACCAGAGCAGACTTTGGTTGGGTGAATTCTTCCCGTCCTGCGATCTGCGGCTGGGACGTTCTTCCTGGCTCATGCGGTTTCTCGGATGACTGAGGCGACGGGTGACAGGGGCGAGATTGGCCGGATGAGGATATTATAGCGTGGGCCCAGCGGGGGAAAGCACGTGAATGGCTGGGGATTCCCGCCGATACGTCTTGCCCGCATTTTGCCGTCCACCTAGAATGCGCCTGGTCGGAAGTATTGGCCCGGCTTTGCTTTAGCGGAAACCGTCGCCACCCTTGTCGGGCCTGCGGCTGTCGCCATGCGGTGTCCTGGCCGCGTCCCTGTAAGTTCGCTCATGGTCGACCGTACGCGGAACGTCGCCGTCCTGGGATCCACCGGCAGTATCGGCCGCAGCACGCTGGATGTGATTTCCGCCAGCCAGGGGCGGCTGCGAGTGGTCGGGCTCTCGGCCCACAGGAAGTTGGCCGAGCTCTGCCAGCAAGCCAGCCGCACTCAGCCGCGGTGGGTCGTGGCGGCGGACGAGCGGCTGGCGGGCGAGTTTGACTGGAGCCGTCTGCCAGGCACGGTCGAACGGCTGACGGGCCAGGACGGTCTGCGGCGGTTGGCGTCGGCGGACGAAGTGGACATTGTGGTGGCGGCCATCGTGGGCAGCGCGGGACTGCGCGGGACCTGGGCGGCGCTGGAAGCGGGCAAGACCGTGGCTCTGGCGAACAAGGAGACGCTGGTCATGGCCGGGCCGCTGGTCACGCGACTGGCTCAGCAGCACGGCGCCCGGCTGCTGCCCGTGGACAGCGAGCACAGCGCGATTTTTCAGGCTTTCCAGTGCGGCCGGCCGGCGGAAGTCAAACGGGTGATCCTGACGGCCAGCGGCGGCCCTTTCCGCAGGCACTCGGCCGAACAACTGGCCCGCGTCACGGTGGCCGACGCGCTGACCCATCCGACCTGGGAGATGGGCGAAAAGATCACGATCGATTCGGCGACCATGATGAACAAGGCCCTGGAGATCATCGAAGCCCGCTGGCTGTTCGATCTGCGTCCGGAGCAGATCGACGTGGTGGTGCACCCGCAGTCGATCGTGCATTCGATGGTGGAATTCCAGGACGGGTCGGTCGTCGCCCAGCTCAGTCCCCCGGACATGCGATTACCGATCCAGTATGCTTTAACGTATCCGGACCGTCAGCCTGGCTGCAGTCCTCGGCTGGACTTCACCCAGAGTCTCCGGCTGGACTTCGAGCCGCCCGACGAGGAGCGGTTTCCGGCCTTGCGGCTGGGATACGAGGTGGCGGCGGCGGGCGGCACCGCGGGCGCCGTGTTGAACGCGGCCAACGAGGCGGCCGTGGCGCAGTTCCTGGCCGGCGCGATCGGTTTCACGGAGATCGTCCCGGCCTGTCGAACGGTATTGAACCAACATCATTTCGATCCCCAGCCGACGCTGGACCAGTTGTTGCAACTGGACCGCTGGGCTCGGGAGGAGGTTACGCGGTGGGTTTGCACCTCTTAGCGGCCATCACGCTCTCGGACGTGCTGGGCTACGCCTGGGTCATCTTTCTGGTGGCTGCCGGCCTGGGGTTCGTGATCTTCGTACACGAACTGGGACACTTCCTGGTAGCCAAGGCGTGCGGCGTCAAGTGCGAGAAGTTCTATATCGGCTTCGACGTGCCGATCCGCATCGGTCCGATCCGCTTCCCGCGGACGCTGGGCAAGTTCCGCTGGGGCGAGACCGAGTACGGCATCGGCATCATTCCGTTGGGCGGCTACGTCAAAATGTTGGGCCAGGACGACGATCCCCGCAACGCGGCCCGCGAAGCCGAACGAATTCGCCTGCAGAAGGAACAGGCTCAGGGCGGTACGGGCACGATGCCGTCCGGCAAGGGCGAGAGCGACGCCGAGTTCGAGCTGGATCCCCGCAGCTACCCGGCCAAGTCGGTTCCGCAGCGGATGGCCATCATTTCGGCGGGCGTCATCATGAACTTGATTTTCGCCGTGGTCTTCGCCACGGTCGCCTACATGTCGGGCGTGCTGTTCACCCCGTGCGTCGTCGGCATGACCGCGCCGGGCGACCCGGCGTGGGTGGCCGGCATGCGGCCCGGCGACAAGATCGTGCAACTGGCACGCGACGAACCGGCGGACGAGCACATGCGCTTCGACTGGGAACTCCGGCAGCGGGTCGCTCAGGCCGGCATGGACGATCCCGTCCCACCGATGAACATCCTGGTGCGGCGGCTGGACGGCGAGGAGCAGTGGCTGGAGATCACGCCGACCGACCGGATGAAGAAGGCATCCGACCAGGTGGACTTCGTGACGCTGGGCATTCTACCACCCCGGTCGACAAAGCTTTCCAGCACCCAGCCCGTCAAGGAATACATGGCCGCCGGTCGGGCTCAGCCGCCACTGCAAGGTGGTGACCGCGTAATCGCCGTCAACGGCCAGCCGTTGCCGCGGGACGAGGCGAGCGGGCAGGTGTACTTCTTCGAACTGGAAAAGCATCTGGCCCGGCATCTGACCGAGCCGATTACGCTGACGGTCGAGCGGCCGCTGGAGGCCGAGCCGGGCGCGGGGGGCCAGCCGGTCAAGACGGTCGACGTCGTCGTGCCTCCCAGTCCGCTGCGCTGGCTGGGGCTGACGATGCGGATGGGTCCCATTGTGGCCCTGCAGGCAGGATCGCCCGCCGCCGAGGCGGGTTTTCAGCCAGGCGACGTCATCCAGTCGGTCGACGGCGTGCCGGTGGGCGATCCGCTGACGCTGCCGCAGCGCGTGTCGGTCGACAAGCCGCGACCGATCGTGTTTGAGGTCGAACGGCAGGAGACCGCGGGCCAGGGACTGGTCGCGCTGACCGTGACTCCCCGCGGCCCGCCCCGCTACAGTCCGCCGCTGGGCCTGGGCGCTCGCATGTCGCTGGACCAGCTTGGGATCGCCTACCAGGTGGAACCGGTGGTGACCGAGGTCCTGCCCGGCTCGCCCGGCGCCGAGGCGGGGTTGCTGCCCGGCGACCGGATCACGGCCGTGCAGTGGGTGGCCGAGAGCGAGGAACTGGCGAAGCAGGTTGCGGCGAATTACGGCAGCACGCACGCCCGGGTCAAGGAACTGAACCCGGACAGCTACAGTTGGCCCTATGTGCACGGGCGGTTGCAGGAGGACTGGCCCGAATTGAAGCTTCGCCTGGTTGCGGACCGCGGCGGCAAGACGATCGAAACCGAGCCGCTGGCCAGCGTCGAGGCGGACGGTTACTTCGGCCTGCACCGGGGTCTACGGCCGACGGCGTACGAGCTGAGGCACTATGCGTCGTCGCTGGGCGAGGCGACGACGCTGGGCCTGCGCGAGACGAAGGAAAAGCTGTTCGACGTGTTCGGCGTGCTGGGAGCGCTGGCCACTGGACGGTTGAACGCCCGCAACCTGGTCGGTCCGGTGGGGATCGCCACCGTGGCGGGAGTGGAGGCGTCGCGCGGGATCCCCCGGCTGCTGCTGTTCCTGACGTTGCTGAGCGCCAACTTGGCGATCCTGAATTTCCTCCCGATCCCGGCGCTCGACGGCGGCCACATGATGTTTCTGATCGCCGAAGCCGTGACCGGCAAACCGGTCGACGAACGCGTGCAGGGGACGCTGACCCTGATCGGAGTGGTCTGCCTGCTGGGACTGATGATTTTCGTCGTCAGCAACGACATCGGGATGTGGTTCCGGTAAGTGATTCGAGTCGTTCTGTTCGATGCGGTCGGCACGCTGTTCTATCCCGTGCCGGGAGTGGCCGAAGTCTATCGTGCCGCGGGCCGGAGATTTGGTTCCAACCGTACCGAGGCGGAAATTCGGCAGCGGTTCGAGCGGGCGCTGGAGCGGCAGGCAGTGGTGCCGACCAGCGCCGTGGGGGTGCCGACCAGCGCCGAGGGGGAGCGGGCCAGGTGGCGGCGGATCGTGGCCGAGGTATTGGACGACGCGACGGACGCCGAGGCCGCCTTCGAAGCGCTCTGGGAACATTTCGCCCGGCCCGCGCACTGGCGGTTGTTCGACGATGTGGAACCGGCCTGGGCGCGGCTTCGTCGCCAGGGCCTCGCGGCGGCGATCGCCTCCAACTTCGACGACCGGCTGGAAGCCTTGTGCCGGGGTCTGCCGCCACTGCCGGACGCAGTGGCCGTGTTCCATTCCGCGGGCATCGGCTATGCCAAGCCCGATCCGCGGTTTTACGACGAGGTGGCTCGCCGCCTGGCGCTGAGCCCGGAGCAGTTGGCGCTGGTGGGAGACCATCTCCAGCACGACTACCACGCCGCGCGTGTCGCCGGCTGGCACGCCGTATGGCTCGACCGCCGGGCGACCCGCGAGCCGCTGGCCGATCCGGACCAACCGCCGCCGATTCGCGCCGCGTCGCTGGTGGAAGCGGTTGAACTGCTGCTTGGGTGCTGAGAGGCACGTCCGCGGAGTCGCCGCCGCGGACGGGCTTGAGTTTCCGGGTTCCCGCGGGGCGTAATTCTCTCTTGCCGCTCGGTTGCCGGATCGAGTAGCATCCGGCCGCCACCGGGCGGGATCGCGGAGGCGGTCAGCGGCGCCCGAATCGTGGCCGACGGCAGCTTCAGGAAAGGATGCCCCTTTGAAGACGATCACGCTGAGGGAAGTGGCCCAACTGGTTGGCGGCGAACTGAGCGGCGATGAGCATGGGAACATCGAGATTCGCGGCGCCGCCATCATCCGGGATGCCACCGAGCACGACATCACGCTGGCGGACGACGAGCGGTTGGCGGAGCAACTGGCTCGCTGCCCCGCGGCGGCCGCGATCGTGACCCGCAAGTTCCAACCCAACGGCTTGCCCTGGGTCGCTGTCGCGGACGTGCACCAGGCGTTCACGCGGCTGGTGCGGTTCTTCCGCCCGCCGCGGAAGCAGAAGTTCGTCGGGATCAGTCCGGCCGCGCATATCAGCCTTTCGGCCCGCATCGCCGCCGACGCGCAGATCCACCCCGGCGCGGTCGTGGGCGACGACGTGGAAATCGGCGCCGGTTGCGTCATTCATTCGAACGTGACCATCATGGCCGGCTGCAAGCTGGCCGAGCAGGTCGAACTGTTTCCGAATGTCGTGCTGTACGAAGGGACCGTGATCGGCCCGCGCAGCGTGATCCACGGCGGAGCCGTCCTGGGCGCGTACGGCTTCGGCTACCGCACGGTCCAGGGTCGCCACGAACGGGGCCCGCAACTGGGATATGTCGAGATCGGAGCGGACGTCGAGATTGGCGCCGGAGCGACGATCGACCGCGGCACCTACGGCGCCACGGTGATTGGCGACGGCACGAAGATCGACAACCAGGTGATGATCGGCCACAACTGCCGCATCGGCCGGCACAACCTGCTCTGCTCGCAAGTCGGCATCGCCGGCAGTTGCAGCAGCGGCGATTACGTGGTCATGGCCGGGCAAGTGGGCCTGGCCGACCATCTAGACGTGGGCGACCGCGCCGTGCTCGGCGCCAAGGCCGGCGTCATGCACAACGTCCCCGTGGGAGAAACCTGGGTCGGCATCCCCGCCACGCCGCAAAGGGAACAGTTTCAGTTCTGGGGCATCATGCGGAAGATGCCCGACTTCCGCCGCCATGTGCGGCAACTGGAACTGCGGATCGAGCAGTTGCAGCAGCAGATCAACGGCCGCGCCGACGCGGCGTAGACCTCGGTGATGATTGGGCCCACGGCCTGTCGGACCCGACGGGTCCCGGACCCGTCTTACGTGAGTCAACCTGTATGTCATCCAACTCACGCGACACAAGCAACGCACACCACGCGCGGCGGCTGGGGTTGATCGCCGGCTGGGGTCGCTTTCCGCTGGTGCTGGCCGAGGCCTTGCACGCTCAGGGTTACCAGGTGTTCGGCCTGGGCATCAAGGACCATGCCGACCCTTCGATCGAAAGCTACTGCACCGAGTACCGCGAGCTGGGGATCGCTCGGATGGGCGCGGCGATTCGTCTGTTTCGCCGCTGGGACGTCCGCCAGGCAACGATGGCGGGCAAGGTCCACAAGGCCCGCATGTTCCAGCCGCTGGCTTTCTGGAAGCACTTCCCCGACCTGAAGACAGCTCAAGTTTTCTACCGTTCGTTCGTGACCATGAGCCGCGATCGGCGCGACGATACGCTGCTGAGCACCGTGGTGCGAGCGTTCGCCGACGAAGGCATCGAACTGGCGGCCGCCACGGATTTTGCCCCGGAGTTACTCGTGAACGAAGGCTTGCTCAGTGGCCGGCCCCTGTCGGCCAGGCAGCGGAAGGATGTCCAGTTCGGCTGGCAACTGGCCAAGGAAATGGGACGCCTGGACGTGGGACAGAGCGTGGCGGTCAAGGACCAGGCCGTGCTGGCGATCGAGGCGATTGAAGGAACCGACGAGTGCATTCGCCGCGCCGGTCGCCTCTGTCCCAGCGGCGGATTCACGCTGGTCAAGGTGGCCAAGCCTCAGCAGGACATGCGCTTCGACGTGCCGACGGTCGGCCTGGGCACGTTGCGGGCGCTGGTCGAGGCGGGCGGCCGGGTGCTGGCGATTGAGGCCGGCAAGACCATCGTGATCGATCAGCCCGAAGTCGTGGCGTTCGCCGAGCGACATCAGTTGACCGTGGTCGCGCTGCGCGCGGAGCACATTGAGCAAGTGAAACCGTGGCCAGCGGAATCCGCCGCCTGAGACCGATTGCGCCCCTCCGGAGGGCGTAAATCCCACGGCCTGGAAATTTGGGCGGCTTACAGCGACTGGTGTCCCCACGTGTGAGCGGGACTCTTCTCAAAAAGCGCGTCATTTCTACCGCGCTTCTTCCCGAATTCGTTTCCGGAAGTTCAAGCCTTCGTCATCAGACCTTCACATTGGCGGGCGAGCATAACGGTCCGCGATGGCGGCCCGATGTGCGGAGTGCGCGACCAGCGTGGTCGACGTTTGCCGGTCCGCTCGAACATACCCCTGCCTGCAGAGTTGCCGGAACTTGACCGTTACCGGTCGGCTCGCTCCCCAGTTCGATGCAGCCAGCTTTGCATCACACGGATGTTACGACATGGACGCGACCACAAAACCAAAGCTGCTTGATTCCAACGGGGGTGGCTGCTGCGCGTGCGACAGAGCGCGTGCCGCTCGACGCGGCTTCACGCTGGTTGAATTGCTGGTCGTGATCGGCGTGATTGGCTTGTTGATGGCACTGCTCTTCCCGGCCTTGAACGCGGCCCGCGAATCGGCCCGCAAGTCGCAATGCTCGAACAATCTCCGCCAGTTCGGGATCCGGCTGCTGGACCGGTCGGATCGGCATCGGGGCCAGTTGTGCACGGGGGCCTTCGACTGGTTGCGGGATGGGGCCGTGGGCGACCACGGCTGGGTGGCCGACCTGGTCGCCGAAGAGGTTCCGGTCGGGCAGATGCTTTGTCCGAGCAACGAGGCCCGGATCAGCGAGACCTACAACCAGCTTCTGGAAATGACGGTCCCCGCCGACACGTGCGTCGATCGGTTGGGGGCGGCGGAACAGAAGTTTCCCGATGGCACGACCTACAAGAATGTTTGCCGCGAAATTGTCGAGAGCGGGCTGGCGCCGTTGTCCGAGGCTCGGCGGCTGGTGGTCGAGCAGCGGGCGTACGCCAAGGACCTGAACACGAACTACGTCGCCACATGGTGGCTGGTGCGTTCGGGCCTGCGGCTGGACGCGGCGGGCAACCCGGTGGTGCAGCCGGCCGGCTGTGTCCATCCCCAGCCGCTCAAGTCGCGGGCCGCCACGCGCGGACCGATGAACCTGGCGTACTTCGACGCCGCGACCGTCACCACCAGCCAGGTTCCCCTGCTGGCGGATGCCGCGGTAACCAACACACTGGCGATGGCGGTGGGGCCGGTCGTGGCCGGCGAATTCGTCGCCAAGTCGTTCACCGACGGGCCCGTGGCCAAGGCCACGATGGAGGTTCCCGTGATTCCCGGCGGCACGCCGCGCGACGGCCCGGCGGGCTGGTGGTCCGTCTGGAACAACCACGTTCTGCAGGACTATCGCGGCCTGGGGCCTGTGCATCGCGCCACGTGCAACGTGCTGTTCGCCGACGGCAGCGTGCGCAGCTACACCGATCGCGATGGCGACGGGTTGCTGAACAACGGCTTCCCGGCCAACGCCGTGACAAAGTTTGCCAGCGAGACGATCGAGCTGCCGCCTAACGAACTCTTTGGGCGTTATGTACTTGAAGCCGAAACGCGCTGAATCGCAACATAATCTTTGCGGAAATCAGAGATTGTCAGTCCGAACGTCGGATGCAACAACCATGCGGACGGTGACCGGTGTCGATCCAGGTGCAAGGAGACCCTTCGAGTTCACGTTGTGGTGGGCGCGGCGCGACGGAAGCGCCAGCATCTGACGGGACGGAGGCGGGTACGGCGGCAAGGGCGGAACAATTCAGTGTGGAGGGGGCGGGAGGTGCGGCGAGTCGCATTTCCACGGGTTGCCGGTGAACCACGAGGGCCCCGGGTGAGTTTTTTTCAAGTTTCTTGGTAACAGGAGAGTCGGGATGAAGCGTTCAAGAAGATCGGCGTTCACGCTGGTCGAGTTACTGGTGGTGGTGGCGATCATCGGCCTGTTGATCGCCCTGTTGTTGCCCGCCGTCACGCGGGCTCGCGAGGCTGCCCGCAACGCGGCCTGCAAGAACAACCTGCGGCAGATCGGCCTGGCGATGTTCATCTTCGCCGACCGCGACCCGCAGGAGCGGTTGTGCACGGGGTCGTTTGACTTCCGCCGCGATGGGTGCCCCGACACTTGGGGCTGGGTGGCCGACATCGTGAATATCAATGCGGGCAACCCGGGTGACCAGTTGTGTCCCTCGAACCCGATTCGGTCCAACGAGAAGTACAACGACTTGATCGGCGCGGACACGACCGACGCCAAGGACGGGGCGCCGATCGCCCGGCTGTCCGATGGCAAGTGCGGCGCGGGTGGAGGCTTTGGCGGCACGGCCGACGACACGCAGGCCCGCGCGGACTATGTCGGCATCTGGTTCCTGGACAAGGGATACAACACGAACTATGCCGCGAGCTGGCACCTGTGCCGCAGCGGCGTGCGGTTGGAGCCGTTCTCGGATCCGATCGTGACGATCAACGCGGCCGGTCAAGGCCGCAAGGGCTTGAACACGACGCTGGGCCCGCTGACCCGCCGGATGCTGGAAACCAGCCCCGTGGTCACGTCGAACGTGGCTCTGCTGGGCGACGCTTCGCCGGGTGATGCCAGCGAAGCGATCCTGTCGCTCAACGTGGTCGGTCCGGAAAGCGGCAAGACGCTGACCGCCGGGGACCTGCTGACCGAAGTCATGAACGACGGTCCGGCCACCTTCGATTCGGGGACCAGCCGGCTGACGCTGATGGGCACGCTGGTGCCGCTGGCTGCTCAGGCCGCCTGCGAACGCGAGAAGAATTGCGGTCCGGCGGTGGACTCCAACTTCTGGCTGCAGGACACCCGCGACTGGTTCGCCGTGCATGGTGGCGGGCGCTCGGCAAGCTGCAACATCCTGATGGGCGACGGCAGCGTGAAGAGCTTCAGCGACAAGAATAACGACGGCTACCTGAATCCGGGCTTCCCGATTCCCAGCGGCCTGACCGAGACTCAGTACCTGGGTCTGGGCTATCGCGCTCCGATTCAAAGCGGTCCGGACGGCGTGGAATTGCCGGCGGCGGAAATCTTCAACGGCGTCTTCCTGCAAAACGTCAAGAAGGCCAGCGACTTCGAATAGTCCGCGCGGGCTTTGGTTGCCTGGCGGAATCACCAGATTGCCTGGAGAACGGGCAGGCGAGCGGCTCTGAGGCTCGCCTGCCCTTCTCTGACTTTCGGAAACTTCGGAATTCGTCCTTCAGGTTTCGTTTCGCCCGTCACCGCAGAGGCTAATGGCTTCTGCTGCCACGGATTCAACGAACAGGAGTACAGACCATGAAACGCTGGATGTTGCTCGGTATGTTGCTGGTGGTCCCCGTGGCGGGCGGGGCGGTCTGGTTGTCGCTCGGCGGAGATGCCGAGGACCCGCAGCCGCAACTGCCAGGGGAGGCCACGGCGGCGGCCTCCGAAAGTGCCCGCTCGGAAAGCTTCCCACAGGGACCGCGGGTCGTCTGTCCCGAGGTGGAATTCAACTTCGGCACGATGGATGCGCTGCACAGCGGATCGCATACGTTCGCGATCCGCAACGAGGGAAACGAGCCGCTGAGGCTGAACGTGACCGGCACTACCTGCAAGTGCACCGTCGGCGACGTGCCCACCGATACGATCCCGCCTGGCCAGGCCGGCCAGATCGAAGTCCGCTGGAACACGGGCGCCGCGCAAAAGCATTACGCTCAGACCGTGGCCGTGAAAACCAACGATCCCGATCGCGAAAACCTGATGTTGCGCGTGTTCGGCTCGATCCGCAACCAGGTGCTGGTGGAACCGGGCGAGTTCGTGTTTTCGCGGGTCGAACCGGACAAGTCGGTCGAGCAGGGCGTGCTGATCTATTCGCAGGTCTGGCCCAAGTTCGAACTGCGGGACTTGAGCTGCTCGCTGCCAGGTTTCGCCTGGGACGTGGAACATGTGGAACTGCCGGCCGGTGACGACCTGGCTCGGGGCGACTGCTATCGCGTCCGCTTGCGAACCCCCGCCGATCTGCCGACGGGGCACTTCACTGGCACGCTGCGTTTCCAGTTGGTGCCGGCGGGCGAAGACGCCCAGCCGCAGGATTGCGAACTGCTGGTCAGCGGCAAGGTGCTGCGGCGCCTGTCGGTCTACGGTCCCCAGATCGATTCCGAGGGCGTCATCGACCTGGGCCTGCTGACGCCCGGCTTGTCGCACCGAGTGAACCTGCTGGTCAAGATCCGCGACGTCGAACCGGACGTCGAATTCCAGCCGCTGGAAGCCACTCCGTCATTCGTGCGGGCCAGCGTCGCCGCCGAGTCCGAGGAAGCCCGAGCCAAGGGGCTGTACCGGCTGCAGGTGGAGATTCCGGCCGACGCGCCGAGCTGCGACTACACCGAATCGCCCGGGACGTTGCGGATCCCGACCAGCCATCCGCGGATCGGCACCGTGGATCTATCCCTGCGATTCAGCGTGCTGGGTCGAACCGCCAAATGAAAGCGCGGCCGGCCGTGTGGGAGTCCGAGAGAATGACGTGCGCGGTGACACCATGTTGAAGACTTCGGATCCGTATCGCGAGTGGCTGGGTGTGGAAGCGGCGGGCGAGGGGCCACCCAATGCCTACGAATTGCTGCGGCTCCCGCTGCTGGAGAAGGACTTCCACAAGATCCGGCAGGCGGGCCAGCGGCAGCGAGACCGATTGGAACGCTGCAAGCCAGCGGCGGAGGCCGGACTTTGGAAGCAGCTCCAGCAGCAGGTCGAGGATGCGATCCACGTGCTGCTCGAACCGTCCCGCAAGGCCGAACTGGACTTGCAGCTCAAGCGACGCGAAGCCACGCGGCGGGTCGCTGCCCCCAGCGCTCCCGCGCCGCGCGACGCCACCATCGAAGTGACCTGCGGTGGTTGCGGACAGGAAAATACTGCGGGCAGGCGGTTCTGCGCGAGCTGCGGAGGCGGTCTGTGGGTGGAGTGCCTGGGTTGCGGCGAGGTGGGCGCGGTCAGTGAAAAGTATTGCGGCAGTTGCGGCGCGAACAAGGACGAAACGATTGAGCAGGCCCGCGCCAAGTGCCAGGCGGTGATCGAGCAGGCGACGGCGCTGGGCCAGCAGTTCCGCTTCGCGGAGGCGGTCGCCGTCCTCAGTCCGTTGATCCAGCAGACACATCAAAGTCTGCACCAGCAGGTGCTGTGTGCCGCGGAGCTGATGGATCAGTTTGTGGCTCAGCGCCGTGAGCACAAGGCACGAGCGGAGGCGGCTCTGGCGCGGGCCCGCGAGCTGGTCGACACGACCCACTACGCGGAGGCCGTCACGTTGCTGGAGTCGGTGCCGGAGCTGTTTCGCGGCCCGGAGGCGGTGCAGGTGCTGCGCGACGCGAGGCGAAAGGCCGATGAATACGGCCAACTGCGACTGTTGCTCAGCGAAGCCCTCAAACAGAAGGACGCCCGCGAGGCGCTACACCTGGTCGAGCGGCTGCTGGCTCTCAATCCGGACGATGCCGACGTGGATAGAGTCGGCCGCAAGCTGGCTCAGCACGTGCAGCAAACCGCCTCGCGGCACCGGGCCCGACAGGACTACCAGGGATGCCTGCAGTTGCTGCACGAGATCCCCGCGCGATACCACTGGGAGCAACTGCCAGCGCAGATCCATGAGGTCTCGGAACTGCGCTGGCTGCAGGCCGAACTGCGGCGGGCCCCCTACGCCAACGCCGTCTTGCAGGATGTCGCTCGTCGCCTGACCGCGGCCGACCCTGGCAACGAGCAGGCCGCTCGGCTGCGCGAGCAGTTGGAGCAGCGACTTGCGAGGCATGCGTCGGCCAACGCGATTCCGCCGCGGCCGGTCCCCTGGGCCTCCCTGCCCGCTCAATCGGCACTGGGGTTTCCGCTGGAGTGGTTGCCAGGTTGCCAACAGATCGAGTTGCCAGACCCGGAAGTCCGCCAGACGTATGCCCGCCATCCCGGCCAGTTTCACGTGGCCTGCGGTCTGGCCTTGCAGGGATTGGGGCGAGCCGCTCTGCCGCTGGATCTGAAGCCTCGCAAGAAGGCCAGCGTGCTGGGGACGTTGAACATCAGCCTGACGCGGAAGGCCGCCACGAAGTCTGCCTGGGGCATCGACCTGGGAACGTCGGCGCTGAAGGCCGTGCGATTGAGCGTCACGGCCGACGAGCGAGTGGTCGTGGATCGCTGTGTCTGGCTGCCCGTCAATCGGCAGTCGGATCGGCACACCGGCACCTTGCCCGCGACCGGAACCCAAACGGAGGCACTCAGCCAGCTCCGCCAGGCGCACCCCTTGGAGCCGAACGAGCCGGTGTGCGTCAACCTGCCCGGCCTGCGCTTGCTGGGCCGCTTTCTCCGCCTCCCGCGACTCGACGGCAAGCGGTTTCAGCAAATTCTGGATCACGAAGTGCGGCACCGCGTTCCGGTTCCGTTGGACGAGTTGTGTTGGGACCATCATGTCCTGCCGGAACACGGCGAAGTCCACGAGGAGGTTCCGCTGGCCGTGCTGGTCGTGGCGGCCAAGCAGTTCGAGGTCGAACGCCGCCTGGCACATTTTCAGGAGGCCGGAATCAAGGTCGACTTCCTCCAATCCGACTGCATCGCCTTGCACAACTGGTGCCAGTGCGAACGCTCCGCCTCTGCCTTGCCCGCGGAATCGGCCGGCGAGCTGCCAGGCACCATGCTGATCGACGTCGGCTCGGACTGCACGCACGTCGTGGTCAGTTGGGAACAGTCGTTCTGGTTCCGCGTGCTGGCGGTCGGAAGCGACGAAGTGACGCGGGCGGTCGTCAAGGCGAACCGTTTGACGAACGAGCAGGCCGAGGCAATCAAGCAGGCGCCGCACCAGGCCGGCAGCATGAGTGCCCTGTTCGCCGCGATCGACCCGGTGAACGAACGCCTGGGGACGCAGCTCAAGCAGTCACTCGCCGCGTTCGCGCAGGATTATCCTGAAGTCCGCGTTCGCCTGGGCTACGGCGTGGGCGGCGGGTTCTGCCAGCACGGACTGCTGAGCGCCCTCTACCAATCGGGCTGAGCCGCCACGCTTCCGAACTCAACCGGCGCTCGCCGCATCCGCTCAAATTCCGGCGGGATACGTACAGCGAGGTCCTGATTCTCAGCACGAGCCACCCCGAATTCTAGCGTCATGCAGGCCATTGTGCGTGTTGAGTAATGTGTTTTCCGCTCGAACCCCCGCAGGCCCCTCCCCGGAAGGAGATCGTGCAGCTTTTAAGGCGTTGGAACCTCGGTGTTTAGGGGGTGTGGCTACCGGGAACTTGGGACGGCATCTGCTTCCGCGAGCTCTTCCCCTTGAAATCCCTCTGGCTCCCTCCCCGCTTCGGCTCGTTGTACCACACAAGTTAATCGGGAGAAATTTTTTTGGAACCTGGTCCGAAGACCTCCCACGCGTTGGACAGATCGTAGGTTCGCTGCAGGCCGATC